>NZ_CP024633.1:3600000-3900000 GCF_004924335.1 Mycobacteroides salmoniphilum | reverse complement strand
GGAGAACCTCGGATTGGTATCCAATCGTATTGCCGATCAGGAGGTTCCGCAGCAGCTGCGGCTGGCGGTCAAGGAGTCGCTGTTGGGCCTGCTTTCCGAGCAATCCTCCCTGTCGCATCCGACGATCGGCGATGTGTGGAAGACCATCTGTGACAGCTGTGATTTGGGAATCTCCACGTTGATGACGCTCGCCGCCTCGGCGTTACCGGGACGCCGGGAGAAGCTGCGGCGCATGCTCGGAGAGCGCATAGTGCGGATCACCGTCAAGCCGTTCATGGATATGTCGACGATGATCGAGGAGCGGCTCACCCAGTGCTGTGTGCATGTCGCGACGCACGCCGCACAGGATCAGTGCGCGCCGTTCTGTGCCGTGCAGGCATGGCCGGCACTTTCCCGGCAGCGGTTGTCGGTGTCCGCGGCGGCCACCACGCCAGAGCTGGTGCTGCTCCCGATCCAATAGCACAGTGCGCCCAGGCTTATCGCGGCGCCCAGCAGGCAAACTCCGCCCCATCCGTGGGCCGCGTACACCCAGGTCGACATAATGGCGCCGACAGCGCTGCCGATCGAATAGAACGTCATATAGGCGGCGGTGAGTCGGCCGCGGAGTTCGGTATCCAGCCGGTAGATGAGGCTCTGATTCGCCACGTGTACCGACTGCAGCCCGAAGTCGATGATCACGACTGCGATGGTCAGTCCGAGCAGGGTCCAGCGCAGGGTCGCCGCGAATGCCCATGCGGCCAGCATCAGCGACAGGCCCACGCCGGTAACCCGATTGGCCCACCCCCTGTCGCACCATGATCCGGCCTTGAACGCGCCCAGTGCACCCGCTGCCCCGGCCAGCCCGAACAACCCGACTTGGGTATGCGACAAGTGATATGGGGCGGACGTCAGCGGTAACACCATGGGCGTCAACATCACGGTGATGGCGGCGAAGATGAGCATCGCGATGATGGCCCGCGAGCGCAACACCGGCACGTCACGCAGGAGTCGCAGCGTGGAGGCGATCAGTCGCCGGTAGGGCAGCCCCTGAGGCGGGCGCGTGGAGTGCGGCAGTGCGCGCGCCAACATCGCCGCGGTCGCGACTGCGGCGATGGCGGCCACCACATACACCGCTCGCCAGCCGAACATATCGGACAGGGCGCCGGATACCGTGCGTGCCAAGAGAATACCGCTGATGATGCCGCCGGTGACCACGCCGACGGCCCATCCCTGTCGCTCTGGCGCGGCATGTACCGCCGTGTAGGCGACCATCACCTGCGTCACCACCGCGAGCGCACCGACCGCGGTGACGCTGAGCAGGAATGTCCACGCATTGGGCGATATCGCCGTGGCAAGGAGGGAAACACCCAGCAGAACGGTCTGCCCGACGATGAGCCGGCGTTGGTTGACGGTATCTCCGAGCGGCACGATCAGCAGTAGGCCGATGGCGTACCCCACCTGAGTGAGGGTTAGCACGATGCCGACTTGTGCTGTGGGCATGGAGAATTGCGCGCCGATGGTGTCCAGTAGCGGTTGTGAGAAGTAGATGGTCGCCACCGCGAGCCCGCAGGCAATCGAGAACAACACGATGACGGGTCTGGTCAACACGGACACCCCTCGGTAGAGTTGGTTTCACTTCGCAACCGTTTAACCCTGACATGAATGGTTGCATATTGCAACCAAAGGAGCCTGTCCATGGTGGGTCGCGCCAGTCACGCGGACTCCAGCTGCACCTTGGCCCGCCCGCTGGGTGAGATCGGGGACGGCTGGTCACTGCTGATCGTTCGTGACGCGTTTGACGGACTACGCAGGTTCGGGGAGTTTCAGAAGAGTCTTGGGCTCGCAAAGAACATCCTGGCTTCGCGTCTGGCGACATTGGTGGACAACGGCATCCTCGAGGTTGTTCCCGCTGGGGCGCGCCATGAATACCAACTGACGGACAAGGGCCGCGGGCTGTTCCCTGTCTTGGTGGCACTGAGGCAGTGGAGCGACGAGTTCTGTTTCGCCCCCGGGGAACCGCGTGTTTCCCTGGTCGATCGCGAGACATCTCGTCCGGTGCAACGCTTCGAGCTGCGCGCGGCCGATGGCCGCGCACTGACCCCGGAAGATACGGCCGTGATCGACGTCTAGTTCTGGTTGAGCCAGAATTCGCGCCTTCCGCAGATGCGCGTGGCGGTCGTCTACCGTTCGAATGTCACGGAACGAAGGAGGCCCATGCGGATCGGATTCCTGGTGTTGTTGGTCTGGGTCGGGCTGCTCGCGGCGCCGCTCGCGACGGCTGACCCTGGTGCGACGCCGGTGGACCCGGCGTCCCCGGAAGCGGCCGCAATCCTGGCGCCGGCGCTCGCGGACGTGACGGCCCAGCTCGGCAAGCCGGTGCGTTTGGATGTACGTAGCCTCAAGTCGGCCGAGGGTTGGGTCTTCCTCTGGTCGGCCATGCAGGCGCCCGACGGCGGTCCCGTCGACTACACCGGTACGCCCTTTGCCGAAGCCTCCGCCAACGGCGTCCTGTCGAAGAAATACGTAGCCCTGCTGCATCAGGACGCGCAGGGCTGGGTGCTCGTCGACAAGCGGGTGGGACCGAGTGATGTCGCCTGGGCAGGCTGGGGTACGCAGTACGGTGCGCCCGCGGCGATCTTCGATATCCCGGTCTACTAGCCGCGAGAGCCGACAAAACTGCAGGTCCCGGATGATCCGATGTGTGATCCTGGTCGGGCCGGGCGAAGCTGTCCGCGGCGGGCCGTATCGTGGGGTGTCGTGAAGTACCCCAGACCAGATCTCCGTGATGCGCTGACGCGACGGCGCGCGCTCACGATGTTGGGTCTGACGGTGCCCGCTGTTGCTGCCGCCTGCACGACCGTCGGCTCGAATGCGCCGCAAGATGCCCCGTCACCGGGGGCCGTCCTGACCTTCTTGCCCGACGACAAGGCCAAGGAGGTCAACCCGACCGCGCCGGTCAGTGTGACCGTAGCCAACGGGTGGTTCCAGGACGTGAAGCTGGTCAACGCCGACGGCAAGGTCGTCGCCGGAGCGCTCAGTCGCGACCAAACGAGGTTCCGCACCACCGAGCCCCTCGGATTCGACGTGACGTACACCTGGAAGGGCGCGGCGGTAGGGCTGGACGGCAAGGCCGTTGCGGTGTCCGGCACCTTCACCACCCTGGTGCCGACGGCGACGGTCAACGGTCAGTTCCAGCTCGCCGATGGGCAGACGGTGGGGATCGCGGCTCCCGTGATCATCCAGTTCGATGCGCATATTGCCGACAAGGCCGCGGCGGAGAAGTCGCTGAGCATCGTGTGCGACCCGCCCACCGAAGGCGGTTGGGCCTGGTTGCCCGACGAGCAGCAGGGTTCCCGAGTGCATTGGCGATCACGCGAGTACTTCAAGGCCGGCACCAAGGTCGGGGTGAAGGCCAACCTCTATGGGATTCCCCTGGGGGATGGGGCGTTTGGGAACGAGGACATGTCCTTGGATTTCAGCGTGGGGCGCCGTCAGATTGTCTATGCCGATGCGCAGAGTCACCGCATCCGGGTGACCACCGACGAGGGCACCATCCTGGACCTGCCGTGCAGCTACGGCGAGGCGGACCTGCCGCGCAACGTGACTCGCAGCGGAATTCACGTCGTCACCGAGAAGTACGAGGATTTCTGGATGTCCAACCCGGCGGCCGGGTACACCAACGTTCACGAACGTTTCGCCGTCCGGATCTCGAACAACGGCGAGTTCATCCACGCCAATCCCAACACCGTTGGTCAGCAAGGCAGTAACAATGTCACGAACGGTTGCATCAACTTGTCGTTGGGTGATGCCGAGTCATATTTCCGCACCGCCATCTACGGTGATCCCGTCGAGGTGACCGGCACCACGATCGAGTTGTCGTACGCCGACGGCGACCTGTGGGATTGGGTGGTGAGTTGGCCGACCTGGCAATCGATGTCGGCGCTCCCCCCGAATCCGAAGGAACGGACGATCACGTCGACGCCGTCGACCTCGTCCATCCCGACTTCAGTCCCGCTCACCCCGTCGGGTGCACCGACGCTGTCGGGGACGCCGACGTCAGCGCCGTTGACCCCGTCGGGCGCGCCCTCGCTGTCGGGTACCCCGACAACCACGCCCCGATAGTTCCGCGCGCAGAAAAACCATGCCGTACCAGCCGAGGGAGGCTGGTACCGTCGCGTCCATGTCCGCACAGTTCCATGACGAGCAGATTGCCGGGATGCGCATAGCGTCGCCGGCGGTTTCGTCGTGGTCGCTGCGACTTAGCACCCAGGCAATGGGTGAACGATCCGGCGACAGGCGATTGCCGGCGAGAAATTCTCATAAGCATCTTAGTCTTGTGGTTTGCGCTGCTAGGAATGTCGCTAGACATTCCTAGAGTTTAGTGCGCTCAAAACTACTGAAGCGCAACATATTAACCCAGATAAATAGGGTTTACATTGGCTCATGGCCGATGCATCATTGTTTGCGGTACGGGGCCGGGAGGTCCGATGTGTAGCGTGGTAGATATGAAAGGCATTGTGCTGCAAGTTATTTGAAAACTTTATAGTGGTGGCATGCGCCCCTCTGGCCCAACTGGAAGAGGCGTCCCGTTCAGGGCGGGAAGGTTCCTGGTTCGAATCCAGGGAGGGGTACTACGCGCCGTTAGCTGAGTAGGGATAGCACCGGATTCTTAATCCGGGGACGGGGGATCGAAACCTCCACGGCGTACGACGAAAAACGATGCGCGGTAGGACAGTCCGGTAGTCCAGCGGGCTCATGACCCGAAAGTCGCAGGTTCGAATCCTGCCCGCGCGACCATCTGCCGACGACCGTTCAACAAAGAAAGGAGGTACGCGGCAATGTCAACTTTCATGCCCAATCACACCGTGCAGTTCTGCAACGCAGACTACCGTGTACTGCACCTGATCCCGTGGCAGCGCGCGGTCAAGCTCATGCTCAAGGGAGTCGTGTACGCCATCGACACCCACGACCCCGCAGTGCATGTACGCAGTGCGTCGCTGATTGTCGAACTCCCGACTTCTATCGTGCTGCGCGAGTATGTGTACATCCCTTACCGGTCGGGTCACCGCGTGACCCGCGCGGGAGTGCTGCGTCGCGACGGCTACACCTGCGTGTACTGCGGGTCCAGGGCCGATACGTGGGATCACGTGCTGCCGCGCTGCCGCGGGGGAGTGGACTCCTGGCTCAACACGGTTGCGGCCTGTCGGTCCTGCAACGGATTCAAGGGAGACCGCACTCCGCAGGAAGCCGGGATGACGCTGGCGCGTGAGCCTTTCGAGCCGAAGGAACGAGACAGGTTCACCTATGCGTCGGCTTCCGGTGTTGTCCCACAGGCGCTTTCCCCGGTTGGTTAACCGGTAAACCAGCGGATTGTTAATCCGCGACTGCAGGTTCGAATCCTGCTCGGGGAGCGTGGGTGCAGGGTTCGCATCCCTCCGCATGCACCAACAGTGCCTCGTGGGGTAATCGGTAGCCCACCGGACTTTGAATCCGGGAGTTCAGGTTCGAGTCCTGGTGAGGCAGCGGCCCGATCAACAGGATCATCCCATCGGCATGGCGGCAGTGGTGTAACGGAAACACAGCGGTCTGTGACTCCGCAGTCGAGGGTTCAACTCCCTTCGGTCGCCCCAATACCCCCGTAGCGCAATGGATAGCGCACCGGTTTCCGGAACCGGAGGTTGCGGGTTCGAACCCCGCCGGGGGTGCCGAACAGCGGTGCCCCACCCCCGTAGCTCAACGGACAGAGTGACAGCCTACGAAGCTGAGGATGGAAGTTCGATTCTTCCCGGGGGGACCACAATGCCGAATTAGCTCAACGGGAAGAGCGCCTGCCTTGTAAACAGGTGGAGCGGGTTCGAGTCCTGCCGGAGGCTCAGTCGCGTGTCGCGCGGCGGGTGGATGAGGCCTGATCTCGCGGTTTGACGACGATCTGGTCCAGATTGACGTGCGGGGGCCGCGACGCGACGAACGCGATGATCTCGGCGACGTCCTCGGCGACCAACGGGGTGATGCCCCGGTAGACCGCGTCCGCCCGGTCCTGGTCACCGTCGAAGCGCACCACCGAGAACTCGGTTTCCACCGCGCCCGGTGCGACCTCGGTGAGCCGCACGGGCTTTCCGAGAAGCTCGCCGCGCAGCGTGCGGTGTAACGCCGCCTGTGCATGCTTGGCTGACGTGTATCCACTGCCGCCGTCGTACACATCGAGCGCGGCGATGGAGGTGATGGTGACGATGAGTCCGTCGCCGGAGGCAATCAGTGCGGGCAGCAGGGCGCGGGTCACCTGCAGGGTGCCCACCACGTTGGTCTCCCACATCCAGCGCCAGTGCTCCAGGTCCGCCTCGAGCACCGTTTCCAGGCCCCACGCGCCGCCGGCGTTGTTCACCAGCACGTCCACCCGATCCAGGCTCTGCGCAAGGGCGGCAACCGAATCGGCGTCGGTGACGTCGAGCACAACCGCGGTGCCCCCGATCTCTTCGGCCAGAGCGTTGACGCGGTCCTCGCGCCGAGCCGCAACCACAACATGAAATCCAAGGGCGGCAAGGGATTTAGCGGTTGCCGCACCGATTCCTGAGCTGGCGCCGGTAACGACCGCGACCCGGTCGTCGAACGTGGGATTGGTCATGGACGCCACTGTAGTCAGAAGTCCTACTAGGACATCGGCTCGTAGGGATGCTAAATTGCGCCTGTGTCCATCAAGCGTGCCGCCGAACCCCGGGTCACTTTCGTGATCGCGGGTATTGGTTCTCGGCTGCCGCTGGCTCGCGAGCTGTGTTGTCGCTGCGTCTGTCGCTGCGCCTAGTTTCTGCACGTCTTTCCTGACGTCTCGGGTGCGGTATCGCCCCAGTTCACAACACCAATAGCCATCTGTAGCCCGCGCTTCAGCCTTCGTCTGAATCCGGCCTTCCGCCAAAGGACCCCTCTCATGACTTCTCCGATTCGCCGACCTGTTTCCCGTCACCAGATTCATCCCCCCGCCCTGTACATCGGCGATAGCGCCGCGTCCTCGGTGTTCCGCGCGGCCCGTGTGCGCGGACCCGTGGCCCGCGATGCGATTGCCCAGGTCACAGGCCTTTCCATCGCCACTGTCAACCGGCAGGTCACCGCGCTGCTGGACGCCGGGCTGCTTCGTGAACGTGCTGATCTGGCGGTTTCCGGCGCCATCGGTCGTCCGCGGGTGCCGGTGGAGCTCAACCATGAGCCATTCCTGACCCTGGGCATCCACATCGGCGCCCGGGCCACCAGCATTGTGGCGACCGACTTGTTCGGCCGAACCCTTGATGTGGTGGAAACCCCCACGCCAAACGGCCCGCAGGGTGCCGCACTGGCCTCGCTGGCCGGGAGCGCGCAGCGGTACCTGGCCCGCTGGCACCGGCGTCGGCCGCTGTGGATCGGGGTGGCCACTGGTGGTGTGGTCGACGGACCGGCCGGGACGGTGGATCACCCGCGTTTGGGCTGGACCGAGGCCCCCGTTGGCCGCGTCTTCGCCGACACACTGGGTCTGCCGGTATCGGTGGCCTCGCACGTGGACGCGATGGCCGGAGCCGAGCTGCTACTGGGCCTGCGGCGCTTCGCGGCCCGCTCGCTGACGAGCCTGTACGTATACACCCGTGAGACAGTCGGTTTCGCGCTGGCGATCGACGGACGGGTGCACAGCCCGTCCAGCGGCCCGGGCACCATCGCGGCGCTGCCGGTTGATTCCGAATTGCTGGGCGGTACCGGCAAGCTGGAAACCACCGTGAGTGACGAGGCAGTGCTGGCCGCCGCGCGGAGACTACGCATCGTGCCTGCAGGTGATGGTGTCTCGGTGAGCGCGGTGTACAAGGCCGCGCGCGGCGGCAATGAGTCTGCGCGCCAACTGCTTTCCGAACGTGGCCGGGTATTGGGCCAGTCGGTGGCGCTGCTGCGCGATATCCTCAACCCCGACGAGGTGATCGTAGGTGGGCAGGCCTTTACGGAATACCCCGAGGTGATGAACGACGTCGAGACCGCGTTCCTGGATCGATCGACGTTGTCCAAGCGTGATATTCGTGTGACAGCGTTCGGCAACCGCGTGCAGGAGGCCGGCGCCGGTGTGGTGTCCCTCGGTGGCTTGTTCGCCGATCCGCTGGGCGCCATGCGGCGGGCATCGGCCCGCCGCTCGGAGACCTCGGCGCTGGCCTAGGGCTCTCGGCACGCCGAGTGTGACGCTATGGCGGGATTTCCCGTGAATTTCCGCCGTAGCTTCACACTGAGCGAGGTGGTTGCTGGCGTTTTGGCCGCGAATCTGCGACGCGGGGCCAAAAAGTGATAGGTATGTGCATATGACGCATATCCACCACGTGTCCTCCGCGAAGGTGCCGATGGCATACGCCTTCGACTACATCGGCGATGCGCACCATCTGGCGGAGTGGATGTTCGGGATCGAGCACGTTCGATTTGTCAACGACGTGCCACGGGGGCTGGGGGCGAAGTACGACATCGCCATCAACCTCGGCGCCACACTCCGGTCGACGATCGAGGTGACGGAGTGGGATCCCGACACCCTGTTCACCACCGCATCGCGCTCGGGAATCGACAACCAGGTCGAATGTCGGTTCCGGCCCATTTCGGACGACGAGACCGAGCTGGAGATCAACATCGACTACCGGCTGCCCGGCGGGCTCGCCGGACGCGCCCTGGGCAAGGTCATCTCGCCGTTCATCTCGCTGGCCATCACGCATTCGGACGAAAAGCTGCGCAAAATCCTGGAAGAGGGATATCGCCAGAAGATCACGTCGCGCTGAGGTGCAAACCGCTGGTAGGAGTACTGCGCGTCGACAGCTTGTGCGTAAGTGACAAGATGGCTGTGTGCTTAGTGGCGATGAGTTCGCGCGCCGGGCGGTTTCGGCGCTGAAGCCGCGCCGCATCGCCGTCCTATCCGTACACACCTCGCCACTGGCCCAGCCGGGTACCGGCGATGCCGGCGGCATGAACGTCTACGTGCTGCAGACAGCCCTTCAGCTGGCCCGCCGGGGCGTTGCCGTCGACATCTTCACGCGTGCCACCGCGTCCTCCGATGAGCCGGTGGTGGCCGTTGCGGACGGGGTGACCGTGCGCAACATTGTCGCCGGCCCGTTCGAAGGCCTGGACAAGTACGACCTGCCCACCCAACTCTGTGCATTCACCGCCGGGGTGCTGCGCGCCGAGGCGATCCACGAGCCCGGCTACTACAACCTGGTTCACTCGCACTACTGGCTCTCGGGTCAGGCGGGCTGGCTGGCTCGCGACCGCTGGGGCGTCCCGCTGGTCCACACCGCGCACACGCTCGCCGCGGTGAAGAATCAGACGCTCGCCGAGGGGGACCGCCCGGAGCCCGCGCTGCGCGCGGTGGGGGAGCAACAGGTGGTGGACGAGGCGGACAGGCTCATCGTCAACACCAAAGACGAATCCGAGCAACTGATTTCGATACATCGTGCGGACCCCGGTCGCATCGATATCGTTCACCCCGGCGTCGACCTGGACGTGTTCACGCCTGGAGACAAGACGGCCGCCCGCGTCGAGTTGGGCCTGCGGGCCGACGAGCGGATCGTCGCCTTCGTTGGACGCATCCAGCCCCTGAAGGCCCCCGACCTGCTGGTACGTGCAGCCGCGAAGCTGCCCGGGGTTCGTGTTCTCATCGTTGGTGGGCCGTCCGGCAGCGGTCTCGACGAGCCGACGGCGCTGCAGGATCTCGCTGCGGACCTCGGGATCGCAGACCGGGTCACCTTCCTGCCGCCGCAGTCGCGAGAACGGCTCGCCCAGGTGTATCGGGCGGCCGATATTGTTGCGGTGCCCAGCTATTCAGAGTCCTTCGGGCTGGTCGCCATCGAAGCCCAGGCCTGCGGGACCCCGGTGGTGGCTGCCGAGGTGGGGGGTCTTCCGGTCGCGGTCGCCGACCAACGCACCGGCCTGCTGGTTCCGACCCACCGCACCGAGGACTGGGCGGACGCCATCGGGCAGTTGTTGATGCGCACCGGGGCTGAACTCAGCGGTGCGACCGTCGCGCATGCCGCCGGCTTCTCCTGGTCCAGCACCGCCGATGCCCTGCTGGCCAGTTACAGTCATGCGATCTCTGATTACCGTGCGCCACAAAGACCTTTGACGCAGCGTCCGCCGCGTTCGCGGTTTCGGTCGCGTCGGCTGTCGGGGCTACGGCGATGACCACGGCCGGGGACGCCTACGCCACCATCGTGCGGACGCTCGTGGAGCGGGAGATCGTCTTCACCGAGCATCACGGACCGGACGGCAAGCCCGCGCTGATCGTGGAGCTGCCGGGTGAGCGCAAGCAAAAGATCACCACGATGCTCAGCCCGGGCGAGCACGCCGTGCGCGTCGAGGTGTTCGTCTGTCGCCGCCCCGACGAGAACATCGAGGGTGTCTATCGATACCTGCTCAAACGCAACCGCCGGCTGTATGCCGTCGCGTACACGATCGACAACACGGGCGACATCTACCTGGTGGGTCGCCTGCCGCTGCCCGCGATCACCCCCGATGAGATCGACAGGTTGCTCGGACAGGTGCTCGAGGCCGTGGACAACGACTTCAACATCTTGCTGGAGTTGGGGTTCAAGACCTCCATCCAGAAGGAGTGGGCGTGGCGTACCTCGCGGGGCGAGTCGCTGAAAAACCTTGAGGCCTTCGAGCACCTCATCGAGGATGGACCCCCGTCGACCAGTCGAGGCCCAGAAGAGGCAAGGACTATCGGCACGGACTAGACGCGGCGTGCAAGACTGTCCGGCGTGACGTTCCGTAGCCCTCTGCCCGACGTTTCCATTCCCGACTGCTCTGTCTACGAGTACGTGTTCGGCGACACGAGCGGAGACGACGACCGTGTCGCGCTCATCGACGGGCTTTCCGGGGCGCAGACCACCTTTGGCGAGCTGCGTGCGCAGATTGACGCGGCGGCGGCGGGTCTGGCCGCCCGCGGATTTGGTCTCGGCGACGTCGCGGCGGTCTTCCTGCCGAACTGCTCGGCCTTCGCCGTGGTCTTGCACGGCATCCTGCGCGCGGGCGGCACCGCGAGCACCGTCAACGTGTTGTACACCGCCGAGGAACTGGCCAAGCAACTCATTGACTCCAAGGCGCAGCTCGTCTTCACGGTGTCGCCGCTGCTGTCGCGCGCGCTGGAGGCCGCGGAGATCGCGGGTATTGATGCCGTCGACGTGATCACCGTCGACCCCGTCGAGGGGCGCCTCTCGCTCGCCGATATCGTGCGGCCCGATCTGGCGCCGCCGGAGATTTCCTTTGACCCGGCAACGCATTTGGCGGTGCTGCCGTACTCCTCGGGAACCACCGGTAAGGCCAAGGGTGTCATGCTCACCCACTACAACCTGGTCGCCAATATCGCTCAGGCCAAGCACCTCTACGGGGTGGAACGAGGCGACCGGGTGCTGGCCGTCCTTCCGTTCTTCCACATCTACGGTCTGGTCGTCCTGCTCAACGTGCAACTCAAGCTGGGCGCCGAGCTGGTGATCCTGCCCCGGTTCGAGCTCGACACCTTCCTGGGCTCCATCGCCAACTACCGCGTGGACCACGTCTTTGTCGCCCCGCCGGTGGCGGTGGTGCTGGCCAAGCACCCGGACGTCGACAAGTACGACGTCTCCTGCCTGCGCTCGGTGTTCTCGGGCGCTGCCCCGTTGGACGAGCAGCTGGGCAATGCCGTTGCCGCGCGTCTGAATTGCCGCGTCAGCCAGGGCTACGGGATGACCGAGCTCAGCCCCGTCAGCCACCTCATTCCACCGGGTCGGCCCGATATCCCGCTGAACTCGGTGGGTATCCCGGTGCCGAATTCTGAGAACAAGCTCATCGACACCGAGACCGGCGCGGAGATCGAGATTCCTGCCGAGGGCGAGAGCGCGCCCGGCGAGCTGCTGGTGCGCGGCCCCAATGTGATGGCCGGTTACCTCGGCAACGAGGAGGCCACCGCAGCGACGATCGAACCCGACGGGTTCCTGCACACCGGAGATATCGCGGTCGTGCGCGCCGACGGAGTGGTGACGATCGTCGACCGGCTCAAGGAGCTCATCAAGTACAAGGGCTACCAGGTGCCGCCCGCCGAGTTGGAGGCGTTGCTGCTGACTCACCCGGGTATTGGCGACGCTGCCGTCATCGGCGTTCCCGACCCGTCCAGCGGTGAGATTCCCAAGGCGTTCGTGGTCCGCACCGATCAGGACCTCACCGATGAGGAGGTCATGACCTTCGTCCAACAGAACGTGGCTCCGCACAAGCGGATTCGACAGGTGGAGTTCATCGACGCCATCCCCAAGAGCGCTGCGGGCAAGATCCTGCGCAAGGACCTGCGCGCACGCACCTGACCTGCGAAATCCAGTGGCGGGTTGTCAGACCCGAGTGGCATCCTGGACCGTATGGGTCAGGTGTACGAGGAGATCGACGACACGCTCGCTCGATGGCTGACCGAGCAGCCGGTGTTCTTCGTGGGCACCGCACCGAGCGGTCCCGAAGGGCACGTCAACGTGTCTCCCAAGGGGATGGCCGGGACCTTCGCGGTGTTCGGGCCACGCCACGTGGGCTACCTGGACTACTTCGGCAGCGGTGCGGAGACCATCGCGCACGTGCGCGATAACGGGCGCATCGTGCTCATGTTCTGCTCGTTCGACAAGCGCTGCCGCATCATCCGGTTGCACGGCCGCGCCCGTGTGGTGCAGTTCAACGAATCCGACTATCCGAAGCTCCGTAGCCACTTCGACAAGAAGCTCGAAAAAGGTACGCGCTCAATCATTTTGGTTGACGTCACCCGGGTGTCCGACTCCTGCGGCTACTCGGTTCCGCTGATGGATTTCGTGGGTCATCGAGACGTGTATGAGAAGCATATCGAGAAGGTGCCCGCGGAGAAGATGACCCTGGAGAGCGCGCTGGAGAAGAACGGCAGCTCGATTGATGGCCTGCCCGCGTTGCAGTAATCTTCGCGCGGTACGACTAACCCGACATTAATCTCGCCGGACCCTTGACAAGCGGGCGGGCGTGACACACGCTTGGTTTACGTTTACGAGTGATGCGTAAGCGACAAGCGAAGGGTGATGCCAATGACGGCACCCGACGCGGGAGCCTACCCGCGCCGACGTCCAAAGGTCAGCTACGGGGCGAGCGCGGTGGTGACCGGCGCGGGCAGCGGTATTGGACGCGCCTTCGCAGAGGCCATCGTGGCCCGCGGCGGCCGAGTGGTGTGTGCCGATATCAACCTGGCCAGCGCGCGGGAGACCGCCGACAAGCTCGGATCTGACAACGCGCACCCCGTCGTGTGTGATGTCAGTTCGTACGACGAGATAGTCACGCTCGCCGATACCGCGACCGCCTGGCTGGGGCATGCCCCTGATCTGGTCATCAACAACGCGGGTATCGGTACCGGCGGCAAACCCATCGGCGAGGTGTCGATGGACGACTGGAACGCCACCATCGGTATCAACATGTGGGGAATGATCTACGGTTGCCAGGTTTTCACCCCCCGGCTGCGTGAGCTGGGATTCGGCGGCATCATCAATGTATCGTCGGCCGCCAGTTTCGCGGCCGCGCCACTGATGGGTCCGTACAACGTCAGCAAGGCGGCCGTGCTCGCGCTGTCGGAGACGTTGCGTGCGGAGCTGGCGGGCAGCGGGGTGCGGGTAACGGTGCTGTGTCCCACGGCCGTCAAGACCAACATCCTCGACGGCGCGCGCATCCCCGGGCCACTCACCAACCTCGCGAGCACCGCGTTCAAATGGGTTGGCGTGTCGCCGGAGTGGATCGCGAAGACGACTCTCAACGCGCACGATCGGGGGCGGCTGTATGTGGTTCCGCAGCCCGACGCCAAACTCATCTGGGCGATGAAACGCCATGCGCCCGTGCCTTATTCGTGGGGCACCGGAATCATCTCGCGGTTGGGCAGGCTGCTGCCCGAGGACACCGATCCGCATAAGTTGTGGGATTCCGCCTACGAACAGCAATCCCCGGTCACGGTGGTGCGCTGATGACGGGCTCTGCGCTGCCGGTCGTCGTCGTCGGCGCCGGATACACCGGATTGGGCATCGCGGTGGGTTTGCAAGAGGCCGGGATCACCGACTTCACCGTGCTCGACCGCGCCCGCCCGGCACCGGGAAGCTGGCGTGACGACACCATTGCCCTGTTCACGCTCGATCCGTACGTGAAGTTTGGCAATGATGTCACCCGGGTCGCGCTCGACGATGACGTGTGGATCGTGGACACGGAAGCCGGACAGCGCTTTACCGCCCGCGCGGTGGTGCTGGCGACTGGATCGGTGGACGGTAGTCCCGACATCCGGGGCATCGAGGGGTACGCAGGAAAGATCCTCGACGCCGCCCGGATCGGTGACGGTACAGAGCTTGCCGGGCTGCGCGTCGCCGTTGTCGGCAACAGTGCCGCTGCCGCATCAGTGCTACCCGTAGTGGTGCGAAATGCCGCCAGTGTCAAGCTTTTCCAAAGTTCACCCGATTGGGTACTGCCGCGGACAAGTGGCCGCCTGGGGCAGCTGGTCGATCGCACGCTGCGCCGTGAGACACGCCAGGCCTGGTTCTCGGGTAGGAGTCCCAAAACACGCGGGTTGCTTGAAGTGGTGGCTCAGCGCAACCTGCGCCGGCGTGTGCCGGACCCCTGGATTCGGCGTCAACTGACGCCGCTGAGGCTCACCGGTCGCCCCAACGTCGTGGTGACCGATGAGTTCCTTACCGCACTGCAGGCTCCCAACTGCAAGCTGGTTACCTGGCCCATTGCCCGATTCAGCAGTGGAGGCATCCGCACCGCCGAAGGTATCGACCACCAGTGCGATGTCGTGGTCTTCGCGTCCAGCCCGGATGCGGGATCGAGCATCGCAGTGGTGCCGGTGGTGGGGGCCCAGCGTCGTCAGTTGAAGCCGACAGGCCGCGTTTCGGCCACAGTGGCGGGCTTCCCGAACTTGTTCCTCGCCGATCTGCCGGCTACCGAACCGAGTCGCGACAGTGCTCGCAAGACGCAGGCGCGAATTAACGCCGTAGTCGGTGGAGTGTCGTTGGCATTGCGCACCGCGGACATGGCCGCAGCAGCGGTCTCTGATGCCTCGATGCGCACCAAGGCCACCACAGCGCTCACCGCCATGGGGTTGCGGCCCGTGCTGTCTCGAGCTCGTCTGGACAAGACGGGCAAGCCAGGTGTGCTGCTGGCGCGACGTATTGTCGCGACCATCATGGCGGTCGGTGGATCGATGCCCCGCGGCGCCGAGGTGGTGCGATTAAGGGATCCGATACGGGGAGAATGGGTTCGGGCGGGGGCAGCGCTCAGCGCCGACGACCCGGGCCCTGCCATTCTGTACATCCACGGCAGCGGCTACGTCATCTGCTCGGCAAAAACCCACCGTTCGATGGTCGCCCGTCTGTCGGAGGCGACCGGACTGCCAGCCTTCACCGTCGACTACCGGTTGGCACCCGAACATGTCTTTCCAGCGGCCGCCGACGACGTCCGGGCCGCCTACGACTGGCTGCTGGAGCGTGGTCATGCCGCCCAGAACATTGTGGTTGCCGGTGATTCTGCGGGCGGGCATCTCGCGGTTGACCTGCTCATCGAGAACCATCGGCTGAGCGTGCCGCAGCCCGGTGCGGTGGCGTTGTTCTCGCCATTGCTGGACATGACGCTCGGTTTGGCCGCCGAACGTGAGAAGGTGCGGCCTGACCCCGCCATCACCGCGGCCGCCGCCAAACATCTGGTGGACAAGTACACCCGCTTTGAGCCTGCCGACTCGCCGCGCCTGCGTCTGAGCTTCCCCGCCGGAATCTCCCTGCCGCCCACTCTGATTCAGGCTGGCGGGGCCGAGTTCCTGGCCGCCGACGCGCAGGAGCTGGCACGAATGATCGAAAGCGCCGGTGGGCAATGCGACCTGCAGATTTGGCCCGAGCAGATCCACGTGTTCCAGGCCCTGCCCCGGTTGATTCCGGAGGCCAACGCGGCGCTGGGCGAGGCCGCCAGATTCATCACCGGGGTGCTGGCCCAACAGCCCCTGCGTACGGCCCGGACCGCATAGGAAGGCGAAGAGATGGCCATTGTTCTGGAAGACATGCTGCAGACCATCAAGGACAAGCAGTGGGCCCTGGCTGATGTGGACTGGGATGCTCCTGGCGCCGAGCAGATCACCGATGAGCAGCGGCCCAAGCTGAAGGCCTTCATGGCCGATCTGGTGTGGATCGAAAATATCGGCGCGCGTGGGTTTTCGGCGTTGGCCAAAAAGGCCCCCAATGAGACGCTCGCGGAGATCTATCGGTACTTCCACGCCGAGGAACAGAAGCACGCCAATGCCGAGCTGGCACTGATGCGGCGCTGGGGCATGCTCGAGAAGGATGAAGTTCCTGTTCCGAATGTGAATGTGCGCTTGGCTATTGAATGGCTGGACAGGTATTCGGACGGGCTGTCGCTCACCGTGTTGGGCACCATCATCCCGTTGCTGGAAGTGGCCCTGGACGGTGCGCTGCTGAAGTTCCTGCTGGAGGAGGTCAATGACCCCATCTGTCACCAGGCCTTCCGGCATATCAACTCCGACGAATCACGCCATCTGGCAGTGGATTTCCACGTACTGGACATGATGGGGCAGGGCAATCTACGCCGTGTCGTCATCGAGAATGTCGCCACTGTGCTCAGCCCCTCGTTGCTGATGGGGTTGTTGTTAGGGCTCGGCACTGGGATCCCCCTCATCAACAGAATCAAGGGCAATCTGATCGGCATGGGCCTGAGCGAACAGCGTTTGTATGACGCCATGGAACGGTTCGTCAATGTCGGCAGCCGCGGCAAGGGCACTCGATTGCTGGTGTACCAGGTACTGCGGCTCGGCGCGGCGATGATCACCAACGCGCAGAACCCACTTCACGGCCCGTATCACGCGGTGGCCAACACCATGGTCAAGCTGTCCGACTACTACCCGAAGCGCTGGCTTGCCGAACAGCCGAGCTGGTCCAAGGAACTCACCTATGAGGCCATTGCATGACCGGCCAACCTGATCACTATGTCGCCGTCATCGGTGCCGGGCTGGCCGGATTCGGTATCGGATTGGAGCTGCGCCGCCGAGGTATCGAAGACTTCGTCATCTACGAGCGCATGGACGGCGTTGGTGGTACCTGGCGGCAGAACGTCTATCCCGGTATTGGTGTGGACATTCCGGCGCAGGCCTACCAGTTTCGTCATGCCCTGAACCCGGAGTGGACCAGGTTTTACGCCAAGGGCGGGGAGGTGCTCAGCTATATCGAGCGGCTGTACCGAGAAAACGATGTACAGCGTTTCGTCAGATTCGGCAGCGATGTCGGTGCTCGCACCTGGGACGAGGACGCGAAGTTGTGGCGGCTTCAGGTCAATGGGCAGGAGGTGACGGCGAGGTTCGTCGTCGTCGCGGCCGGACCATTCCCCGAACCCAAACCGGCTGAACTGAAGGGGCTGGAGGACTTCCGCGGCACCGTCCTGCGTTCGGCCGCCTGGGACCACAGCGTCGATCTGCAGGGTAAGCGCGTCGCCGTCGTCGGTACCGGGGCCAGCGCCGTGCAGATCATTCCCGAAATCGCAGGTGAAGTGGGCCATCTCGACGTCTACCAACGCACCCCGATCTGGGTCTTCCCCAAGATCGACCCGAGCATGCCGGGACCATTGCGGGCGTTGTTCCGCCGGGTGCCCACAACGCAACGGCTACTTCAAGAGGGCCTGGAGTTCATCGTGGGTGGCGCTCTCGTCTACGGGGTGCTCTACGCCGGGCGTCTCGGCAATACCCCGGGGGCACTGCGTTGGCTGCTCGGCAATGTCTCGTATCGGTTGCAAGTACCCGATAAGGAGCTGCGGGCCCGGCTCACCCCCGATTACGACTTCGGGTGCAAGCGCCCTGCCACGTCCAACACCTACCTGCGGACCTTCAACCGGTCCAATGTGGAGCTGGTGACCGACCCGATCGAGACCATCACCGAGAAGGGCGTCCGAACCGCGGCGGGTGTGGAACGAGAGATCGACATCTTGATCCTGGCCACCGGTTTCCGGTTGTTCTTCGATCCACAGGTGTACCGGGACCGGCCGGTGACCGGCCGGGACGGCTTCGATCTGGCCGACTTCTATCAGAGTCACGTGCCCCAGAGCTATCACGGTTTCTCGACACCGGGACTGCCCAACACCTTCAACGTCTTTGGCCAATACGGGTGGACCGGTGGCACCTACCACAGTGTGGTTGATACCGCGGCAATTCACATTGGGCGGGTCATCGGCGAGGCGCAACGACTCGGGGCCACCGACGTCGAGGTGCGGGTCGACGCGGCCGATGCCTGGACCCAGGACGCGCGGTCGCGCTACACCTACTCGCTGTTTCAGACCGGCAACTGTGTCACGGCCAACAGCTACTACTTCGACCACAACGGCGAGTCCGCGTATATCCGGCCGCTGTCGACGCAGGCGGCGCGCCGCTCGTCGCGCACCTTCCCACTCCATGACTACGCCTTCGAAGGTTGCGAACAGCCGGTCCGGCCGGTCGCGGTGGCGGCGGTCGCCGAATAGGAGTCACCGCACTACCCGCTGTGTGGTGACGTGATCAGGTTCGCCGCTGCGTATCGGCTAAGCCCGCTGCCTGCGCCGATGGCGTAATGCGTGGCAATATGACAAGTATCGGGTACTTTCAGTATCGATAACTCTGTGTATCGAATACCTGGCTTGTCTAAGGAGCTTCATGCCTGAGCTGCCGCCGCGCGTTCTGTCGCCTTCGGAGTCTGTGTTCGTCATCTCGGGTGCCACGGTGGCGCAACATTGCTATGGCACGGGACCGCTGGACGATGCTGCGCTGAAGGATGCCCTCGCCGGCATGGTGGACCTGTACCCGCTGTTGGGCGGTCGGATCCATGTGTCGCGCAGAGGGTTTGAACTGCGATTCGACCCTCGCGAGCGCCCGGAGGTCGTGTTCCAGGATGTCGGTGATGCCGATGTCGGGGACTATGTCGTGGCCGGGAAGGCGGCCTTGCCCTTTGGGCAGGTGTGTGCGCTGCGGGTGTGCCGGTCCGGCGCGAAGTTTCGTGTGACGCTGCTTCTGCACCACGCGATCGCCGATGCCGACGCCGCCATGGCATATCTGCATGACGTGTGGCAGCTCTACGCGGAGCGAACACGACGGGTGAACGGCGTCGTGGGGCTGATCAGTACACCAGCGCCGCATCCCATTCCGGCCAGCGCCGAGACGCTGTTGCGTGCGCGTGGGTATATCGAACCGGCGTCCCGGCAGATGATGGACCTCCGTCCGGCATACCGCGGCCCCGAATCGATCTGGACCGCCCTGCGACCACGTCGCGCGGAACGCGCACGCATTCAGCTGTCGGTGGAGCAGACCGATCGGCTCGTGGAGGCGGGGCGTGCACATGGCGTCACGCTCAATGGGCTCGTCAGTGCGGCGCTGGTGCTCGCCGAGCGCGAGCTCTCCGGGAAAAGTGAACTATCCGTGGCGATTTCCTCATTTGTGAACTTGCGCTCCCGGATCGATCCGCCGGTCGCTCCGACCGAGGGCACCAACGTGCTGGGCATAGCCGAGATGATCCTTGACGTGAATCGAGGCAGTGCAGCGCTCGACCTCGCCCGCCGCGTTGTCGCGGACATTCGCGATGGGTTGCGGACTACCCGCATCCACCAGAGCGCGTTCGTCCGCGGTGACTTCCGGAGGGCGCTGTCGCTGGTGAGACAGTATTTCCTTCTCGTACCGATGGCAGGTTTGGTGCCCACCTTCACTGCCATCCAGATCACCAACTGGGGGCGGGTGTCGGCGTTCGCAACGCCGGACGGCGTGGATATCCATGATTTTCGTTGTGGCGTCGAACTTCATCCCCTGAGCGCTGCCATCGCGACACGGGGTGTCGCGATGGTGGAGGGTCGGATCTACTTCGTCACCAGCTATAACGGACGCCTGAGTATCGACTTCACCACACTGGACACCAGAAAGAACGACGCCAGGCGGGTTGAGCAGATACTGCACACCGAGATCGAGAAGTTAATTCCTGCAATGGTTTTCGAATGAATCGGCAGTAAGCATCCAGTGGCCGATGGTCGCTATGATCGCAGGAGGTGCCGAAGTGAAGTCGCTTTTTGACTCATCTGGCTGGGGCCGAGAACAGATCGGATTCACCGACGACACCGGAGTTTTCGATGCCGCGGCGGCGGCAGTTGGCTTCGCGGCGTCGGCGGGTCTGTCGCCCCGCGCGGTCACCGCCGTGTTCTTCGCGTCCGGTGCCGTCGCGGCCGGCGGCGACCCCGTCTACATCCAGCACGTCCAGGTCTTTGAGGCGGCGATTGCCGAAGGGGTCCTCCTGGACATGGTTGTCCAGGAGCTATCGGTGGTCGGCGGGGGGCAGCCCGGGCTTGTTGACGACCCCGACGCACGGACGGTGAACATGTTGTCTGCGGTGATGAAGGTCCCGGCGCCGCCGACAACCCGATGGTCGGGCGCGGTGGTGGCGCTGCATATCGCCAATGCGCTCAACGTGCTCCGCATCAACGTGGGCGTGGTGCGCGACCCGGTCGCATGCCGGTACTCCGTCACCGAACTTGTGACGAATGCGTCCATCGTCGTCCGGGATATGCGCAGCGCCGAGCTGAACAGGGAACTGCGCTGATACGTCTGGAGCAGCCGTGCAGCCACATGAGAGACTGGCGCTCATGAGCGGCGAGACCTCCAGTCAGGCAAACGGAGCCACCCTGATCCTGCTGCGCCACGGCGAGAGCCAGTGGAACGCGAAGAACCTGTTCACCGGCTGGGTCGACGTCGATCTGACCGAAAAGGGCCGGTCAGAGGCCCAGCGCGGTGGTGAGCTGCTCGCTCAGCAGGGGCTGCTGCCCGACATTCTGTTCACCTCGCTGCTGCGCCGCGCGATCAACACTGCGCACCTGGCCCTCGATACGGCCGACCGGCTGTGGATTCCGGTGGTGCGGGACTGGCGCCTCAACGAGCGCCACTACGGCGCCCTGCAGGGTCTGGACAAGGCCGAAACCAAGGCCAAGTACGGCGAGGATCAGTTCATGGCCTGGCGCCGCAGCTACGACACCCCGCCGCCGCCCATCGAGCGGGGCAGCCACTACAGCCAGGACCAGGATCCTCGCTACGCCGATATCGGCGGTGGACCGCTCACCGAATGCCTGGCCGACGTGGTGGCGCGGTTCGTGCCGTATTACGAAGAGGCCATCGTGCCGGAGCTTCGTGCGGGCAAGACGGTTCTGATTGCCGCCCACGGTAATTCGCTGCGGGCCTTGGTGAAGTACCTCGACGGGATCTCCGACGAGGAGATCGTCGGGCTCAACATCCCGACCGGTATTCCGTTGCGGTACGACCTCGACGAGAACCTCAAACCGGTCACCCCAGGTGGCGTCTACCTGGACCCGGAGGCCGCGGCCGCCGGAGCCGCGGCGGTAGCCAACCAGGGCGCCAAATAACCTCACCGCAAGTCCGGACCCACCAGAAGTTCGCCAATCGGCGAATATTCGGTGAACTCACGCCTAACACCTGTGCTGGAATGTGTGACTTGCTCGGCATTTAGCCGCACGCTGCTGGGGTGACGTTCACCGAATGCGTACGCTTTTCGCGTGACCGCCGCATCGGGCTCTCTGGTTGTGATCGTGACGATCGCAGCCCTCGCGGCGCTTGCTGCCGGTGCGGCGCTGGGCGCGTGGTATTCGCGTCGCTCCTCGACGCACCGCAAGACCTCCGACATTGCCCAGACCGGGCTGACCGTCTCGCAGATGCTCGAGCGCATTGTCGCCATCTCGCCGACCGGAATTGTCGTCGTCGACAAGCATCAGGACGTGGTCTTGGTCAATGCCCGCGCCCGGGAGCTGGGCTTGGTACGCGACCGCCAGCTCGACGAGCAGGCATGGAACGCCGCCCAACGGACGTTGGCCACCGGTGAGGCCGTCGAAGTGGATCTGACCACCAAACCGAAGGCGCCGGGTCGCGTGGGGTTCTCCCTGCGCGGGCATGTGCGCAGGCTGTCCGATGCCGATCCGCGCTGGGCGGTTATCTACGTCGACGACGACTCCGAGCATGTCCGCATGGAGGCCACTCGCCGCGATTTCGTGGCCAACGTCAGCCACGAGCTCAAGACGCCTGTCGGTGCCATGGGTGTGCTTGCCGAGGCTCTGCTGGAATCCTCCGACGAACCCGAGACCGTGCAGCATTTCGGCGAGCAGGTGCTCGCGGAGTCCCGCCGCCTGGGCAACATGGTCACCGAACTCATCGCGCTCTCCCGGCTCCAGGGGGCCGAAAAGCTGCCCGACCTGGAGGTCGTCGACGTCGACTTCGTGGTTTCCGAGGCACTGAGCCGGTCCAAGGTGGCCGCCGAGAACGCCGATATCGCGGTCACCACAGACGCACCCAGCGGTTTCGAGGTGCGCGGTGACCCCACGCTGCTCATCACGGCCCTCAGCAATCTGGTGGCGAACGCCATTGCCTACTCGTCGCATGGATCGCCGGTATCGATCAGCCGTCGGCGCCGTGGCGACAAGATCGAGATCGCCGTCACCGACCGTGGCATCGGGATCGCCAAGGAACATCAGGAGCGCGTCTTCGAACGCTTCTTTCGGGTGGACAAAGCGCGTTCGCGTGACACCGGGGGCACCGGCCTGGGGCTGGCAATCGTCAAGCACGTGGCCGCCAACCACAATGGCGCCATCAAGCTGTGGAGCCAGCCGGGCACCGGGTCGACCTTCACCCTGTCCCTCCCGGTCTACGAAGACGAGGACGACGCGGTCGAGGAAACCGCAGATCACCCGCAATCAGACCAATCCATGCCTCGCAAAGAAGCGATCAACCACGCCCCGCCGCACGCATCAACCAGCCGCTTACGCGAGGATCGCCAAGCGACTACACGAGAGGAACATGTACGTCGATGACCAGTGTCTTGATTGTTGAGGACGAGGACTCGCTGGCCGATCCACTGGCCTTCCTGCTGCGTAAGGAGGGCTTCGAGGCGACCATCGTCAACGACGGTCCCTCGGCGCTCGCCGAATTCGAGCGCGCCGGTGCCGATATCGTGCTGCTGGACCTCATGCTGCCCGGAATGAGCGGCACCGACGTGTGCAAGCAGCTGCGCGCCAAGTCCAGTGTGCCGGTCATCATGGTGACCGCACGCGACAGCGAGATCGACAAGGTTGTCGGACTGGAACTGGGTGCCGACGATTACGTGACCAAGCCCTACTCGGCGCGCGAACTCATCGCCCGCATTCGGGCGGTGCTGCGCCGCGGGTCGGATTCCGAAGAGACCGCGGCGGGTGACGGCGTGTTGGAGGCGGGCCCGGTTCGCATGGACGTCGATCGGCACACGGTGTCGGTGAACGGGGAAGCGATCACCTTGCCGCTCAAGGAGTTCGACCTCCTCGAGTATCTGATCCGCAACAGCGGCCGGGTGCTCACCCGCGGACAGCTGATCGACCGGGTGTGGGGCGCCGACTACGTGGGTGACACCAAGACCCTGGACGTGCACGTCAAGCGGCTGCGTTCCAAGATCGAGTCGGATCCCGCCAATCCGGTGCACCTGGTGACGGTGCGTGGTCTGGGCTACAAGCTGGAGGGTTGACCTCTCACCGCGCATGGTCCGGCGCGTACGTGTTTAGACTCTGACGGCAATGAAGCGTGCGTATCCGCGCGCGCCCCGGATCGGTCAGACACGTCGATGGAGCAGCTAGTGGCGCAGGATCCGCCTCGCCGAGGACGGCCCCCGGTGTCCGGACTTGCCGACAGGCGTCGTCAACAGATCGTGGACGCGGCCTTCGCGGCATTCACCGAAAACGGCTACGAGCAGACCAGCATGTCCGATATCGCCACCCGGGCCGGCATGGGGCAGGGCACCGTCTACCGGTATGTCGATAGCAAGCGCGAGGTTCTGGACCTGGTCTTCGACTATGGCGTGGAGCGCCTTGTCGACACCCTGGCGCTCGATGACTTTCTCGACGTGGTCGGCGGAACGGCCGGTATCGAAGAACGAAACGACATCATCATGGAAGGCGGCCGCCGCCTCTATGCACTGGTGGACCAGGAGCCGGCTCTGCTCAAACTCCTGACCGTCCAGTCGGCCGCCGCCGATAAGGAACTCAAACAGCGCGTGCTGGGTATTCAGGGGATGCTCGATTCGTACGTCCAGCGGGGTTTGGATAGCGGCCGCCGCGCTGGGTGGGTTCCGGAGGATGACCACAACCACGCCGTGCTTGCGCGCCTGTTGCCGGCACTGGTTCTCCCCGGGTTTCTCCTCGCCCAAAGCCGGCACGATAACCCCAGTACCCGAGAGCGATTTGTGACTACCGCTTCGCAGATCGCGGAGACGGGCATTTTGCGTGACGGTGCGGTTCTAGAGCCCGGCGCCGGGCATACGGCTGCGGAAACCGTTGATTCCGTGCATATTCCGGTGCCTGTTGCCGCTGATCGCCGGAATGAACTCCTCGATGCCGCGCTTGGTTGCTTCCTGTCCGACGGTTACCACGGCGTCGGAGTGAACGAGATCGTCGAGCGGCTCGGGGTCAGCCACGGCACGTTCTACAACTACTACCAGAACAAACGCGACTTGCTCGATGCGCTGATGGTCCGTGAGTTTTCGGCGATGGAACCTGTCCTGTCGCGACCGGTTGGCCGTCTCGATGCGCGTCAGGACATTGAACGTGCTCTGGCACAAGGATTTAGCAACGCGCTCGAGGCGGTGGCTGGTCGGTTACCCGCGCTGATCTTCGTGTGCACGGAGGCTGCCGGAGTGGATCCGGAGGCGCTTCAGTCCATTATTCAGTTCTTCCGCTTTGCGTCGGTGCGTAGCGAGCAGTCCGTGTACTCGATGATCGGCGCCGACCGGATCAACCCGTCGATCGACACCGAGTTCCTCGGCCAGGCCTTTGTGTCGTTGCTGATTGGTGCCGTGACCCTGATCGTTGACGACGACGGGCGGACGGACCATATTGACGAGTACGCGCGAGCCATCACGCAGTTTTTGCTCTATGGTCTGAACCCAGCGCCGTAGACCGGCGTGGGAAACGAAGGAGCACTCCCATCGGCGAACCAGTTGACAACGAGGTCAACGCAACTCGGGCCGGCGTGCCGCTGCGTGCGAAGAGGGCCGCGGCGCTGGGAAAGGTTGTTGCCGGTCACGCCGTGCGGTCGGCGATCACGACGGCGATAAAGCCGGTCGCCGCGGACGTTGCCGCCCGTCGGGACGCCGATATTCTGCGGTTCGCCGACGATCTCGTGGCTGTCGCGGGCTCGATGAAGGGGGCGGCGCAGAAGCTTGGTCAGCTGCTGTCCGTCGTGGATGTGGGTATCACCTCTAGCTCGGTCAGAGACGAGTTCACCGCTCGGCTTGCGCCCCTGTTCGACAATGCGCCAAGGGTTCCCGACGAGACGATGCACCGGGCGCTGGACCGCGAGCTGGGCGGGCTGCGTGGCCGGATCGTGAGCATCGAGGCCGGGGCCATCGCTTCAGCCTCCATCGGGCAGGTGTACCGCGCCCGCCTCGACGACGGGCGAATGGTCGCGGTCAAGATCCAGTACCCGGATATCGCGTCCAAGGTCCGAGCGGACCTGAAGAACCTGCAGCTGGTGGCGAAGCTGGCGTCCAAGAAGATGCCGGCGAGCAATAGCCAGGCCATCGTTGCGGAGGTGCAGCGACAGATGATCAAGGAAGTCGACTACCGCACCGAGCTGGCTCATCACCGGCGGATCTTCGACGCCTTCCGCGAACATCCCGGGTGGCGTATCCCCGAGCCGATTACGGAACTGTGTACCGAACACGTCCTGGTGACCGAGTACCTCGACGGCGTGCCCTTCGACGGCCTCATCGGTGAGGATCAGCCGGTTCGGGACCGAGTGGGGGAGGCGATCTATCGCTTCTACTGCGGCGAGATGTACCGCACCGGATTCTTCTGCGCCGACCCTCATCCGGGCAACATCATGCTGCTTCCCGATGGTCGGGTCGGCTTTCTGGACTTCGGGCTGTGCATGGACATGGAGCCCGAGGACGCCGAAGTGCAGCGCAAGGTGTTCCGGGCGTTGCTCACCGGGAATGACGACGAGGCGTTCGATATCGCCGTGGCGGCGGGATTCCTGGCAGACCCGCAGGCCATGGAGCGAAGTGCGGCTACCGAGTACATCCGTGCGGTCAGTAGCTGGCATCTGGGCGACGGGAGCCTGCGGATGACGCCGGATATCGGTCGGCGCTCGGTCGCCGATGCCGTGCTGCCCTCCTCCAAGTTCTACGACGGCATCCGCAACCAGCGTTTGGTGGAGACGCACACGATGGCGCGGCGTACCGAGATGTGTGTGGCGGCATTACTCGGCAAGCTCGGCGCCGAGGCGCCCTGGTCGGCGATCGCCCGCGAGTATCTCGGCCTTGCCGGTATCGCCACCCCGCTGGGTGAAGCCATAGAAAGCTGGTCTCACCAGCGCTGACGGCCAATCTAGCGAGTGCGGGAACTCGCTCTTGTATTTTTATGAATGGCATGTCAGTCTGTTAAACAGTTGCCTGTGTACGAAGATCACCGAGGGAGTGCCGATGACGGCCGATGTGGTGCCGCTGCATGCGGAGCGTGTGCAGTTCACACGCGTTGAGCGAGGCTCGCTGACGTTTCTGCTGCGATTGGGGCGGCTGGGCATCCGGCTGTTCGCGTATCCGGTGATTGCGCTGTGGGCACGATTCCCGCTTTTGCCATGGCCGTACCGGGTCGTAGACCTGGCGGCCGTGGTGCTGCGGCCCGTGCGAGGTGTGCGTCGTTCGCGTGTGCGGCTCGCACACTGTGACGCCGAGCTGATGGCGCCCACGGGCGAGTCGCCCAGTGGCGCGGTGCTTTATCTGCACGGCGGGGCGTTCGTCGTCGGCGGGCTGAACACGCACCGCAGGCTGGTCTCGCGCATCGTCGTGGGCGCGGGTGTCACGTCCCTTGCCGTCAATTACCGCAAGCTGCCGGGGCACGCTGTGTCGGCAGCGGTCGAGGACGCGCTCGACGGATACCGGTACCTCATCGACCTCGGCTATCGGTCCGAGGAGATCGTCATCGCGGGGGATTCCGCGGGTGGCTTTCTGGGTTTGGTCACCAGCCTGATCACGCAGCGTCGCGGTCTCGGCGCGCCGGGTGCTCTGGTGTGCATGTCCCCCCTGGTGCAGCGCGACCCCGCGGGCAAGCTGGTGTTGGCCAGCCAATCCAACGACTCGTTGTTCCCGCCGGCGGCGCTGATCGCCATGGAGCGCCTCATGCTGTCCGCGGAAAGGTCCACGGCGGGACTTGCGGCCCTGGACAGTTTTGTCGAGGGTGGCCCCGCCGTGCTGGCCTGCCTGCCGCCGACGCTTATTCAGGTGGGTAGTGACGAAATCCTGCGCCCCGATGCCGAATTCGCGGCTGCTCGGCTAGCCGAGGCCGGGGTGCCGGTCGAACTGCAGATATGGAGAAATCAGGTGCACGACTTCCAGATAGCCGCGGATGTGCTTGGCGATGCGAGGGCCGCCGTGGGCGAGATCTCGGCGTTCGTCAGGGCTCACGTGGGCCGGCCGGCCGCATGAAGTTCACAGAGATTCAGATGGAAAGCGCCATCGCGTTGGTCACGGGTGGCGCCCGCGGTATCGGGCTGTCCATCGCGCAACGGTTGGCGCGCGAGGGTGTACGAGTGGTCATCGCCGATCTCGACGGCGAGGCCGCGGCCCGAGCGGCACGCGAAATCGGCTCGGGTGCACAAGGATTTGCGCTAGATGTGGCCGAATTTGACGAGTATCTACGTGTGGTGACCGAGGTCGAAGAGACCATCGGACCCATTGACATCGTGGTGAACAACGCGGGGATCATGCCCGTGGGCCCGCTGCTGGGAGAGCTGCGCGGGGTGGCCGAGGCGACGATGCGCGTCAACTTCTGGAGTCACTACATCTCCTACCAGGTGCTCGCTCCGCGGATGATCGCCCGGGGGAGAGGACATTTCATCAACGTGACATCGGCGGCCGGCGCCATTCACTCACCGGGCCTTGCCAGCTATGTCGCATCGAAGCATGCTGCCACCGGATTCGCACGCAGTGCCCGCGAGGAGCTGGTCGGTACCGGCGTGACGATCTCGACGGTCATGCCGGCGGCCGTCCGCACGCAGCTTGTGGACGGAATTCCGTTCAAATGGTGGGAGAAACTGGGGATCATTCCTCCCGAGTGGGTGGCACGCGATGCGGTGAGGACCGTGCGCAACAGGCCCGCGGTGGTCGGTTCCCCGAGGGGCACAGTGCTCGCGCTGCGTCTTCAGCATCTGATTCCGGAGTGGTTGTGGCTGTTGGGTAGGCGAGTCGTGAATGCCGACAGGACTGTGGGGCCCGTGGACCGGCGAGCACGCAGTGAATATGACGGCCGTATCGAACAGCAGGTCGAGGCGACCTTATGAGTACCCCTGAGCATGAGACCGTCGTCATCGGTGCCGGGATAGGTGGGCTCGGTGCCGCCATCGGGCTGAAGCGCGCAGGACTGACCGATTTCGTGATCCTGGAGAGGTCAGCCGGGATAGGTGGCACCTGGTACAACAACCACTATCCTGATGTGGCGGTGGATGTCCCGGGGATCGTGTACCAGTTCTCCTTCGCGAAAAATCCCGACTGGTCCCGCACCTTTCCCAAGGGGCGAGAGGTGCAGCAGTACATCGCGAGCCTGGTCGACCAGTACCGCCTGAACGACCACCTCCGGTTGGGGCACGAGGTCATGAAGCGGGAGTGGGACGAGGACAACCACCTATGGCGCCTCACTCTCGCCGACGACCGGGTGATGACGTCGAGATACGTCATCACCGCGGTCGGTGCCTTCGTCGAGCCGAAGGTGCCGGCTATCCCGGGCCTGGATTCATTCGGCGGCAAGGTGATCCAGACCCAGAACTGGGACCATGATTTCGACCTCAAGGGCAAGCGGGTAGCGGTGATCGGCACCGGGGCCACCTCGGTTCAGCTGATTCCACAGATGGCCCGGGTGGCTTCGCATGTGGATGTGTATCAGCGCCGGGCCATCTGGGTGTTTGCAAAACCGGACTTTCCGATACCGCGTATCGCCCGGCTGGCCCTGAAGTACGTCCCCGGCCTGCAGTCGCTGATCCGGGGGATCGCCGCGGCCGCGGTAGAGGTCGGCCTGGTGGCGATCACGGTGTACGGCAAGCAGATCGCGCCTATCACGTTGATCCCGAAATGGGCTTGCCGCGCGTTCCTTTTCAGCCAGGTTCGCGACAAAGAGCTGCGCAAGAAGCTCACTCCCGAGTACGGATTCGGGTGCAAACGCCCGAGCGTCTCGAATATTTACTACCGCACCTTCACCCAGCCCCACGTGGATCTGGTGACCGATCCGATCGCCAAGATCACCCCGACCGGGGTCGTCACCAAGGATGGTGTGCATCGCGATATCGATGTCCTGGTGCTCGCCACCGGGTTCGAGATGTCCCAAAGCCCCGAGGTCTACCGCGCACGCCCTGTCAAGGGGCGTGATGGCTTTGATCTGGCCGACTACTACGAGAACAATCGTGCCAGGGCATACGAAGGTGTGACGATGCCCCAGCTGCCCAACACCTTCATGGTTTTCGGGCCGTTCGCGTGGAGCGGCAGCTCGTGGCACGTGATGGTGGAGAACGCCACGCGTATCGCCGTGCGGGTGATCACCGAGGCACGCAAGCGCGGCGCGACGGCCTTCGCGGTGACCGAAGAAGCCAACGATCGGTTCTTTGATTTCATTGCACCCAAAGCGGAGTCGACGCTCATGCATGGGCGTGCGTGTGTCAACGCCAACTCCTATTACATCGACCGTCATGGCGACTTCTCATTCTTACGCCCCACCACGGCGTACCAGTCGACGCGTGCCAGTAAACGCTTCCCGCTCGACGACTTCCGATTTGAGAAGCTGACGGTTCCGGGCGATCGCACCGCGATGGCGAAAGCCGCCGCCGTACCGGCGAACTAGCCAGGAGACACGTGTCTATGCCGCTCATGATCGGGGTCGCCGCGGTGCTCGGTGCGGCGATCCGTTGAGGGGATACCAGCGTCGTGCCACGGCGGCGTCGGAGGGGGTCCGGGCCGGACTGGCGCGATGAGCCCAGTCCGACCCGGGCCATGCTCCATGGGAGCCCCTCTGGGCAGGAAAGACGTTATGACACAAGGCCTGTCGCTATCAACAACGAAAGTATCAATGAGCTGTCCATCCCGGACATCGAGTGAGGAGTCCCCATGACCACATCAATTCCCGATCATCACGTCGTCGTCATCGGTGCGGGCATCGGGGGCCTGTGTGCCGGCGTGCGTTTGCAGCAAGCGGGTGTGGAGGACTTTGTGATCCTGGACCGGGCCGCGGACCTGGGTGGGACGTGGCGCGACAACGTGTATCCGGGAATCGCCGTCGATATCCCATCGGTGATCTACCAGTTCCCGTTCTTCCGTAATCCGCAGTGGTCTCGCGTTTTCGCACCCGGAGCTGAGGTGCAGGCCTACCACCAGCAGGTCGCCGAAAGATTCAACCTGCGGCCGCACTTCCGTTTCGGAGTCGATGTACGCAACGAAGAGTGGGACGAGGAGAACCACTGCTGGCGTGTGAATCTTGCCAATGGCTCGGTGATCACCGCGCGATTCGTGATCTCGGCGATCGGACCCTTCTTCGATCCCAAGCAGTCCGGCATCAAGGGGCTCGAGAGCTTTACCGGCACCCGAGTAACCCCGGTGCAGTGGCTGCCGGAACATGATGTGCGGGGTAAGCGCGTGGCCGTGATCGGCACCGGGGCGACCGGCGTCCAGTTGTGCGGCGCCATAGCGGACGAGACCGAATCGCTCGTGGTGTTTCAGCGGACGCCTGTCTATTGCATTCCGAAACCCGACTTCCGGATCCCCGTCGTTGCGCAATGGGCACTTCGCATCCCGGGGCTGTTCTCGGTGATCGAGTGGGGGGCCCTGTTAGGGGGAAGCCTGGGTCTGTGGTTCCTGATCAACACGCCGGGCGCCGTCATGCGACCGTTGATGCGATGGTTCGATGCCTCCGGACGGGCACTGTACGGGGCGTATCTACGTGCGGTGGTGAAGGATCCGCAGGTCGCGCGAGATCTTCTGCCGTTTTTCGGGCCGCTGGGGAACAGGCCAACCCTCAATTCCGCCTTCCCTCGGGTCTTCAACAAGCCGCATTGCTCGCTGGTCACCACGCCGATCGCCGAGGTGGTTCCCGAGGGCGTCAGGACCACGGACGGAACTGTGCACGAGGCAGATTTCCTCATCACGGCAACGGGATTCGACCTGTTCTCGGAGCCGGCCTCCTATAAACGGGGCCGAGTGACCGGAGCTGGTGGGCGTGACCTCGGCGATTTCTTCAATACCCGCGGGATGCAGGCGTACGAAAGCGTCTCGATCACCGGATTCCCCAACCGCTGGATCATCGTCGGGCCGTACTCCTGGACCGGCAATGGCGGATGGCATGGGCTCGCCGACACAGCGGTCACCCACATTGTCCGGGCCATCTCGTTGGCGGGTGAACGTGGCGCTACCCGCATGGAAGTGCGGCAGGAGGCGCTGGACAAGTTCCACCAGAGCATGTTGCGCAACGGCCGCAACCTGAAGTACTACTTCACCGAACTCAATCGGGGAGTGCGGTCGTACTGGAAGAACGCCGACGATGATGTGCCGCTGCTGCGGCCCACCACGACTCTGCAGGCGCGTCGCGCAGCGAGGCACTTCCCGGCCGGCGATTATCAATATGCACAACAGGCTCGGTCCATCGATGCGACTGCGGTCCTAAATGATTCGCAGGTAGTGGTCTGACGATGGGGTGGCCGATACTCGCCCCCAAGTGCCGAATCCCGATGTCGGATGATTCCGCGTTCGAGTCGGCGGCCATCGTGCTGCGCACCGCTCACACCTTCAACGTGCCCGTTGGCCAGGTGTGGACGGCGTTGGACAGCGACCGCGCCTGGTCTTGGCTGCCGTTTGGGTGTGGCGTGCGGTATGACGAACCGCGCCGCGCGGTCGGCATGGAGCGAGAGATGGGCACGGTGTCGGTGCCCTGGCGGTTTCTGTGGATCCAGCGTGAGAGATTCTGGCGGTACGAGCCACCGCATCGCATCACCTACTCCGCGGTGGCGGGCACGTGGCCACTGCTGAAGTTGTGGGCTGAGGACTATGTGCTCACCTCTGCTCCCGGTGGCTGTACCGTTCACTGGACCGTCGCGATAACCCCGCGATTCGTATCCGGGTTGCCCCTACGCTGGCTCCAGCCGCTCCTGCGGGTGGTGTTCGCGTGGGGCTTTCGGCCGGGTATGCGGTCGCTCGTTGCGCTCCTGGACAGTCCGGGCTCGTCCTAGAGCGCGGTGTCTGACCTAGCGACCTTGTACGCGCCGGTTGGTCTCGACCCGCGTGGCGTCCGGCCAAATCGACTTGGCCGCAGGCGAATCGCAGAAGACGGGGGAATCCTCCCAGTCCATGTCTATGGCCCCCAGTCCGGCCTGCTTGTGCACCATGCAGCTTGCGGTGAGCACCTTGCGGCCGTCCGGGTCAACTTCCTCGGTGGTCATCGTCAGGGTGATGATGTGGGTGTACCCGGCCGCGGTCGGTAGGTAGAAGTCGAGGTCGCGGCTGGAGAACGCACCGCTGTTGACCACGACATAGCCGTCGCCGCTGGGGTAGATGGCTTGTCCGAACATCTGGACCCGCTCGAAGTGGGTTGTCTGCTTCTCGGCGCGCCACACCGAAAACCGGCTGTTCACAGCGCCGTTCATGACACGGGTAGCGATCGGAATGATCATTTCGTCGCGGCCGTCCCCGTCGATGTCCTGCAAGCCAACCGGCGCGGGGCTGGACGGCTCCAGCAGCTCGTTGGCCTCTTGCAACTTTTTGCCGGAGGCGTCCTTGATGGTGACCTTGACCGACAGCGGCGGATAGTCGGGGGCGTCGTTGTTATCGGGGAGCGGCCGCCAGTACTCCACATCAAAAGTGATTCCCGTGCCGTCGGCAGCCAACAGGCGGCAATCCGTGTGTGCCATAGAGCGTTCCGGGACGATCATCGTGGTTCGGCTGGGGCAGGGCGGCAATGCCGCCCGTGCCACGGCAACCGGGTGGATCGCCTGCGCCGAAGCGAGCAGGGCCGCCACGGCGATGCCAGCGCCCAGACCGTGCATACGCCGGGGCATTGCCTACTTCTGACCGGGAAGCGTCGGCAGCGGCGGAAGGCTAGGGGCGGGCACCTTACCGGGCGCCGGGGCCAGCTCCTCGGGAAGCAGCTTCTGGTCGCCGGGATGCATGATGGTGCCGGTGGAGCTGGCATTCTTGGGGCCGATATCGGTCACCTGCCATCCGTCGCCGTCTTTTTTGACGGTGATCTGCAAGACCAGCGTGGTGGCCCGTGGTTCCGGATTCTGCACGTTTCGGGTGGTCTGCCGGGTGGTGACCACAACCTGGTAGATGCCGTTCTGCTGCGCCACCGCATCCGAGGCGATGATCTCGCCCTTGGACGTCACCTGCGCCTGCAGCATGATGGCCTTGAGGAGCTTCTCGGCATCGCTGTACTTGCTCTGAAGTGGCTCGGCGGCACCTTCTTTGACGTTCTTGAAGAACTTCTCAGGATCTTCGTAGCTGTAGGTGAGCGACTTCATCGCGTATGCGGATGCCGCATCGGTGGCCGCGGTGCGTTCGGTATCGCCCGCGCGGGTAGCGGCGAGAGTGTCGGACAACTTCTGGTATTGCCAGACCCCGAGAACAGCTCCGAGGATTCCCACGGCGAGCAGGCCGATGGCAAACCACTTCCAGATATTGGCGCCGCTGTCCGGCGTGTCCGTATCGGGTTCGTCTTCAACGACTTTCGAACGCTTTGTGGGTTTCTCTTTGGCCTTCGCGGGGCCCTCGGTTGCCGAGTCGGTGGTCTCCGAGAGTTCCTCGGGATCTGCGTCATCCAGGGTGAGCTTGCGCTCGTCGATGTCGGTCATGATCCGGGCCTTCCTGCTGTCGCTGTTTGTGGCGCCGCGGTTGTCTTGGGTGCGGCTGGCTGTGATCCTGGTGGGGCGGGTTTGGCTGCTGCCGGGGGTGATTCGGGCTGTGGCCACTCGGGTACGCCGAGGTGGACTCGCACTCCGCCCTGGTTGTTGAATGTCGAATCCCAAAAGTCCAGCCAGTGCCCGGCGTCCAACTTGATATCGCGTAGCGGAGCGACGATCGGCTCGAGGACCGTCACGAATTCCGAGAGCGGTTCGGACAGGGCATTGACGTAGTCGAAGAGCTTGTCCACGAGGTCGGTCAGCGGCTTCCCGTCGCCCATGCCGGCTTCGACGAGCGGTTCGAGCTTCTCGATCACCTTCACCAGGGCCACCAGGCCGTCCATGCTGGCCGGGACGGTTTTGGCGGATTGCTTCAGGATCTCGCCGGCACGGATATCCCCGAGACCGTTAGTCAGGGTCGACGTATTGCCGATCAGCTGTGCCAGGTAGTGCTTGTCATCCTTCACCATCTGCGCGAATAGACCTGCGGTGGTGGCCAACTGGTCGATGGTCTTGGTGTTGTCCATGATTCCCGCCGCCACGTTGTTGAGCGTGATCTCCAGGTCGTCGGCGTTCATGGCCTGGATGAGCGCGTTGCCCTTCTGCAGGAGATCGCTCACGGTGTATACGGGCGCTGCCTTCGAGGCGGGGATCACGGCGCCGTCGCTGTAGTACGGGGGTTCGATACGAACGGGTTTGAACTCCACGTACTGTTCGCCCGCGGCCGAGAGGTTCTGGACGCTCACCTGGCTGTCGACGGGGATGGGATAGCCGCTGTCGAGGGCCATCGAGACTGCCAAACCTGTGGGGGTGGCTTGAATATCGGTGACCCGACCCACCTTGATTCCCCGCAGGGTGACCTGAGAGGTGGACATCAATCCACCCGAACTGTCCAGCATGAGCGTCATGCGATGGGTCTTGTTGGTGGAGGCGATGTCGAGTACCCCAAACGCCATGTAGACGGCGCCGACAAGCGAGATGATCGAGAGCACCGCGAGCGTGACCAGCACGTTGAGCCTCATCGCACCAGCCCCATCGTCTGCATGTTGCGAATGACCGAATCGGCACGTTCCCCGGGGCTGACACCCAATGTGCCATCGGGGGTTTGAATATCGGTGACGGTGTACTTGGGGCCACCATCCTTGAAGAAGGGGATGATTCTGTCGCGGATGGTGCGGACCATCTTGTCGCCCAGCACCGGGACGGTGGTGTCGGTGGTCGAGGTGGTGTGGATGAACGGGGTGAGGTACGAGAGGATCTGCATGAGGTTGGGGTAGTCCAGGATCTCTCCGACCTCCCGCCCCAGTTGTGCACCGTTGATGATCAGATCGCTAAGACTCAGTACCACTTTGGCCAGTGAGGGCAGCTTGGTGGGGCCCTCGGCAAGCAGCCGCCGATATGTTCCCTTGTTGGCCCGGAACGACTCGCTGATGGTCTGCATGTTGGTCAGGATCTTGTTGAGGGTGTCCTGGTTGTTGGACAGATCATTGACCATTCCGGCCAGCGAACGATGGATGCGGTCGAGCTCCTCCGGTGGGGGAAAGGAGCTGTTCATATTGGCCACTGTGGTCTGCATGGTGTTGAGGCTGCCTCCGCCGACCAGGTTCGACATGGACCTCATGAGGTCCTCCACATTCGCGGCCGGCACCGTATTGGCCAGCGCGATGGTGTCGCCGTCCTTGAGGTGGGCGGGGGCGGGATCGGTGGGCGAGATCATGGCGATGTAGATATCGCCGAGCACGGTGGCCTGTCGGAGCTCGGCCTTGACGTTCTGCGGGAATGTGGCGCTGCCATCGACATCGACATACGCGACCGGAGTGGTGCCCCTGAGTTCCACTCGGTCCAGCAGGCCCACTTGTACGCCGCCGGAGTCGACCTTTGCCCTTCCGGGCAGGTTCAGCACGCTGGAGAACTCGATCTTGAGGCGGTAGGTGTCCTTGGGGATGTAGGCACCGGGCATGGGCATCTTGGTGGGGTCCAGAGCCTCGGTTGAACACGCCGGGACCACGGTGAATGCCGTGGCGAAAAGGATGATCAGTAGGCGTCGAATCATGACAGTGCCGCTCCCATGATCAGGTTCGTCAAACCGAGGGTCACCGGGTCCGACGCGGTCCCGGGTGCACACGCCGCCTGGGATCCGGGGGTGTTCCGGTCCCGCAGATTTTGGCAGATGGCGCTGGCCTGATCCGGCGAGATGGCAACGCGCGGAGGAACATAGGTGACGTTGTGGGTCTTCGTGTTGGGCAGGTAGATGTCATCGGCCAGCCAATTGATCACTGGCGGCAAGGTGCTGAAGAACGTGAGGATATGCGGGGTGTAGGCGTTGAGGATGTCGCGCACCCAGGGCACGATCTTGTCGAAGAGGTTCTTGTATATCCGGCCGGCGGCACGCTGCACCATGCCGTTCACCGTGGGAAGAACGGTGGTGAGGTAGTCAAGGCCGACGGCGAAGTTGTCCGATATGCCCGCGATCAACCGGGCGACATCGGGGAGCACCTTGACCACGCCCGCGAACTCGTTCCAGTACTGCAGCCAGTTCGAGGTGACGATGGCGCTGTTCTCGAAAAGCTGACGGTAGTCGGCGTCGGCCTTATACGGATCTCCCACCATGGTGGTGAGGTTGTTGAGCATTTCTTTGAATCCGGGGCCTACGCCGTCGAGTGATCGGGCGGCTCCCTTGAGGGTCTTGTTGAGCGCCTGCACGCCCGGCGAATTCGCCGGATCTTGGCCGGGCGCTGCCTGCATCAGGGTGTCGGCAAGTTCGCCTATAGCGGAGAACGATTCGGTGACGGTCACCGGTGTTCTGGTGTTTTCCAGTGAGATGCATTGATTTCCAACAAATTTGGGTCCCTCGCTCCACGACCGGGTGAGTTCGATACTGCGATTGGTGATCACCGATTGTGAATAGCTTGCCGCGCCCACGTCGGCAGGCAGGTCCATGTCGTCGGGGATTTCGAAGTCGACCTCTACGTGGTCGGGCGTGTTGGTGACCGCCGTTACCGTCCCGATCTCGACACCGAGGAGCAGGACCTTGTTGCCCTTGTACAGCCCGGATCCGTCGCGGAAGTCCGCGCAGAGCGATTTGGTGTTGTCCAACAACGGGATATGGGCATTTCCCAGGTACGGCATCACCATATTCTTGACCGCGGGAAAGACGGTGCGAGCGCCGAAGATTCCGGCAACTGCCACCGCCGCAACAAGCACCACACCGATGGCGGTCACCAGGCCCGCCCGCGCACCAGGGCGCATGCCGGCGAGGCGAGTCAGGATGTTCTGGATAAATGCTGGCTGTGTCATCAAGGGCCTCAACAGAACCTGAAGAAGTGGGGTAGACAGACGTCTTGTCCGGGGATTACCCGGTCGTTCTCGTTGACAGTGATGCCGTTGCCGCTGAGCATGGGCAGCACAACCCCGACGAGTTGGCCCCACTGTTCGGCGGCCTTACCGAGCTTCTCGGGATATTTGGTGAGGGTGTCGACGATGTCGTCCAGTCCATTGAGCATGGGCTCGTAATCACGTGCGTACGCGGTGGTGAATCGGTTGACAAGCCGGAAGAGCTCACGCAACAGGACGAAGACCTCGATCAGATCGGTCGTGCTGCTGCTGTATTTGGCGCCGAGTTTGGACATCATGGTGACGATCTTGGCGAGCTGTTCCTTGCCCGTCTTGAAGGCTCGGAGGTACTCGTTCGCGTAGTTCAGGGTGGCGTGGAAGTCCTCGGTGGTCGGCTCAAGTGCGCTGATGAGCGATTGAGACGAGTTGAAGAAGTCACGTAAACCGTTGGGATACTTGTCAACGGCGTTTGCAACTTCCATCAGGCTGTCGTGGATGACCTTGGCGTCCACCTTCTTGACCACGGGCGTGAACTTCTGGAACAGCTCATTGATCTCGAAAGGGATGCTGGTGCGCTCGGGCGGAATGGGGGTCTTTCCCAGGGGGGTCGAGCCTTCGGGGTAGAGGGCCACATAGTGCCCACCCAGCGGGGTGAGCATCCGGATATCGACCCGCGAATCGGATCCGACCGGCACCGACTGATCCACCGTAAAGGTGGCTTCTACCAACGATCTATCGATGCGTACGCTCGACACCTTGCCGACCGAGATGCCGGCGATCCGGACGTCGTCGCCGGCGCGCAGCCCACCCGAGGCCCGAAGGTGCAGCGCGTAGGTTTTCATACCACTCGTATTGACGAATGCCACTCCGGTGGCTGCCAGGATCGCGACGATGACAAGGACTCCGATGAGTCCGTTGCGGCGATTGCGTTTAGCGGCCGCCTGCTCGTCGAGGATAGGACTATTTCTCGCGAAGATTCGCGTGAGGGCGTTCACTTACACACCACCAGATCCTGATTGGCGAAGGACACCTCGCCGATTCCGGGCATCTTCACCACACCGTTCTTGCACTCGAAGGCGGTGGGGGGTGCCGTCTTCTCCTCGATCAGTGCGTCGCGCATGCCCTGCACCAGGTCGGGGATCAACGACAGACCCGCCATGATGGTCGGCGTCCCCGGGGTGGTGCGGCTCGCCACGTCATACAGGGGCAGTTGGGCGCCGTCGACGGTGTTCTCGATGTACCGCAGCATGCTGATGGCTCTGCGCAATATGGGCAGTGCATCCTTGCCGGCCCGGTTGAATTCATCGGCCTGTTTCTCGAACGGGGCCAGTACATCGTTGAGATCGTTGACCAGATAGAACAATTGGTCGGAGGTGCCACCGAGATCCCTTGAGATATCACCGAGATTGGTGATGATGGCCTGGAGGGCAGCCTGGCGGTCCACCGTGAGTTTGAGGACGGCGTCGATATCGCGCAGGATCGGCCCTATTCCGCGCTCGTCACCCTGGATGAGCTGCAGAATGTTCTCGGTCAACCTGTTGAACTGGGCGGGGTCCAATGTTTGGAATATGGGCCGGAAACCGTTGAACAACTTGGCGATATCGAATGACGGGATGGTCTGCCCGAGCGGTATCGTCGAGCCGGCCGCCAGGGGCGCACTGGGTGCTGGTGCCTGGGCGATCTCGACGTACCGCTGACCGACCAGCGACTGATACCGGATGGCGACGGTGGTGTTCTGGTACAGCGGATGATCCGTCAGCACATTGAACGTCACCCGGGCGTTCTTGCCGTCCAGATGAATTCGTTCGACCTTGCCGACCTGCACTCCCGAGATGCGTACGTCGTTGCCGATGATCAGCCCCGAGGCATCGGTGAACAGCGCGTCGAAGCGTCGAACCGGACCGTTGACGGGTGTGCGCAGGGCGTTCACGATGATCAGGGTCAGCACTACTGCCACCGCGACTGTCGCGGTGAGGCCGGCAATCAGAAGTGCGATCCGCTTCATCGCGGTCCTCCAGAGGTTGGTCCGGGCATGGGTCCGGCAGCCGCGGAAGCGGCCCGGCCATCGGGCGCCGTCGGCAATGCCGCGGCGAGCCCTGGCGCGGTGTCCATGATCAGTTGGACGTTGAGGCGCACCTTGCCGTCGTCGACGGGGAATGCGGCGGTTGTTCGGTCGAGCAGGCCATTGAGCCTGTCGTACGCCGGGGCGAGGCTGCCCAGGAAGTAGGTGGATGGGATGGCCAGATCCAAGAGCGACCGAACCAGGGGAACGATCCAATCGTTGTTGTTGTGAAGGCCGTCGCCAACTCCCTTGAGTAGGGTCGTCAACGAATCGATCGCGGCGGTAGCACGCTCGGTGTCACTCGGAGCAACCATGAAGGTAAGGCTGTCGAGCAGCTTGTTGGTGGACCCGATGACGGGGACAAATTCGTTGGTGCCCTCGATCAATGAGGCCATGACCCCGAGCGTTTTTGAGAAGGGCACTGTCTGAGAATCGGCGATCATCGCGAACAAGTCCCAGAAGGATTTCACGACCGGGCCGGTCAGGTCGGCGTGCCGCTCGAACGTTGCGATGATCGCGTTGAATTCGCGGCTGTCCAGGATCGAGCCCAGCCGCTGACCCATTCGGAGGAATCCGGTGATGGATGCGGCCTGGACGTCGCTGCTGATCTCCAGCACCCCGCCGGGTTTCAGCGGTTCGCCGACGCCGTTACTGACGAGCTCAACGGCGGCGGTGCCGAAGATGTTCGACGAGGTGAATCGCGCCGTGGTATCGGCCGCGAGTGCCTTGGCTTGCCGGCCATCGAGGGTCACCGTCATGCGCTGCTTGTTGTACCCGGTGGTCTGCAGGGATTTGACCTTGCCGATGTTGTAGCCGCGGTATTTCACCTCGCCACCGGGGCCCATGCCCTCACCAATGGTGTTGGTGACCAGGGTGAGTTCGAAGGGCTCGCCATAGCTGCCGATGCCGGACTGGTAGAGCGAATAGCCGCCGGCGGCGATCACCAGTGCCAGGGCCAGCCCGCGCACCTTGAGAGCGACGGGACCTGCGGACCGCCCGCTCGGATCTTTATAGATGGCCACCCATTACCCCGATATCTGAATTCCAGGATTGTTGCCCCAGAAGAGCAACGTGAGAAGCATGTCGAAGAGAACGATCGCGACCAGCGAGGCCCGGATGGCGCGGCCCGAGGCCATACCCACGCCCTCGGGGCCACCGCCCGCGTAGTAGCCCTGATAGCACTGGATCGCGATGATGATGACGACGAATACCACGGCCTTGATCACCGAATAGAGCACGTCGATCGGGTGCACGAATGAGTCGAAGTAGTGCTTGTAGACACCCTGCGATTGGTTGTGGACGAAGAAGACCATGAACGCGCAGGAACCATAGGCCAGCAGCAGCGTCAGTACGTACAGCGGAACGATGATGACGATTCCGGCGATCACGCGGGTGGTGACCACGAACGGGATGGATCGGATGCCCTGGGCCTCGAGTGCGTCGATCTCCTCGGAGATACGCATGGCCCCGATCTCGGCCGTCATGCGGCATCCTGCCTGTGCGGCGAACCCGATCGCGGCGATCATCGGGGCCATTTCCCGGGTGTTCACATAGGCGGAGATGAACCCGGTGAGCGACCCCATTCCCACCATGTCCAGGGTCGAGAAGCCCACGATGCCGACCGACGCGCCGACCGCGATCCCCATGAAGACCAGGACGCCGATTACCCCACCGCCGACGATGATCGAGCCGTTGCCCCAGGTCATGTCGACAAGCAAGATGCCGGTTTGGCGTCGGTAACGCTTGATGGTCTGCGGTATGGCGGCCAGCACCAGGCCGACGAAGGTGATCTGGTGGCCGAGATATTCGGCGGAGCCACCCGCGCCCTTGGTGAAGTTCCAGATGGAGCGCGCGACGGGTGGCAGTTCGTCGGGGAAGTACCGGGATGGACGGGAGGTGGACACTGTCAGCCCACCTTCGACGGCATGAACATCGCGACGATTTGGGTGATCACGGTATTGAGCACCATGACCGTGACCACACCGATCACTACGGTGGCGTTCACCGCATCGGCGACTCCCCGTGCGCCACCCTTGGCCTCCAAGCCGCGCTGACAGGCCACGAGGATGACCACCACGCCGAACAGCCAGGTCTTGAGAACCGCGACGGTGACGTCATTGACGTTCGCGAACGCGGCGAACGAGGATAGGTAGCTGCCGGGGGTACCGCCCTGAAAACCGACGTTGACCAGGTAACCGGCGAAGATTCCGACGAAGATGATGAAGATGCACAACAGCGGTGAGACGAACAGGATCGCTGCCAGTCGGGGCGTTACCAGCCGCTGGATGGGATTGACGCCCATCACGCGCATGGCATCCACTTCCTCGCGGATGCTGCGGGCGCCAAGGTCGGTGGCGACCGCTGAACCCGCCGCGCCGCCGAGGAGTAGGGCCGCGACAATGGGCGCGCCCTGCTGGATGACGCCCAGACCACCGGCAGCACCGGAGATGGACGATGCTCCGACCTGCGAGATGATGCTGCCCGCCTGCACAGCGACGATCACACCGAAGGGGATCGACACCAGGATCGCGGGAACGACCGTGACCGTCAGGATGAACCAGGACTGAATGACGGTGTCTTGCCACGGGTGCCGTAGGCGGACGATGTCGCTCACCAGAAACGCAAAGGACTGCGCCACCAGATCGACATAGCGGCCCAACGTTTTCAGCATCGAATCGGTTTGGGAGACCACATATTCGACGGGGCGCCGGATAAGTCGAGGGGCCCGATCGAGTAGCTGAAAGCCGCCGCCCGATCCCGAGGAGGCCGGGCTGTCGACAGTGGATTTGCTGCCGTATTCAATATCGGGGGATTGGCCCCAGTCGTCCGCGACGGACTCTGGGTGCGCCTCGGCCGCTATTTGACTCATGGCTGAGTTCAACAACGGCTCCTTTGGCTTTGCATTTCAGAGCTGACCTCGATGGACAGACCGTCTAATGGACAGCTGTGTAACAGTGGGTATCTAGTACCCGACATCACAGTTGGTGGCTTAGTGTGGTGTAGGTCATGGTCCCTGTCAAGCGCGGGGTTACCACGTTGATCAGGTTGCAGCATGTGCCTACGCAGGTAGATATGTGACGCGTCCTGGTCGGGACGCTGTCATGGCGAGGCTGTCGGAGGTCCCCCGACCCGGCCTTCTAGCAATTCACTGGTTCAGTGTTCAGTTTATTGGCTAGGGCAGAGGCTAGCGGAGGTTCACGATCTTGGGACGGGAATTGTCAAGAATTTGCGAGCGTGGGAGGAGCGGTCGTCACCGACCGCACCAGCTCGATGAATGCGCCGATGTATGCCTCGCGTGCATCGCCGGCGAGCTCGCCTCGGATGGCCTTCAGGGTGGCGGCCATCGACAACCCGGTGATGGCGTGTGCCAGGAATTCGGTGTCGACGGCCGAGGTGATGGCGCCGTCGGCGCGGGCCTGCTCGATGATGGTGACGTTGATGGACTCGATGAGGTTCAGGATGCCGAACATCCGCTTGGTCATTGCCGAGTCGAGCAGGCCCTCACGCAGAATGACCTGCATGATCTCCGGACTGTTGTCCAGCATGTCGAACAGTCGGGTGAATACCGTGCGCAGATGTTGGTCGAAGTCACCCTCATTGCCCAACAGGTCGCTGGTGTCGTTCACTGCCGCGAGCGTTCTCTGGAAGTAACTGTCGATCACCGCGTCCAGTGCGTCCCGTTTGGTGTCAAAGTACAGATAGAACGTGCCTCGCCCCACGCCCGCGCGCTGGGTGATGTCGGTGATGCTCGCCTTGTGGTAGCCCTTCTCGGCGAATTCCAGGGCAGCCGCCTCGGTCAGGGTGCGCTGCCGCTCGCGTGCGCGCGTCGGATTCGGCGGGCGGCCCGGCCCTCGCCGGCCTCCGTTGGTGCTGGCCACGCGAACACAGTAACCACTCCTGGCAAATATGTTGGTAAATGCACTAACTTGCCGTCGCATCATTCGGGCGCAGTCACAACCATTTCATTAGCTGAACTGCGGGCCGGAGAAATATGCCGTGGTGGGGCGGTGGTGGTCGATACCTGTCTCTAGAGTGGCCGATATCGTCGGCGTGACGGCATTGTTTGCTGTACGTCTCGTGGGGGGTGCTCATCGTGGGTGCCCTGGTTGATTCTCGGTTCTTCTACGTCGAGCTATGCGCACCGGAGGCCCAGGTAGTCGGTCTACGATGTGGGCGTGTCAACGCAGGTGTATCCCGATCGCGGCCTTCCTGAGCTGACCGGTGATGCGCGCGTCGACCGGTGGCGTGAGCATCGTGCGAAAGTGCGCGCGGAACTGGTCGAAGCCACTCTGCATGCGATAGACGAGCTCGGTCCGGATCTCTCGATCGACGATGTCCTCAAGTCCGCAGGTATCTCCCGGCCCAAGCTGTACCGCTTCTTCGCCGACAAGGAAGCTCTCTTTACCGCGGTGGCGATGCGTGTTCAGGAGCTGGTTGTCGAACGGGTGGTGTCGAACATCGACCTGTCCCTGAGCCTGCTTGAGCTTTTCCGCTCGGGAATGGCCGGTTACGTCGACATGGTCGATGAGCAGCCCAACCTGGTGCGCTTTCTGCTGAGTGTCCAGTACGCGAACGCGACGTCGCTCATCGAGAGCGGGCGGCCGCTGTCCGACGCCATTGCCCAGCTGGTGGGCTCGATATTCAGTTCTCGCGGTGGTAACGCCGATCACATCGAGTATGTGATCGATGCGATGCTGGCCTCCACTGGTATCGCCGTCCTGCGCTGGTTCGACGAGCCGGTCATCAGCAAGGAAACGCTCGTCGATGAGCTGGTGGTCTATGTCTGGGGCGGGCTGGCGGCGTCTGCCAAGGCTCGTGGTGTCGAGCTGCATCCGGACGACCCCATCGTCCTGCCTGTCGACTAGCTTCTGGCCCTGCCCGGCGGGGCGCCTTCTGTCGTTGTCGCCCTAGGTCGCTCGTCGGCGACCCGTAATCACTTGAATCCATGTCACCCGCGGCGGTGTATTGCGCCCCGCGGTGCCGTCGTCCTATGGTGTACTGAAGGTAGTACTGCAAGTACCAGTAACTTTGCGTCACAAGGGAGTGGTGAAATGGCAAGTCCAGCTGCGGCGTACCCCAAGACCCGGCGGATCCGATTCCGTTTCGGCGACGACGGCAACGCCCACAAGTACTTCGTGGAAAACGACATCGTCTACAGCCATTTCGTCGCCGGACTGTCCGGCGGCTTCCCACCCGGCGAAGAGGGGTTCATCCGTTCGGTGCGTAGGTTCTCCGACCAGATCACCGATCCCGTGCTCAAAAAACGCGTCGCAGGATTCATCGGGCAGGAGTCGGTGCACGGACAAGAGCATCGCCGGGTCAACGAGAAGCTGATCGATCTGGGTTACCCCATCGCGTGGTGGGATGCGCCGAAGCAGGTCGACCGGTTGATCCGGTTCGAGAACATGCTCCCCGCCCGTGCACACCTGGCCTTCACGGCGATGGCCGAGCACATGACCGCGATCCTTGCCGAGCGGACTCTGGGTAGCGAGGAAGTGCAGGCCATTCCGGGTGATCCGGAAGTGTGGCATCTGCTCAACTGGCACGCCCTGGAGGAGCTCGAGCACAAGTCGGTGGCATTCGACGTGTATCGCGCCGTCGGCGGTACCGAGACCATGCGGATCGGTCTGATGCTCGTCGCGATGACCATCGTCCCTCCGCTGACGCTCGGCGTTCTCGCCGGCTCGCTGCTGTCCGACCCGGTCGCGCGCCGCCAGCCACTTCGGCTGCTGCGCGAAGCGCGGGGGCTCTTCGGCGGACCGTTGTTCAAGGGGATCGTGGGTGATGTCCGCAAGTACCTGCGGCCCGGCTTCCACCCGGATGACATCGATACCGAGGGGCTGCTGGATCGTTGGCAGCAAGAGCTTTTCGGTAGCAAGGGAATTCTGGTCGATCACCTCAAATAGCCCGCGACACGTCAAAGGAGACGCGAACCGTGAGCACTGCCGCATGGCATTCAACGACGGCTGAGCTGGAGCAACCCGACCACGAGGTGGCGGTGATCGGGGCCGGCTTCGGTGGAATCGGAACAGGTATTTCTTTGCAACGCAAAGGTATCCACGATTTCATCATCATCGACAAATGGGACCAGGTGGGTGGCACCTGGCACGCGAATACTTACCCGGGGGTGGCGGTCGACATCCCGTCGGTGGTGTACAGCTTCTCCTACGAGCAGCGCGGCGATTGGTCGCGTCTGTTCGCACCGGGCGATGAGTTGCAGCATTACGCCGATTTCATGGTGGACAAGTACGGGCTGCGTGAGAAGCTGCGGTTGGGGACCAGCGTTGTTCGTGCGGAATTCGACGAACGAAACAGTCTGTGGCGGTTAATCACCGATGGAGGCAGGGAGATTACCGCCAGATACTGCGTGATGGCGGTCGGCGGCCTGGAACGTCCGAAGATGCCCGATATTCCGGGAGTCGACGATTTCGGTGGGACGCTTCTGCATACCGCGCTGTGGGATCACGATGTGGCGCTTGCGGGTAGGCGCGTCGCGGTGATTGGAACCGGGGCGACTTCACTGCAGCTGGTTCCCGCCATCGTCGACGACACGCGCCATCTCACGGTGTTCCAGCGCACGCCCATCTGGGTTGGTCCGAAATTGGACCTCGAAATCGGCCCACTAGGCCGGGTAATTCTGGGAAATAGGCAGATTCGCTCCGCCATCCGATCGGTCGCGACGGTCGGGATCGAGCTTGCCATGAGCGGACAGGTGGCAGGTCCGGCGTGGCTGATCAACGCGGCGCGCCGCGCCGGCGAGGCACCGATGCGCCGGTGGATGCGTAAACAGGTCGATGATCCGGTGATTCGGGAGAAGCTGATCCCCCAGTACGGATTGGGCTGCAAGCGTCCATCGATGTCGAACGAGTATCTCAAGACGTTCAACCGGGACGACGTCAGCCTGGTCACCGAATCGATCGAATGCGTGACACCCCACGGAGTACGCACCGTTGACGGCGTCGAGCACGAGGTTGATGTGCTGATCTGTGCGACGGGATTCAAGCTGTGGGACAAGGGTTCGGTGCCACCGTTTCCTGTACTCGGTCGCGGCGGGCAGGACCTCGGCGAGTTCTGGGACAAGCACCGTTTCCAGTCCTACCAAGGGGTTTCGGTGCCCGGTTATCCCAACATGTTCTCCATCACCGGGCCGTACGGATTCGTGCTGGGGTCCTATCTCTGGATGATCGAGGCGACATCGGCGCACCTGGCGCGAGCCATCGCCGAGACCAAACGTCGTAGGGCCACCGTCTGTGAAATACGGCAGGAGGTCCACGATGAGTACTTCCAGAAGTGCTTGAAGCGGCAGGAGAAGAACTTCCTGTTCACCGATGTGTGTGCCGGGTCAAACACGTACTACCTGGATCAGAACGGTGACTCGCCGTTCCGGCCGACGACACACGGCGAGATGTATTGGCAAAACCGTCATTACAACCTTGATGTATACCGCTACTCAACGGGTTCGGTAGTTCCCGAGACCGTGGCATCGATCTCCGGGGAGAGTGCGTGAGAAACAACGCGCTGGAGCCTCGACTGGTCGTGGTGACCGGTGCGGGCAGCGGCATTGGCCGGGCGACCGCGATCCGATTCGCCAAACGCGGTGCCTACGTGGTGGTTACCGACCTGGATCTGGACACCGCCAATGAAACGGTGGACCTAATCCACGCGGAGGGGCGCAATGCGTCGGCGGTGCAGCTTGATGTCACCGATCCCGACCATTGGGCAGACGTCGCCCGCTACGTGTCCATCGAATACGGAGTTCCGGATGTGTTGGTGAACAACGCCGGGATTGTGGTCAGCGGTCCATTCTTCAAGCTGAGCGCCGCGGACTGGGACAAACAGCTGTCGGTGAATCTGATGGGTGTGGTGCACGGGTGCCGGGTGTTCGGTGAACAGATGGTCGCACGCGGCGGCGGGCATATCGTCAACATTGCCTCGGCAGCCGCGTATACGCCGACCGCGGTGATGGCGCCGTACTCGGTATCCAAGGCCGGTGTGAAGATGTTGACCGAGTGTCTGCGGCTTGAATTGGGGCCCAAGGGCGTTGGGGTAAGTGCGATATGCCCCGGATTCATCAATACCAACATCGGTATCCACGGCACCATGGTGGGTATCGACCAGGAAATCGTCGATGCAAGCCGGCGGAGCATGCAGCGGGTACGTGAGATCACGGAGAAGCTGCCCTGGGCGCCGATGAGCCCCAATCTGGTCGCACGGGCAGTCACCCGCGCGGTTCGTCTGGATCTTGTGGTGGTTCCGGTGAAGCTCGAGTCATGGCTGGGCTATGTCCTGTCGCGGGCATTTCCGGCCGTGAACAGGCGACTCATGGCTCCGTTCAGCGTCGACAAATTCGAGCGTTTGGGCGAGCGGGCGGCGGCCAAACGCAGCGAGCATCAGGCTCCGGTTCTTGTCGATAGCGTGCGGTAGGGAGACCACAATGAAACTCAACAAACTCGAGCCCCAGCTGGTGGTGGTGACCGGTGCCGGCAGCGGCATCGGCCGGGCCACCGCCATTCGATTCGCCAAACACGGTGCTCACGTGGTCGTTTCCGATATGGATCTTGACTCCGCGCGGGCCACGACGGCAATGATCCGCGCCGACGGCAACACGGCATCGGCGGTGCAGCTGGATGTCACCGATCCGGACCAGTGGGAAACCTTCGCGCGGGACGTGCTCGCCGATCACGGCGTGGCCGATGTGTTGGTCAACAACGCGGGAATCGCCTTGGGCGGGGCGTTTCTGAAGCTCAGTCCGGCCGACTGGGACAAGTTGCTCTCGGTGAACCTCATGGGGGTGGTGCATGGGTGCCGGGTCTTCGGTGAGCAGATGGTTGAACGGGGCAGCGGGCATATCGTCAACATCGCCTCGGCCGCAGCCTTCACACCGACTCCGGTGATGGCGCCCTACTCGGTGTCCAAGGCGGGTGTGAAGATGCTGACCGAATGTCTGCGGCTGGAGTTGGGGCCGAAAGGTGTTGGAGTCAGTGCCATTTGCCCTGGCTTCATCAACACCAACATTGGGCTTAACGGAATAACCGTGGGCGTGGATCAGGACATGGTCGATCGGGGTAAGGAGATCATGCTCAGGATGCAGGAGCTCGCGGCCGGTCTGCCCTTCTCCCCGATGAGCCCGGACTTGGTGGCGCGCGCTGTGATGCGCGCGGTGAAGTACGACCTTGCGGTGGTGCCGGTGCGCGCCGAGGCATGGCTTGGATATGTATTGGGCCGAGTCGCTCCGGGAATCAACCGGCGTACCACACAGGCGTTCTCGATCGAGCGGGCCGAGCGGTGGGGTGCCTGGGCCCTCGGCAAATTGGATGATCTGAATCTGCTTCCACGCCAGGGCGGCGTCGAGGCGGCTCGAAAGCCCACGGCAGCACGGAGGTAGACAGATGAATGACACGGCAGACATCGGGGACGTAGCGCTGCATGCACGTAACGTCACGTTCGACTTCTCGGACTCGCCATTGCAATGGATACCGGATGAGCCGGTGGCCTCGCACGCGCTATCGGCGCTGAACTTCATGCTGCCCGCTGGCGAGTTATTCTTCGTCGACGTGTTCGGCCGGGCGCTGCCGCACATCAAGGATGAGAAGCTGCGCGAGGCGGTCATCGGCTTTATCGGCCAGGAGCAGTTGCATTCTGATACACATGACAAAGCGCTGCTGGAGTACTTCGGCCAGCATGGCATCGATGCACAGCCGCTGCACGACCTGACCGACCGTGCGCTTGCGACCTTCAAGCAGCAGACGGACCGGCTCCCGCCCAAGGTGCGGTATCGGGTGATGGTCGAAGGCATCGCCATCATCGCGGGTATCGAGCACCTGACTGCCACCGCGGGAGACTGGCTGCTCAACCACGACTTCGAGAAGTACGGTGCTGACCCCGTGATCACCGACATGTTCCGCTGGCACGGTGCGGAGGAAGTCGAACACCGCAGCGTCGCTTGGGATCTTGCTCGGCACCTCGGGGTCGGGCGCCCCCGCATGATGGCGTACTTCATCGGCTCCTGCGCGACAATCCCTGTGGGTCTGGTCTTCCTCAGCTGGCTGCTCGCACGCGCCGACCCGGACCTGCCGAAGGTGAGCCTGGCGCAATGGCTCCGCGAGACCAACAGGGCGATGAAGCGCGGCGCCACCCTGAGATGGAGCGTTCTGGGGGAGGGGTTCAGGAGCTTCCTGCGGCCCGGATTCAGTCCGGAATCCATCGGGGACACCGCGCAGGCGATTGCCTATCTGGCCAAGTCTCCGGCCGCCAAAGCCGCGGCCGCGGCATGACGCGGGCAGTTCCGGTGGCGGCCCCGACGGGCCGCCACCCTCTCGGCTGGGGCATGAAGGTACTTGACGTCGTGGGTCCGACGGCCGTCGCGGCCTTGGGCAGGACATTGCCCGCCGTGCTGCGACTGAGCCCGCTGCTGGGTCCGGTCCGCCAACCCAGATGGGTGGACCGGTCGCTGAATCTGGTTGTGCGAGAGCGTTCTGTGGTCGCTGCCGACCAGGATGTCGTGGCCTTCACACTCGGTGCGGTGGGCGGAGGCGAGCTGCCGAGGTGGCGGCCGGGTGCACATCTGGATGTCACATTGCCTTCGGGGGCGGTGCGCCAGTACTCGCTGTGTGGTGACCCGCGTGACCGGTATCGATACCGGATCGCGGTGCGACGCATACCCGGTGGCAATGGGGGATCGATCGAACTGCACGACGGCGTGCGTATCGGTGACACGCTTGGGGTCAAGGGTCCGCGGAACGCCTTCCCGCTGGCAACCACCGGACATCTGAACGCCGGCACCCGCCAGTTCCATTTCGTAGCCGGGGGCATAGGTATCACGCCGATCCTGCCCATGCTGGCGGTCGCTACCGACCTGGGGCTGCCATGGACGATGACGTACACAGGGCGCAGTAAGGAGTCCATTCCCTTCCGCGATGAGCTGGCCCGCTATGGCGATCGGATCACCATCCGTACCGACGATGAGGACGGGTTGCCTACGTCGGCCGATCTACTGCCGTCGTTGCACCCTGATCTGGCGGTGTACTGCTGTGGACCGGGGCCGATGTTGAGGGTGATTCGCGACGCCGTCGCCGAATACCCTGGCATCGAGCTGCATTTCGAGCGGTTCTCGGCACCGCCGATCGAGAATGGGGTGCCTTTCCAGGTGCAGCTGGGCACGGGCGGCCCGGTGCTGGATGTGGGGCCCGAGAACAGTGCGCTGGACGCGGTTCTCGCGGCCAGACCTGGTACGCAGCACTCGTGCCGCCAGGGCTTCTGTGGCACCTGCAAAGTCACGGTGCTCTCGGGTAACCCCGATCACCGCGACACCCTCTTGACCGAATCACAGCGCGCCGACGGCCAGATGCTCCTATGCGTATCTCGTGCCGACGGCGGGCGCTTGGTACTGGACATCTGAGAATGGAGATATGAGATGACTCTCACGACAGAGCGTGAAGACGGAGTGACGAACGACGGTGTCACCGAGCATGTGGTGCGCAACGGCGATATCGACGTCGCGTACTTCGTTCAGGGCAACCCCGACGGGGAAACCATTCTGCTGGTGCACGGGTGGCCGGATTCGCATCATCTCTGGGACGGCGTCGCGCCGTTGCTCAGAGACCGCTTCCGGTTGGTCGCGATTGACAATCGTGGCGCGGGAAAGAGCTCCAACCCCAAGAGCTTCCGCGGCTTCCGGCTCAGCGAGATGGCGAGCGACTACGTCGCCGTGGCCGACGCGGTGAGTCCGGACAAGCCCGTACACGTCCTCGGTCACGACTGGGGCAGTGTCGCGATGTGGGAGGCGATCTGCGATCCCGGCCTGGAACACCGATTTTCCTCCTTCACGTCGGTGTCCGGGCCCTCGGCGCATCACATGAGCCGGTGGGTGCGGTCACGGCTCGGTAATCCAACGCCGAAGAACGTGGCGCTCGCGCTTGGGCAGATCGGCTCCTTGCTGTACATGTTCGGATCCATGACTCCCGTCGTCCCCAACATTCTGCTCAAGCTCGCGATGAATGAAAACCGTTGGCGTGCTGGACTGTCCCTTGCAGAAGGCGCTCCCGTCGAGCAGATTCACCTCGGGCCGACATTCATGAGCGACATCACCAAGACATTGCGGGTGTACCGCGCCAACGCGTTGCCGGCGATGCTGCATCCACAGGACCGGCACACCGGCGTGCCCGTGCAGGTCATCGTCGGTACCCGCGATCCTGCGGTGCGCCAATCGAACTACGACGACGAGCTCAAATGGAACCAGCAGACATGGCGGCGGGTGCTCGATGGTGGCCACTGGTTGCCCTTCTCCCACCCACACGTGCTCGCTGCAGCAGCTACCGAACTCATCGACGCGGTATCGGGCAAGGAGCCTGACCGTGCACTGCGGAGGGCAGAAATGGGCAAGAACCGCAAGCCGTTTGAGGATCAGCTGGTCGTCATCACCGGAGGGGGTAGCGGTATCGGCAGGGAGACCGCCCTCGAGTTCGCCCGGCAGGGCGCCGAGGTGGTGCTCTCGGATGTGAATCTCGACGGTGCCAATGAGACTGTCGCGCTTATCGAGCAGGCAGGCGGTGTGGCGCACGCATACCGGCTCAATGTCGCGGACGAGGATGCCGTCAACGCGCATGCCGAGGAAGTTGTCACGCTCCATGGCGTGCCTGACGTGCTGGTGAACAACGCCGGAGTCGGTGCCGCGGGTGGATTCCTGGACACACCTTCCGAAGAATTCCGCCGCGTCATCGAGATTAACCTGTTCGGAGTGGTCAACGGCAGCAGGGCATTTGGCGCGAAGATGGCCGAGCGCGGGCTTGGCGGTCATATTGTCAACCTCTCCAGCATGGCTGCATACAGCCCGCAGAAGGCTTTCACCGCGTACTCGACCAGCAAGTCCGCGGTGTTCATGTTCTCCGATTGCCTGCGCGCCGACCTTGCGGCGCACAACATCGGTGTCACCACCATCTGCCCTGGCGTGGTGCACACCAATATTGTGGCCAATACCAAGATTTCGGGTGTGGATGCCGCGGAAGAGGCGCGGATGCAACAGGCCGGCGACAAAGCCTATGCCATGCGTCGCTACGGCCCCGACAAGGTGGCGCGCCAGATCGTCACCGCGGTACGCAAGAACAAGCAGGTCGTACCCGTGACACCCGAGGCGCGGCTGCAGTACCTCAACAACCGTTTGGCGCCGGGACTCACGCGCTACTTCGCATCCAAGGCGGGTATGACCGATCTCATCAAGCTGGTGCCCAGCAAGAAGTAGGGGGCCGGTCCGCCGCTAGGTCGCGATCCGGAGGGCGGCCTCGCGGCGGGCACGGATGAATTGCCCTTGCCCGGTGAGTGTTTGGTCGATGTTGGTCCATCCCTGGGCACGCAGCCAGCCGGTGACTTCCTCGCGCCCGAAGGCGCGGAAGCCGCCGATACGCATTGCCCCGGTGACACCCGGGAACGAGGCCGCCGGGGTCCGCAGCGACGTGAAGATCACGATCTGTCCGCTCGGCCCCGCCACTCGGCACAGTTCCCGCACGGCCTGTTCCGGATTGGGGATGAGGTACAGCGCAGCGAGGCACACCACCGTGTCGAATGCTGCGTCGGCGAAGGGCAGTGCGTGCGCGCTGCCGCGTATGTAATCCACATGTTCGGCCGAGTTGTCGCGCACTGCCCGCCGCAGCATGGGGCCGGATAGGTCCAGGCCGATACACGCGCCGTCGTGCCCGAGCTGCGCGGCGAGTTCACGGGTATAGAGGCCGGGACCGCATGCGACGTCAAGGATCTTGAGATCCCCGCGACCGGCGATCTCGCCCATCAAAGCGGTGTGGGCCTTGAGGGTGCTTCGACCGCCATAGCTGAACCCCCGGGTGAACATCGGCCGCCAGGCGCGCTCGTAGATCGCCGCCAACAGGGGGCTCTGCATGAACCGGTTGGCCAGGGAAACCGGCTCGTCGCTTTCGGGGCCGAGGACATCGAGATAGCCGTGTTTGCGCTCGGGCGGGTGCGCGATCCGGGTGGGATCGACGAACGTATCGGCGAGCTTCGGATCCGGCAGGTTGCCCACGGTCCCTCCAGTGCACATCGGTTGATTCCAGATTAGTGAAACGGATAGTACTGGATACCTAATGTCACGCATAGACCCGCAATGTGTGAGTTTACGCAGTATGGGGGCGTGGGCCCCGCTTGTTATTTAGCGAATGGCATGTCAGTCTATTAAATATCTGAGTCGGGTGGGTGGGGCGTCTCGTGTGCGGCGGCGTATCCCATCGCGACCGCTCGGCCGGACATGCTGCAGGCAAAGGGAAGGAACATGCCGTGAAACGAACCATGGAACCCACCATGGGTCTGTATGACGAACCCGATTACGAGGTCGCGATCATCGGTGCCGGGCTGGGTGGCATCTGCGCGGCCATCAAGTTGCTTGAGATCGGCATCGAGAACTTCGTCATCATCGATCGGGATGAGGACTTCGGCGGCACGTGGTTGCGCAACACTTACCCCGGGGTCGGTGCCGACATCCCGACCGTCGCCTACCAGTTCACCTTCGCTCCGAAGGGTGACTGGCAACGATTCTTCGCCACCGGCGCCGAAATACAGCAGTACGCGTTGGATTTGGTTGCCGAGCACGGACTGCGCGCGTACGCGAGATTCGGAACGCGTGTTGAGCGTGAGGTGTTCGATGAAGGCAATCATCTGTGGCAGGTGCACACCGCCGATGGTGGGATCATCTCGTCACGCTTCCTGATCAGCGCCATCGGCGCGTACATCAACCCGCGAACGGCCCCGGACATCCCGGGGCTGGACACCTTTACCGGCCCGATCCAGGTGCCGTCCCGGTGGCAACACGACGTGGACATGCGCGGCAAGCGTGTCGGAATCATCGGTGTGGGAAGTTCCACCGTGCAGATCGCTCCGGCCATTGCCGCGGAGGTGGAACATCTCGATGTGTATCAGCGGACACCGCAGTGGTACTTCCCGAAGCCGGACTTCCGGATGCCTCGGCCGCTGCAGCGGTTACTGGCAAGGCGCAGGTTCGCCAATGCGGTCAACGGTATTGCCTTGGCGGGCATTGAACTTGGCTTGCGCGTCCTGATTTATACCCCCAAGCCATTGTTCCGGGTGGGCGCGGCGGTCTTCGACAGGGTGGCACTGTGGGCGTATCTGGGCTGGCTCCGGCACAAGGTGGATGACCCGCAGGTGCGAGAGCAGCTGCGGCCGCGGTTCGGGGCGGGCTGCACGCGCGGCACGCTGGGTGCGGACTACCTGCCGACCTTTAACCGGCCGAACGTGACGCTGGTGTCGAACGGCATCGAGCGGATCACCCCGACGGGCATCGTGGACACGACGGGTGCCGAACGCCCCGTCGATGTTCTGGTGCTGGCCACCGGGTACGAGATGTTCTCCGACCCGGAAACCTATCGGCTGGGAACTGTGCTGGGCACCAAGGGATTCGACCTGGCGGAGTTTTACCGCGACAACGGGCTGCAGGCGTACCAAAGTACTTCGGTCCCGGGCCTTCCCAACAGGTTCATGCTCGTCGGTCCGTACTCGTGGACCGGCACCAGCTTCCACTACATCCTGGAGAACTCGATGCGTCACATCGAGGCCGTCATCAAGCTGGCCCGTGCCAAACGAGCCACCTGGGTCGAGGTCACGCAGGAGGCGCTGGACGACTTTCAGACGAATATCGCCCGCAGCGGTGCCAACCTGAATCGGTACTTCACGGTGAACTGCGCCGGGTCGAACAGTTACTTCATCAACTCGCAGGGCGACACGCCCTATGTGCGGCCCTGGACGGTGTTGCAGTCGTATCGGCGCAGTGTCACATTCCCTTCGGGTGCCTACGATTTCAGGTCCGTTAACAGCCCGGTGAAGGAGATCGAACATGCGATTTGACGCAGTCCCCATCGCGCTCGACGGGGTCGAGGACTTCTTCGCCACCGCGCCGTTCGTGACTCGAGTCCGGCGTACTTTCGATGCGCCGCCCGAGGAGGTGTGGCAGGTGGTGTCCGGCGATCGAATGTGGTCGTGGCTGCCCTCGGTATGGGGCTGCCGGTATCCGCAGGACATCACGCCAACCGCCGGCACCGTGCGGGACTTCCAGATGTACATCCACTCCTGGATGGTGTTCGCCCAGCACGAGCAGATCATTCACTTCGATGCCCCCCGCGTCATGCGGTACACGGCGCTGGATGCCACTCTGCCGGTGTTCGGGTCGTGGTGCGAGGAGTACCGGGTCGTGCCGGAGGCCGATCCCGGCAAGGCCACGGTGGACTGGACGCTGGCCTGCGCGCCGCGGTACCTGACAAACATTCCGGGATCGCAGTATGTGATCAGCCCGGTCGCCGCCATTCTCAAGCCCGTCTTCTGGTTCGGTCTGGGCGGTCTCGCACGCGAGCTGCCGGCCCGCGGCCCGCACCGCACCGGCTGACCCCGGCCGGGAAGTGCGCGGCGGGCGCGTTGTGTTCCACTGACACCATGCGGTTGATGGCGGTGCACGCCCACCCCGACGACGAGTCGAGCCGCGGTGCGGCGACCCTGGCCAAGTACGCGGCCGAGGGGCATGAGGTTCTCGTCGTCACGGCCACCGGCGGCGAGCGTGGTGACATTCTCAACCCGGCGATGAATCTGCCGGGTACCCACGAGAACCTGTCGAACGTGCGCCGTGCGGAGATGGCGATGGCAGCGAAAACCCTTGGCGTTGAACATCACTGGCTGGGGTTCATGGACTCCGGCCTGCAACTCGACCCCAGTCTGTTGCCCGAGGATGGGTTCGCCCGCGTGCCGCTCGTCGAATCCCTGGCTCGCCTCGTCGAGGTGATCGGGCAGTTCCGGCCGCACGTGATGATCACCTATAACGAATGTGGCGGCTACCCACACCCCGATCACGTTCGTTGCCATCAGCTGGCCGTCGCCGCGTATGAGGCATGCGAAGAGGTGGGCAAGCTCTACTACTTCCACGAAATCGTCCGGGTGACACCGGGAATGGTGAAGCTCGCGGGACGGGTGGAGCGGATCATCAGCCGTATCCCACGCCGGAGAACTCGCGCAGGACCGGCGGATTCCCGAGCGGGCGATGTCGCGGTCCCCGGTTGGGTGCGACGGGTGAGTCCGCTGACCCGGCGGCTGCGAGGGCCTCGGGTGACCACCGAGGTCTCCTGTGCCGACTACTTCCCCGTACGAGACAAGGCCTTGCGGGCGCACGCATCGCAAGTGGATCCCAACGGACCGTTCTTTCTTGTGCCGTGGACCTGGCGACAGCAGCTATGGCCGACGGAGAAGTTCGAACTCGCGCACACCCGCGTGGCAACCACTGAGCCAGAGACCGACCTCTTCGCGGGTCTCTAACCAGCTAGTGAGGTGCCGCCGCGACCGTCGCCGGATGCACCGCGATCAGTCCCAGCCCCCGGCGGCGCTTGCACATCGCGGCCAGCTCGGAGTAGGCCTTCTCGCCCAGCAGCTCCGTCAACTCGGGGCCGTACGACTGCCAGACCTGCTTCTTGCCGACATGTGCGGCCGGGTCTCCGGTGCAGTACCAGTGCAGGTCGGCGCCGCCCTCACCCCAGCCGCGACGGTCGTACTCGGTGATCGTCGTCTTGAGGATCTGCGAACCGTCCGGGCGGTCCACCCAGGCCTGCGTCCGCCGAATCGGCAGTTGCCAGCAGACCTCGGGTTTCATCGTCAGCGGCTCCACGCCCAGCTTGATGGCCTTGGAATGCAGGGCGCAGCCGATGCCGCCCGCGAAGCCGGGACGGTTCAGAAAGATGCACGCACCCTTGTACTTGCGTGTGCGCCACTGTTTTTCCCCGTCGAGCTCGTCCTTCTCCAGGTAGCCCTTGCGGCCCAGCCCCTTCTCCCGGAATTGCCAGTCCTCATCGGTGAGCTGTTTCGCCGAGTCGTCCAGCTTGGCGCGATCGTCGGCATCGGACAAAAAGGCACCATGGGAGCAGCAACCGTCGTCGGGTCGTCCAGCAACCGTGCCCTGGCACGCGGGCGTGCCGAACACGCAGGTCCAATGCGATAGCAGCCAGGTCATGTCGGCCTTGATCAGGTGCTCCGGATTCTCCGGGTCGTAGAACTCCACCCACTCGCGGGCGAAGTCGAGCTCCACCTCCTGGCCGTCGAGGGAGGCGTCACGTCCAAAGGGCTGTTTTGGCAGCGTCGTCACAGATGTAAACGGTAGACCCACTAACGTGTGCTGCGTGCGATTAGGCGTGCTGGATGTCGGCAGCAACACGGTGCACCTGTTGGTGGTCGATGCCCGACGGGGTGGACACCCCACACCCATGAGTTCCACCAAGGCGGCACTGCGTCTGGCAGAGGCGATCGATGAGTCCGGCAAGCTCACTCGCAAGGGCTCTGACAGCCTGGTGCACACCATCCAGGAGTTCTCCAAGATTGCCCGCAGCTCCGGCTGCGCGGAGATCATGGCGTTCGCCACCTCGGCGGTTCGGGATGCCACCAACTCCGATGAGGTGCTGACACGCGTCAAGAAGGAAACCGGCGTGGATCTCGCCGTTCTTTCCGGCGTCAACGAGTCACGACTGACTTTCCTGGCGGTGCGGCGTTGGTACGGCTGGAGCGCGGGACGCATCATCAACCTCGACATTGGCGGCGGCTCGCTGGAGCTGTCCTGCGGTGTCGATGAAGAACCCGACATCGCGTTGTCCCTGCCCCTGGGCGCGGGACGATTGACCCGGGAGTGGTTGGCCGAAGATCCGCCGGGACGTCGCCGCGTCGCTATGCTGCGTGACTGGCTGGAATCGGAACTCGTGGACGCTGCCAAGCAGGTGGCGGCGGCAGGAGTGCCCGACCTGGCCGTAGCGTCCTCGAAAACGTTCCGGTCGCTTGCGCGACTCACCGGTGCGGCGCCTTCCGGCGCAGGACCACGAGTTAAGAGGACACTTACAGCAAGCGGACTGCGTCAGTTGATCGCGTTCATCTCGCGAATGACGACCGCAGACCGTGCGGAGTTGGAGGGAGTCAGTGTCGATAGGGCGCCTCAGATCGTCGCCGGAGCACTCGTTGCGGAGGCAAGCATGCGTGCTCTGTCGTTAGAGGCGGTCGACATCTGTCCCTGGGCTCTGCGCGAAGGGCTAATTCTGCGCAAGCTGGATAGCGAAGCCGATGGCACCGCACTCGTTGACTGAACCCGTCCGACACGGCCTCGGAGCCGCGACGCCGGCGACCTTAAGCCTCGGATGGTAGGAGAGGACATGACCGACTCAGACGACACGCAGCGGCCGGTATCGGTTGCCGAGCTGCTGGCACGCAATGGTGCCGCCGACGGCAAGATCAGCGGCCACCGCCGCAGGATGCGCGGCAATGCCGACGCGATCCCGGTGGCCGAGCTGACCGGTGAAATCCCCGTCATCCGTGACAAGAAGGGCGGACGGGCGCGCCCGAACCCCGCGCCCACGCCCACTGCGGACACGTCGACGGCGCCCGAGACACCCAAGGCACCCGAAACGGGAGCGCGCTCCTACCTGCGTTCCAACGAGGATGCGTTGTTCGGCGGCGACAGCATGGCCGACGAGGCCGCGCGTCGCGGTCCCAGCACGTCGTCGACGCACGCTCAGCCGTCCTCGATGGCGTCACCGCTTCGCAGCATCTTCCCGCCAACCCCCACGCCCGTCGCCCGGCCGGGGGAACCGCGCAAGTCGATCGATTTCAACGACGCGACCGGTGTCATCTCGCCGATCACCAAAGAGCCGCCCGCCTCGGAGCCGACGCCGGCGCCGAGGCCCGCCGTGGTCGCTCCCACCCCACCGGCAGCACCGGCAGCCCCCGCGGTTCCGGTCGCGCCGGTGTCTCTCCCCGAGCCCGTCGCACCGGAACCCGAGCCGGAACCCGAGCCAGAGTCGGTCGCACAGCCGGAGGCGATTGCGCAGCCGGAAACTCGCGAAGACGAGCCCGTGGAGGCCCTGGAGGCCGTGCAGTCGTCGGGCCACGGGAACTACACGGAGTACGAAGAAGGCGACGAGTACGAGCAGTACGGCCACGCCCCCGGCGTCGAATGGACCTCCCACGATGCCGAGCAGGACGTCGAGGACGACGAGTTCGAGGGCGAGGAAAGCCACTATCAGCTGGAGCACGAGCTTCAGGAGCTCATGGGCGCGCACGGGGGCCCGGCCGAACCTGAGGCCAATCAGCTCGCCGACGTCGGGGCCGACACCGACAAGCCCGACGCCGAGGCCAAGGCCGACCGCCGGGAGAAGATCAAGACCTACCTGCAGGGCAGCTGGATCGCTGCGCAGTATCTGCTGGCCGCCGCCGCGGGTGCGGGTCTGTTCTTCGGCTTCCGGGAATTGTGGAGCTGGAATCAGGGCATCGCGTTGGTCTTGGGTGTGTTGTTCATCGCAATTTTGGTCGCCTCGCTGTGGGTGATTCGCAAGACAGTCGACCTGGTCAGCATTCTGATCGCCATCGTGGTGGGAGCGCTGATCGCGTTCGGCCCGCTTGTGCTCATGCTGCAGTCGGTTGATTAGGTAGCGTTATCCAATCGTGCGCCCTGCGATCAAGGTTGGTCTGTCCACGGCCTCGGTGTATCCACTTAAAACCGAAGCGGCCTTCGAGTATGCGGCTCGACTCGGGTACGACGGTGTCGAGCTCATGGTGTGGGCCGAGGCGGTGAGTCAGGACGTCGGCGCCGTCGCGAAGCTCTCCCGTAAGTACGACATGCCGGTGTTGTCCGTGCATGCCCCGTGCCTCCTGGTGTCGCAGCGCGTCTGGGGGGCCAACCCGATCCCGAAGCTGGAACGCAGCGTCCGGGCGGCCGAGAAGTTGGGTGCGCAGACCGTTGTCGTGCACCCACCCTTTCGCTGGCAGCGCCGGTACGCCGAAGGGTTCGCCGAACAGGTTGCCTCGCTGGAGGATTCGAGTGGCGTCTACGTCGCGGTGGAGAACATGTTTCCACTGCGGGCCGACCGTCTGTTCGGTGCCGGGCAGTCATCGGTGGAACGCATGAAGCGTCGCGGCGGCAGGCCCGGAATCGGAGTCTCCGCGTTCGCACCGTCGTTCGATCCCACCGACGCCAACCATGCGCACTACACCCTCGACCTGTCGCATACCGCCACCGCCGGGACCGACGCGGTGGAGATGATGCGCCGGATGGGATCGGGGCTGACGCACCTGCATCTCACCGACGGCACGGGTGCATCCGTCGATGAACATCTGGTGCCGGGCAAGGGGACTCAGCCCGTCGCGCAGGTATGCCGGGAGCTGGCGATAGGCGACTTCACCGGACAGGTGGTGCTGGAGGTGCACACCTCGACGGCGCGCACCGAAGACCAGCGCGAGGCGATTCTGAGGGAGTCCCTGGAGTTCGCCAGAACCCATCTGGTGCGATAGGTGGCGTGGTTAATGCTTCTTTCGCGCAAGCAATGTCTCTTACGCCCACGGGCGATGGGCTGTTTGACGCGCATTTAAACGACATCTGGACCATCGGACCCAAGCTGCATGGTGGCGTCATGCTCGCGCTGCTCGCCGGGGCAGCGCGAGAGACGCTCGGCGAGAGTGAGCCCATTGCCGTCAGCGCGAGCTACCTGTTCGCCCCTTCACCCGGTGACATGCAGGTACGTACGTCCGTCCGTAAGCGGGGCAGGCAGATCTCACTCGTGGATGCGGAGCTCGTCCAGGGCGACCGCACCGCGGTACACGCCGTCGTCACGCTGGGCACACCCGAGCTGCATGTGGGCCCCCTGCTGACGGCCCTGCCGCCCGCGCTCACCCAGCTGCCCACTGAGCCGCCGCCCGGGGTGGCCCCGATCGCCGAGGGCCACCCGATGGGGGACATCTTCCATCTGTACGGCGGGATCGATGTGCGTCCCTCGCTGCGGTCGATGAGCGACCTGAGCGAGCGGGGTAAGCCCGAGATCGTGCTGTGGGCTCGCCCGCGCGATATGGCGCCCGACGGGCTGTTCGCGTTGGTGTGCGGCGATATCTCGGTACCGGTGACCTTCCCGCTGGGGCGCTTCGGCTGGGCGCCCACCGTGCAGCTGACCACGTATCTGCGCACGCTGCCTGCGGACGGCTGGTTGCGAGTGTTGTGCAGCACCAACCAGATCGGCCAACACTGGTTTGATTCCGAACACACGGTGATCGACTCCGAGGGCGCTCTGGTGGTGCAGTCTCGCCAGCTCGCCATGGTGCCGGTAAACTGATCGGGCTACTCAACTGGAGGGTGTCGACCATGGGTGACAAGCAGAAGACGCCTGACTGGGCTGCCGAGGGAGGCGCATGGGTGCTCGAGAACGGGCATCGCGCCTTGTTGAAGCTGACCGGCGGCCGCTGGCCGCACAAGCTCGGGTTCATGCCAACGCTCGAGCTGCACACCATCGGGCGCAAATCCGGTGAACGTCGGTCCTCCTTGTTGAGCTCGCCCATCTTCACGCCGGAGCGGATTGTCGTGATCGCTTCGCTTGGAGGGGCCTCACATAACCCGGCCTGGTATCTGAATCTGGTGGCCAATCCGAATGTCGAGATCACGGTGCGCGGTCAGACCAAGCCGTACACGGCGCGCACCGCCTCGGACGAGGAGAAGGCCGAGCTCTGGCCGGAGATCACCCGGGGATTCGGCAATCCCTACGCGGGATATCAGCGCAGCACCACCCGGGACATCCCGGTCGTCATCTGTGAACCGGTTTAAGGAGATTTCTGTGAGCACACAACCTGATTGGGCCATCCGGATCGGTGCCTGGTTCTTGGAGAACGGACACCGAGCGGTGCTTGCGCTCACCGGCGGCCGGTATCCCAAGAAGGTGCTGGGCATGCAGCCGGTGGAGCTCTACACCATCGGTAGCAAGACGGGGCAGCGCCGCGGCACCCTGTTGACCGCGCCGATCTACGAGCCCGGCAAGGTGGTGCTGGTGGCCTCCTACGGAGGGGGCACCGAGAACCCCGCCTGGTACAAGAACCTCGTCAAGAACCCGGCCGTCGAGATCGCCGTGGACGACGTAGCGCGTCCCTTCACGGCGCACACCGCCTCTGCCGAGGAGAAGGCCGCGCTGTGGCCGGCGATCGTCAAGGCCAATCCCGGGTATGCGGGATACCAGAAGAACACCGACCGGGAGATCCCGGTCATCGTCTGCGTACCTGCGTAACCGCTGCGGGCCTGCCCGCGACAACGCGTGATTGACGGGTTGGACACTTTTTCATATTGTGTCCAACATGAAGATCGCGGCATCCGAAAATCCCCGTGACGGCATTCCCGAGCCCATCGTGGCCGCAGTCGCCATGACGCTGGTGCGCTCGGGCATGCAGCGGTTCAACCTGTCCGCCGCGGCCGAGCAGGCCGGGGTATCCCGGAGCACCCTGTACAACTGGTTCGGCGGCAAGCAGGCCGCCATCGATGCCGCATTCGGTTATCTCGCAGACGCATTCATCGACTTCTTCGCCGCAGCGGTGGGCGCGGAGACCACGCTGGTCGACCAGGTCTCGGCTGCGGCCGCGGGTATCTGCGAGCACCGCCGATGGACGGATCACCTGGCCTTGCACACCACCGATCTGCTGGATCTGATCCTGGACGAGCGTGGTGAGGACCTGATGCAGCGCTCCGTCGCGTTCTGGGCTCCACGCATACGGGAAGCGCAGGAGCGCAAGGAGATTCCCGGCCGCATCGTACCGGAGGAGGCTGCCGAATGGATCATCCGAACCCTGATGAGCATCGAAGTGCTCCCGCCGATCGTGATCGACCTGTCGGATCCGGCGGCGGTGCGCCGCTACTTCGCTGACTACATCACTCACGGATTGGGTGCCGCCCGTGAGTGATTCCTCGCGGCACTGCGTGGTGATCGGGGCCGGGGTGGCCGGGCTCGCGTCGGCGGTGTGGATGGCTGAGGCCGGGTTCCGGGTGACCCTGCTGGAGCGTCGGGCCACGCTGGGCGGGCGCACCCATTCGATCGAGATCCCTCAGGTCGACGACGTCGCGGACAACGGTGTGCACGTGATGTCCGGCTCGATGGAGGAGCTGTTGCGCTATCTCGAAACCATCGGGGCGCGAGATCTTTTGGCGGCCCAGTCGGGAACGTATGCGCGACGGCTGCTGCCCGGGGGAGAGGTAGACGACACCTCGCTGTTCCGGACATTCGCGTGGCTGCCCGCCGCGAGCATCGCAGACCGGCTCCGGGTGTGGCGGGCCTACCTGCGGATGGTCAGGGATTGTGTGCGTCCACCACGCGACCTGGATGCCATCACCGCGCGAGAGTGGCTCGATCGCATCGGTATGCCCAAGATCGCCCGCGATACCTGGATTGATTTCTTGATCATCGGCGCGCACAACGAGAAGCCGGATCTGATCTCCGCCAGTGCTTTCCGCAATCTATTGGTCACCATGGCCCGGCGGGGACGCGGTGCCGCTCGCAACGGGACGCTGCTGTACTCCACGGTCGACTTCAGCTCGCTGTTCGTCACGGGCGCCGAGAAGGTGCTCGCCAATCACGGTTGCGAGGTTCGTGGCCGCGCCGGGGTCAAATCAATAGTGCTGCACGACAATGCCGTTTCCGGCGTATCGCTGACCGATGGTGAGTTCATCTCCGCCGACGCGGTGATCTGTGCGGTCCCGCCGTGGGCGGTGGAGGGTTTGCTCGATGCCGTCCCCGGCCATGAGCGGTTGTACAGTGCGGCAGCCAAGCTCGTCCCCGCCCCGCTGGTGAGCGTGTACCTGTATCTGAACAAATCGCTGGGGCTGACGACAATCCTCGACGCGCTCGTGGGTGGCGAGGGCGTGGTTGAGCAGGTCTTCGACCGGCAGAAGATGGTGGGATACGACGGCAGTGAGCGCGGTCTGTACTCCTACGAGATCACAGTCAGCGCCGCATATGCTCTGAACGCGTTGCAGTCGAGTAGTGAGATCGTCGACACGTGTATGCGGTTCCTGCGCAACTACTATCCGGCCGCTCGGAATGCCGAACTGGTGCACGCCAAGGTGGTGCGGATGCCGCGTGCCACCTACAGCGAGCGTCCGGGGACGGCGGGCATGCGTCCGCCGCAGCGGACGGCGGTACGTGGGCTGGCGCTCGCGGGTGACTGGACCGCGACAGACTTCCCGTCGACGATCGGCGGTGCGGCGCAGAGCGCCGAGCTGGCCACCCGCGTGATCCTCGATCAGATGCGGGTGGGATGAGCTCTTGATTGTGAGCTGACGCACATTCAGGATGGCTACTAGGTCAATGTCGACACTAGGAGGCCCTCATGACGCGGACACACTACGGATCGCTGCGCAAGGGAGGGCTGAACTGGGATTCTTTGCCGCTCAAGCTGTTCGCGGGCGGCAATGCGAAGTTCTGGGATCCGGCCGATATCGACTTCTCACGCGATCGGGCGGACTGGGAATCGCTCAGCGATCGGGAGCGCGACTACGCGACCAGGCTGTGCGCGCAGTTCATCGCCGGCGAGGAATCGGTCACGCAGGACATTCAGCCGTTCATGGCGGCGATGCGTGCCGAGGGGCGGCTCGGTGACGAAATGTACTTGACGCAGTTCGCCTTTGAGGAGGCAAAACACACTCAGGTGTTCAGGCTGTGGCTCGACGCCGTGGGGATCAGCGACGATCTGCACGGATATCTCGACGACCTGCCGGCATACCGCGAGATCTTCTTCGATGAGCTTCCCGATGCCTTGGCGACGCTGTCCACAGATCCGTCACCGGCTGCTCAGATTCGGGCCTCGGTGACCTACAACCACGTCGTCGAGGGCATGCTGGCGCTGACGGGATACTTTGCGTGGCACAAGATTTGTGTGGACCGCGGGATTCTGCCCGGCATGCAGGAACTGATCCGCCGGATCGGCGACGACGAGCGGCGCCACATGGCCTGGGGCACCTTTACCTGTCGGCGGCATGTGGCCGCCGATGATGCTAACTGGCCGGTGTTCGAGGCCCGTATGAACGAACTCATCCCGATCGCGTTGCGTCTCACCGAGGAAGGCTTCGGGCTGTACGGCGACGACACCCCGTTTGGGCTCGTGCTGGCTGAGTTCATGCAGTACTCCGCCGACAAGGGAATGCGCCGGTTCGGCACCATCAGCAGCGCGCGTGGGCGCCCGCTCGGTGAGATCGACCTCGACTACTCGCCGCTCCAGCTTGAAGACACGTTCGCTGCCGAGGATAGGCAGGCGCTCGCGGCCATGGCCTAGCGCACACTCCGCGCGGTCGCCGCCCACAGCCGCGGGAAGGCCACGTTGTGCAGCGGGTTGGGCAGGATCAGATGGTTGTGTGCCAGCCCCACGGCAATGTGGCGCTTCGGGTCTGCCCATCCGGTGGAACCGCCCGCGCCCATATGTCCGAAACCGCCCACCAAACCCGGCGCGGGGATGCAGTGATAGCCCAGCTCCCAAAGATCGCGGGTCAGGGGAAGGTTGGGTCTGCCCCCGCGGCCGTGAGCAAGTTCAGCGGTTTTCTCGGCCGACAACAGCTGCCGGCCGTCCACGCTTCCCCGATTACTCAGCGCGCCGTAGAGCTTGGCCAGCGCCGGGGCGGTGCAGATGGCGTTGCCCGCACCCATCTGGGTGTCGTAGAGCGGTGCGCTGGCGTGCCCGTCGTCGGCGACGATGCGCTCGGCCCCCGGCAGGTGGATCGCTCCGGTGGCCCCCCGCGCGCCCGGTATGAAGTCGACGACGCGTGCCCCGATGGACAGGCCGCGCGAAAGGAAGGGCAGCTTCACGGCCTTGTCGAGTTGCGCGTAGATGCCCGCGGGAACCGTCGGCGAATCGGCGGGCGGGCGGCCCAGGTGAATGCCGTCGACCCCGAGGACGTCCGCGATCTCGGTGCGATACAGCGTGCGCATGTCGTTGCCGGTGATCGCGCGCGCGAGCCCGGCCAGTAGCCAGCCGTAACTCATCGCGTGATAGGCGGCCTTGCCGTAGTAGCGCCCGACGGGTGTGGCGGCGAGCCGCTGCTCCATGAGTTCGTGGTCGAGAAGCTCCTCGGGCGTGGAGGCGATCGCGGCCAGCGCCGCCAAGCCGGACTTGTGCGCCAGGACATCGCGCACGGTGACCGCTTCCTTGCCGTTGGCGGCGAACTCCGGCCAGTAGCGGGCGACCGGAGCGTCGTAGCTCAGTAGTCCGCGGTCCGCCAGGCGATGGATCACCGTGGCGGTAACCCCCTTCGACGCCGAATAGACGATCGGGGCGGTGTCGTGGGTCCATGGCAGGCCCGGCCGCGCTTCACCGGCCCAGATATCGAGAACCGGTTCGCCGTCGACGTAGACACAGAGCGCGCCGCCACCGGGGTGGCCGACATACATGGACGCAAACCTCCGGACCACCCGGTCGAACTCGGGCTGTGCCCACCCATGTACCCCGTCGGGAAGGCCGATGCCGACCGATTCAGGTGCCGAAACTGGGTCCGTCTCCACGCGACGCTGCGGTTGTGACATAGGTAACTTGTAGTCCGGATACCCCGCTGTGCGCCACCACTTGGCGCGAGGTCTGCGAATAGTCACAAACCGAGGCGAATGTGCATATCCGCGTGCACATAGCGCGCGGGACGCCCGACACACGGCCAGAAAGCCGTTTCCGGGCGCGCTAGCTGGTCTGCCATGCTGGTCGCCATGTCCAGAATCGCAATTATCGGTGGCGGCAATATTGGCGAAGCACTTATCTCCGGGCTGCTGCGGGCCGGACGCCAAGCCAAGGACATCGTCGTTTCCGAGAAGGTCCCCGCGCGGGCGAAGGCTCTGGCCGAGGCGTACTCGATCCGGGTCAGCGAGGTGGCCGACGCCGTCGAGGGCGCCGACTTCATTGTGGTGGCGGTCAAACCGTCCGATGTCGAAAGCGCGACCAGCGAGATCGCCGCCGCGCTGGCGAAACTGGACGCAGAGAGTAATGAGCGGGAGACCGAACAGGTGTTGGTCTCGGTGGCCGCGGGAGTGTCCGCGGGTTTCTTCGAGTCCAAACTGGCCGCCGGGGCGCCGGTGGTGCGTGTGATGCCCAACGCCCCGATGCTCGTGGGCGCCGGGGTGAGCGCCATCGCCAAGGGCCGGTTCGCGACCGACGAGCAGCTGAGCGCCGTGGCCGAGCTGCTGGAGTCGGTGGGCAGCGTCATCAAGGTGGCCGAATCTCAGATGGATACCGTCACCGCGCTGTCCGGATCGGGCCCGGCCTACTTCTTCCTGCTTGTGGAGGCGCTCGTCGATGCGGGGGTCGCTTCGGGTCTGACTCGGCCCGTCGCGACCGACCTCGTCATCCAAACCATGGCCGGATCCGCCGCGATGCTCCTCGAACGGGCCGAAACCGACGAGAATCGTGCCCCGGGGCTACAGACGCGCACAGAGGTCGACACGACCGCTGCCGAGCTTCGTGCGACGATTACCTCGCCGGGTGGTACCACCGCCGCTGCGCTGCGTGAATTGGAACGTGGAGGTTTGCGGGCAAGCGTCTACGCGGCTGTCGAGGCCGCAAAAACCCGCTCCGAGCAGCTCGGAATCACATCAGAGTAATTTAACCAAATCTTGATCAATTAGCCCACACGGGTATCAGTAACCCCACTGGTCCCGCTATTCTCCTTCTAGCACGTGCGTGTCCGTACCGCCGATGGGGAAGATCGGCGGCACGACATGTGCCAAGGGAAATGGGTATGCGATGACTTCAATGAACGGGCCATCCGCGCGCGACGGGGCCGGCGCCAAGCCGGGCCGGGATGCGGCGGCTACTGGCCAATCTGGAAAGGCTCAGTTCCTGACGGTCGCCGAGGTCGCCGCGCTGATGCGCGTCAGCAAGATGACCGTTTACCGGCTGGTGCACAACGGAGAGCTGCCCGCGGTGCGGGTCGGTCGATCGTTCCGTGTGCACGCCAAGGCCGTCAACGATCTGCTGCAGGCGTCCTACTTCGACGCCGGATAGGCCCCCGCACGCGGGTGGGGGTATCTCCCACCCGTGGGGGCGTACCCCGGTCGGCGAGTAGGAACCGAGGGGAGCGCCCCTCGCGATTCGGCCGGTTTCCTGACGGGGGACCGTAACGGGTAGAGTCGTGCGGCACCCTGGTTTTAAGCCTTGAGGGGTTAGGGCGCTCGTGTACGGCTGGCATAAGCCGCTGTGCACCGCCCACGGAAAAGACGATTTCAAAGTAGTTAGCAGGAGTTCATGGGTTCAGTTATCAAGAAGCGGCGTAAGCGTATGTCCAAGAAGAAGCACCGCAAGCTGCTTCGCCGTACCCGGGTTCAGCGCAGAAAACTCGGTAAGTAAACCTTGCGTTAGTGGGTATCCACTCAGGATGCCCATTGGTGCAGTGATGGATAGGCTTCGTCCGTGAGCACCGGTGAGACCACTCTGCATTACCCACGGGTGGTGCTGGTCACCGGAGCCAGCCGATTCCTCGGGGGTTACCTGGCCGCGCGCCTGGTGCAGAACCCGATGATCAACCGCGTCATCGCGGTGGACGCCGTCGCTCCCAGTAAGGACCTGCTGCGCAGGATGGGTCGGGCCGAGTTCGTGCGGGCCGATATTCGCAACCCGTTCATCGCGAAGGTCATCCGCAACGGTGAGGTCGATACGGTGGTGCACACCGCCTCTGCTTCGTTCTCGCCGCGTTCGGGTGGGCGTGCTGCGCTCAAGGAACTGAACGTGATGGGTGCGATGCAGCTGTTCGCGGCCTGCCAGAAGGCGCCCACCGTGCAGCGCGTCGTCGTCAAATCCACCGCACAGGTGTATGGGTCCAGCGGTCGCGATCCGGTGATGTTCACCGAAGAGATGGGTGCCCGCCGTCCGCCGTCCGACGGATTCGCGCGGGACAGCATCGATATCGAGAGCTATGCCCGGGGTCTGGGCCGTCGCCGGCCCGATGTTGCGGTGACGATTCTGCGGCTGGCCAACCTGATCGGTCCCGGTATGGATACCGCGTTGGCTCGCTATCTGGCGGGCCCCGTGGTCCCGACCATGCTCGGACGCGACGCCCGCCTGCAGCTGCTGCATGAGCAGGACGCGCTGGGCGCGCTCGAGCGCGCCACCATGGCCGGTAAGGCGGGGACGTTCAATATCGCGGCCGACGGCATGATGATGATGTCGCAGGCGGTCCGCCGTTCCGGGCAACTCGGGATCCCTGTCCCGTCGTTTGCGGTAGCGGCGATCGCGTCCTTCACCAAGGGCACCCGGTACACCGAACTGAGTTCTGAACAGCGTGACTGGCTGGCATATGGGCGTGCCATGGACAACACCCGGATGAAGACCGAGCTCGGGTATCAGCCCAAGTGGACCACCATGGGGGCCTTCGGAGATTACGTTCGGGGCCGCGGGATCACTCCAGTTATCGAGCCGGAGTGGGTACGCTCATTGGGAGATCGCGCGGTGGCTCTCGCGCAGAAGATCAGTTCGTAGAAATAGGGTGGAGGTGAAAAGCATGGCTGGTGAAACAAAGGCCAAAGTCATTCAACTGCAGGCTAATTCGGAACGCCATGCTGCACGCGCTCGCCGGGCCGAGGCTCGTGCCGATGCCGGAAGACGGCACCCGTCATCGTTGGCAAGCGATGCGCCGGCAGAAAATTCCGCGGACACCGCCGCGGTGATCCATGACCTCAACGAGATCCGTGCGGCCCAGGGCAACGCACACGTGGGCGATGAAGAGTCGCTGACCGCGCTCGCGGCCAACATCGCCGCCGTCGCTGAGTTCATTCGCCGCAGGGTGGGCGGCGACTACAGCGTCGATGATTTCGGGTTCGACGAGCATCTCAACGAATCACTCTTACTTCCTTTGCTGAGGCCATTGTTCAACCGATGGTTCAGAGTGGACGTGACCGGCGTGGAGAACATTCCGGCGACCGGTGGAGCCCTGGTTGTGGCTAACCATGCGGGTGTGCTGCCGCTCGACGGTCTGATGCTGTCGGTGGCGGTACACGACCGCTGCCCCGGCAACCGGACCCTGCGCAACCTGGCCGCGGACATGGTGTTCGATGCGCCGTTCCTGGGGCAGCTGGCGCGAAAAGCCGGTCATACGCTGGCCTGCACCGCCGATGCGCACCGGCTACTGTCCGCGGGCGAGCTGACCGCCGTGTTCCCCGAGGGGTACAAGGGCCTGGGCAAGCCGTTCAAGGATCGTTACAAGCTGCAGCGGTTCGGTCGCGGGGGATTTGTCGCGGCAGCCATTCGGACCGGAGCGCCGATCATCCCGTGCTCGATCGTCGGGTCCGAGGAGATCTATCCGATGATTGCCGACCTGAAGGTGATCGCCCGACTGTTCGGGCTGCCGTACTTCCCGGTAACCCCGCTGTTCCCGGCGGCCGGACCCGTTGGCTTGGTGCCGCTGCCCTCCAAGTGGCACATCGAGTTCGGCACGCCCATCCCCACGGACGGGTATGACGACGCGGCCGCCGACGACCCGATGGTCACCTTCGACGTCACCGACCAGGTGCGCGAGACGATTCAGCAGACGCTGTACCGGCTGCTTGCCGCCCGGCGCAACATGTTCTTCGGCTGAGCGGTTTTCCTTCCGCACTGACACGCCGCGTTCCGCGTGTGCTACCCGGCCGATGCCTCGAAAACCGTAGTCGCGCTGCCGCGGTGCCGTGATCAGCACCACCGGTGAGCTACATCTCCATGTGCTGACCGCTCGTCCCCGCCCGGCGGATACTCGCCGTAGAAAGGGGGCTCGATCAATGAAGATCGTTCTCGCCGGTGGCAGTGGATCGCTGGGCCGCCGCATCACCGATGACCTTGTTCCACGCGGCCATGAGGTTGTGGTGCTCACCCGTCAGCCAAATCCGCATCTGAATGTTCGCCAGGTGCGTTGGGATGGCCAGACCGTGGGTGACTGGGCCGCGGAGCTGGAGGGCCCGGCCACCGCGGTGATCAACCTGGCCGGCAAGCTGGTGGATTGTCGGCCCACCCGGCGCAACATCGCTGAGCTGACCCGCGGTCGGGTGCTGGCCACCCGTGCGCTGGTGGACGCCAGTACTCACCTCAATACGCCTGTCGCGCATTGGATTCAGGCCAGCACCACCGCTATCTGGTCGGATGCCGGTGAGACCCGATGCACGGAGGGCACACCGCTGCCCGTCGTGGGATTGCCGCAGATGACCGGGGTCGCACGCCCCTGGGAAGAGGCATTCAACGGTGCCAACACCGAGCACGGAATCATCCTGCGCACGTCGATCGTGCTCGATCCGCAATCCCCGGCGCTGCGGAGGCTGGTAGCCCTGACCAAACTCGGCCTCGGCGGCAGGGTGGCTTCGGGGCGGCAATGGTTCTCGTGGATCCACCTCACCGATTGGCTGGCCATCGTGCGGGCGGGGCTGGGGCTGACCCCGGGCATCGAGCTTCCCGCTGGCTGCGTGGTCGCCGCCAGTGAGCATCCCGTGCGCAATGCCGACCTGATGGCGGCGCTGCGTGCGCAGCTACACCGTCCCGGGCTGCCAACCCCCGCCTTCATGTTGCGCATCGGCGCCATTGCGCTGCGCACCGATCCCGAACTCGGTCTCACCGGTCGGTACGCGACCTCAAAGGTGCTGGAAGCAGCTAACTTTCAGTTTCAGTATCCCAATCTGCCCGGCGCGCTCGAGGATCTGCTGTAATCGCACCCGGGTAATCGGCGTAGGTTCGACGGGTGGTCACAAACCGGGTTACCGAGATGCTGGGCGTGGAGCGGCCGATCGTGCAGGCCCCGATGGGGTGGATCGCACGATCACAGCTGGCCAGCGCGGTGTGCAATGCCGGCGGGCTCGGCATCATCGAAACCAGCTCCGGCGAGCTCGATGCCATCAAGGGCGAGATCCGCGTCATGCGTGAGCTCACCGATAAACCCTTCGGGGTGAACATCGCGCAGGCATTTGTGCGGGACCCGTCCATCGCGCAGTTCGTGGTGGATCAGGGCGTGACGTTCGTGACTACCAGTGCGGGAGACCCCAACAAGTACACCCGGGTCCTGAAGGACAACGGGCTCACCGTCTTTCATGTCGTCCCCACACTCGCGGCGGCCCTCAAGGCCGTCGACGCGGGAGTGGACGGATTGGTGGTGGAAGGCGTCGAGGGCGGTGGTTTCAAGGACCCGAAGGGCGCATCCACCATGGTGCTCCTGCCGCTAGTGCGCTCGCACGTGGACGTACCCATCATCGCCGCCGGTGGCATCTGCGACGGCGCATCGATGGCCGCCGCCTTCGCGCTCGGTGCCGAGGGGGTGCAGATGGGCACCCGGATGATGTCGGCCGCGGAATCGCCCATCCATGGAAATTGGAAGGCGGCCGTCGTCGCTGCCCGCGAGACCGACACCGTACTGCTCAACCGGCTGACCAAGCCGGGCCTGCGTGCGCTGCGTAGCGCGCGCACCGAAGAGATGGAACGGCGAGATCTGGTGTCACTGCTGGAAACCGGGAACCCGTTGGACCTCTACTTCGGAGGCAACATGGACACTTTCGTACCGCTCGGCGGTCAGGTCGCCGGGCGCATCGGTGCGGTCGAGTCGGTGAAAGACATCCTCGACACCACCATGGACGAGTTCACCGCCGTGATCGGCAAGCTCGCCGCCCAGTACGGCTGACCGCGATGTCTGCCTAGAACGGGGTGCCGACCTCGTCGTGGCCGTGCGCTGCCCCGAGTGCCTAGGGATGTCCAGAGGCAAACAGGCCGCCCGCCGGGGGACCGTACCGATCGGCTGTTGTCATCGTCGCTGGTCTCGGCAGTACGGGTCGGCCTGACTTCCGGATCAGCAAAGGCGGACGGGCGTGACATCAGGGGCTATCGGTAGTTTCTCGCAAACAGCTGGTGGCCGCCTGTAACGAATACGCAGCCGTGCCGATAGGACCTATTGATGTTAGCCTCTTACTCATTGAGGGGGGCGCTCATGTGTTACACCGCTACCCTGAATTGAGGATCGTTATTGTGACTCGGCCTTCGCTGGAAGGTGAGAATGGCGCCGCCGGGTTGTACCTGGTTAGCGGCAATTTTCCTGTGGCGCCCATGCTGTTCGGAGTCGTTATCGCGACCTTCATTGTCGTTGCCACGTTGGTGGGGATCGAAGACGGCAGGAACTTTAGCGCCTCTGGATCGCCGCTGGTTCACGAAGTTGCTTCAGTGGCACCTGAAGGTGGCGGCCCTGGTCGCGAGGCGCGAGCCGGTCAGTTAGCCCTGGCCGTGACGGAGGTCACGGCATCCCCGGCGGCGGGCGATCCCGGACTGGCTCAGAACGACGAGGGTGGCCATGTTCTGGTCGGTGTGCGCGTGATCAATGACGGCGACGTCCCTCACAGGTTCGAGCCTGCGATTCAGCAACTCGTTGCGGGCGATCAAACCTTCGGTGCGGACCAGGCGGCCTCGCAGCCCGTGCTCGGCGCAGACCTCGGTCCCGGCGACAGCATTGTTGCGTCCATAGCGTTCGATATCCCCGCCGGGGCTGAGCCTTCGGCGATCATCCTGCGCGACTCAGTGACGGCCCCCGGCACTCAGATGAGTTTGGCTGAAGTGGGCGACGGCGGCGCCGCGCAGTGATCAACCCAGAGTCTGGTCGGGAAAGGCGGCTCCTGGGTGCTGGTCAGTGCCCAGGGCAAGAGTGAGAGGCGCTGTGTGACCACGGATCTGAACCCGGAAGCAATCTGGAAGGCACTGCCCGACGCGCTTAAATCCACACTGAGGCGGCGGGCCACTGAGCCCCTGAATGATGAGCTGCTGATCGAGTGTCATCGCGCAGCCGAAGAGAAGGACCTACCGATCTTCTGGCGGCCCGACCCGGCCGCCGGTTTCGGCAGGCACCGACTACACCCGGCCCTCGTCGAGTACATCACCCGCTAGGGGTTGCAGCCTCCGGCGCTCACCCAGCGGCCGTTGTAGTGCACGCATGCACTGACATTCGATCCCGGAGGTGGCGGAGGGGGATCTTCCGGCATCGGGGCGTAGTACGCGGGCGGAGGCACGTAGGGCGCCACCGCGTCCGCGATGTTGGCGCAGCCGCCCACCGAAACCCGCCGTCCGGCACTCGCGCACACGTCGGCGTTGGCGACACCTGACGGTGGCGCAATCGTCAGCAGGCCCGCCAGTGCCACGGTCGCGGCGGCCGCTGCGACCATGCGCCTCACGGCTGTACCTGCGGTGCGGCGGGCAGTTGGCAGCGGTCTCGCAGTTCGACGAGCGGCTGCCGGATTCCGCGCAGATCTGCTGCCGTGTCCGGGTTGGCGTCCATGTAGCTCTTGACCGCGCTCTGCACCTCGGGGTGCGGACGCCCCTGTAGACCGGTGAAGAAGTCGTTGACCTCCGGATGGGTGAACAGGTAGCTCGATGTTGATGCGGCGACGCCCGCCGATACTCCGGCCAGGTCGCCCGCCGTGCAGTTGGGCGGGCGCTCCGGCTCGGCGTTCGCGGCCGCCGCGGTGATGAGCGCCGCGGCGCCGAGAGCGGTAAACAGGCTTGTGGTAACGAGTTTCATGGCGATCTCCTTCGAATCACGGGGCGTGGTGCACGGCGGGCGGCTTCCAGGTGCCGTCGATGATCGACGGCGGTGTCTGCGTGGGCCAGTACAGGCGCAGCATCAGGATGAACTTTCCGGAGGGGGCGGGGAGCCAGTTTGCCTCCTTTTCCGGGCCGGGGTTCTCATGTTGTAGATACAAGTCCACCGATCCGTCGGGGTTGGCGGTGACGTTGTTGCGCTGGCTCAGGGTGTATCGGTTGAGTGGGTTGTCGACAAAGTAGAACCCCCCGTCGTACATCGTCAGCGACCAGAACCCCTCGGCGGGCGGCAGCTGGTCCTTGGCGAAGTGCAGTGTGTAGTTGTGGGCGCCGTCGTAGGACTTGCCGGAGGAGTCGACCTCGGAGGTGGGGTAGACGGCGTCCTGAGGCAGATTGGCGCCCAACCCGAATGCGGTGATCGTGGCGCGCTGCAGGTACTCGGTGCCATATTGGCCGGTTTCGGTGCTGAATTGCCACCCGTTGATGTCTTTGAGGTCCTTGAAACGGGCCGCGATCTTGCCGAATCCCTCCTTCGGTACCGACTGCAGCGCACCGACCGTATCGGCGCCGAGCTTGTCGATGTCGAAGGGCTTGCCGGCCTCGATGCCGATCTTGGCCATCTTGTCGACCATCGGCTTATCGGCCTCGGCGGGCGGATTGTCCTTCATCAGGGTGGCGAGTAGATCGAAGTACGCCGTGGTGCTCAGGTTGTTGACCTGATCGCGGACAGGCGTTTTCATGTCGATGCTCGGATCTACCGTGTTCGCGGGCGGCGTATACGGTTTGCCGTAGGAGCTCAGCGGCACCAGCGAGATCGCGTCCTGCATCGTGTGGACGGCGGCATAGTCTTCGGGTGTTCCCGTGCAGTAAATGCGCCCCAGAAGCCACACGATGGATGTCGGGGACTTGTACTCCTTGACCCCCTCGGGCAGGGTGCCTTTCCAGCCAGGGCCGGTGATGGCGTAGGTCTGCGGGCCGGTGCCCGTGGTGCGTTTGCCGGGTACCTCGAAAACGTTGGTGTACCCGTCGAGCATCGGGAACAGGTAGTAGCGATCGTTGGCCTCGGGCAGGCTCAGCACATAGGGCTCTTTGCTCACGTCCACAAAGGCGTTGGTGTACAGGGTGTCTGCGTTGGGAGCGGTCACATCCCGGAACGACGCGTTGGGATACTCGCGCATCCGCATCAGCTGCCCCATGGGGGCGCGCGGGGCCGTCACCTTGTCGACATTGGTCATCACCCGCCGCGTCATCTCCATGGTCACCAGCGGGTAGCCGTACACGTAGGCATCCAGCGCAATCGCCTTCGCCTCGTCGGCGGAAAGCTTTTGGGGTTCAGAGTTTTTCGAGCAGCCGTTCATCCCGGACGCCAACAGGATGACGCTCGTCACGGCCAGCCATCTGCCCCACTGCCAACGCCTACCGCTCACGGGCGACACCCTTTCCAGTTGTAATGATCTTGGTCGATCACCGTCGATCGTGCAGCATTTTCACAGGGTTGTCTTGACTTTGGCGGACAGATATTTGACAGTTCGGGACATGTCGGTGATCCGCGGCTCGGCGTTGACGAACTATCAGCCCCTGGTATCAGAGCTCGGCGGCGATGGCGACAAGCTGCTTGCCGCAGCGCGGATTTCACCGGACGATGCCGGGGTCTACGACCGGTTCATCTCGCTGCCGAATGGGATGGCCGTACTGGAGGAGAGCGCGATTGCGGTCAGCGCACCCGATTTCGGCCTTCGGCTAGCGCGACGCCAGGGCATCGAGATACTGGGACCCGTGGGCCTGGCCGCGCGTAGCGCGGCAACCGTTGCCGACGCTTTCGACATCCTTGAAAAGTTCATGGCCGCATACTGTCCCGCGATCAGCGTGCGGGTGATCGATCTTCCCGATCCGGTGCGCTGCCGGTTCGAGTTCGAGTTTCTTCTCGCCCCGGCGCCCCCACAGGCGCAGGCGCTCGAGCTGTCGTTGGGTGTGACATTGCGGGTGCTGCACCACTTCCTGGGTCGCGGTTATCGCCCAGTGGCGGTGCACCTGCCCCACTCGGCCTTGACGGCACCGTCGGAGTATCGGCGTTACTTCGGCTGTCCGCCGTTGTTCTGCGAACCCGTTGCGGGGTTCACACTGCGCGCCACTGATATGCAGAAGTCGCTGCCCAAAGACCGCCTCGCGCATCAGACTGCGGTCGATTACTTGACGGGGACCCTCGCTGACCGTCGGCCGGATTCGAGTCGGCTGGCCCGGATCCTCATCCGTCAGCTGCTTCCCACGGGGGCGATCGGTCTGGGGGACATCGCATTACACCTCGGAGTGCACCCCAAAGCGCTGCAACGGCGCCTCGGCGCCGAGGGTACGACCTTCGCCGAACTCGTCGACCACATCCGTCGTGAAACCGCCGAGCGATTGCTTTCCGATACCGAGCTGAACCTGGACCATGTCAGCAGGCAACTCGGCTACGCCGAACAGAGCGTGTTCACCCGAAGTTGTAAGCGCTGGTTCGGCACCACCCCGAGTGCTTACCGAACGAGCCGCAGAGGCCGCTAGCCCTTGCGATGCGAGGCGATGTTGGCGGCCATGGAGTTCGCGTCGGTTTCGTGTCCTTCAGCCTCGCCGATCATGGTGACGATGCTCGTGGCCACGGGTTGCCCGTCGGCATCGGTGACCTCGGCGCGCACCTCGGCGGTCACCATGCCGTGCGACTCCAGCACGCTGTCCAGGTAGCTGTCGAAGTACAGCCGGTCGCCTGCCTTGACGGGGCGGTGGAACTTCAGCTTCTGGTCGCGGTGCAGCACCCGTGCCACGTTGATGGGCAGATCCATCTCGGTGAAGATTTTGTGCTGCACGCGCCGGCCCGCGACGGCGAGGAACGTGATGGGCGCGACAACGCCGGAGTTTTCCTCACAGCCGTCCTGGATGGCCGCCGCGAATTCACGCATCTTCTCGCGGCCGACCTCGAAGTAATCGGGGTAGCGGTAGTGCGTTCCGATGATGTCTTGGCGGATGGCCATGCATTAACCCATTTCGCTGCAGGTCAGGTACGAATCTAGACAGTTCGAGCGGCGCTGAGCCTATCAGCAGCGGTAGTGGTGATTGTTACTTCTCGCGTCGGGCCAGGGCGGCCGCCAACGCACCGCCCGCGGCACCGAGCAGCACCGCCGACGGCACCCCGATACGGGCGGCCTTGCGGGCGGTGCGGAAGTCGCGGACTTCCCAGCCGCGGCGTCGCGCCACGTCGCGCAGCTCCGCGTCGGGATTGATGGCCACGGCGGTGCCCACCAGCGACAGCATCGGCACGTCGTTGACGCTGTCGCTATAGGCGGTGCAGCGCTTGAGATTCAGCCCGTTCCGGATGGCGAGGTTGCGCACGGCACGCGCCTTGCCCGGTCCGTGCAGGATGTCGCCGACCAGGCGTCCGGTGAAGACCCCGTCCACCGACTCGGCAACGGTGCCCAGGGCTCCGGTGAGGCCCAGCCGTCGGGCAATGGTCTCCGCCAGTTCCTTGGGTGTCGCCGTGACGAGCCATACCTGCTGGCCGGCGTCCAGGTGCATCTGGGTCAGCGCTCGGGTGCCGGGCCAGATCTTGTCGGCGATCGTCTCGTCGTAAATGTCCTCACTGAGGTTGACGAGTTCATCGACGCTGCGCCCCTCGATGAACGAGAGCGCCTTCTGTCGGCCCGCGGCGACGTCATCGGAGTTCTCGCGGCCGGTCAGCCGGAACTTCGCCTGCGCCCAGACGAACTGAAGCATGTCCGAGTACTGGAAGTAGTCGCGCTGCGCCAGGCCTCGGCCGAAATGAACCAGCGAGGAGCCATGCACCAGCGTGTTGTCGACATCGAAAAACGCAGCGGCGGTCAGATCGGCGGGCGGGGGGCCCGGGGGCACGTCGTCGACGGCGGCGTCCGCCTCGGCGAAGGATGCGGCGCGTGCGACATCTTCGGCGAACGCCTCGGCGAGCAGCTGCTGCTGCTCAGCGGCGCCTTCGGCAGGGGGCTCGCCGTTGATCTGGGGGCTGGTCATAGCCGGCCTAACCGCCCTTCCTGTCCGCCGTTTCCGAATGCCGTTTAACCCTACTGAGGGTGGCGGGAGCTCGGGGGACCCGGTGGCAGAATTGGTATATGACGTCTCTAACGCTGCTGACGCGCCCAGGGTGCTCCGCCTGCGAACGGGCGCAGCGTGAATTGGCGGCCGTTGCCGACGAGTTCGGGATCCCGCTCACCGTCACCGATGTGGATGAGGCCGCGATCACAGATTCGTCGTTGCGCGCGGAGTTTGGCGACCGGCTTCCGGTGGTGCTGCTCGACGGTCAGGAGCACAGCTATTGGGAAGTGGACGAGCCCCGGCTGCGGGCGGACCTGAAACGTGACCGATAACAGGCTGTTTGGATTTTGCCCAGTGGCCATTTTCGGGCTACCGTGCATGAAGTTCGAGCCTCACCAAAAGCAAGGGAGCTGGACAGTGAGATGTCAGCGGAGTGACCTGCGGTGAGTGTCCTGCTGTTCGGAGCCTCGCACCGTAGCGCGCCTGTGCCGGTGTTGGAGAAGCTGGCGATTGGCGAGGCCGATCAGCCCAAAATCATCGAACAGATTCTGCAATCACCCCTGGTCAGCGAGGTCATGGTGCTCTCGACCTGCAACCGGGTCGAGGTGTATGCCGTGGTTGAGGCCTTTCACGGCGGCCTGACTGTCATCGGTGAGGCCATCGCCCGGCATGCGGGTATCGGCATGAACGAGCTCACCAAATATGCCTACGTCCGATACAGCGAGGCCGCCGTCGAGCACCTGTTCGCGGTCGCCAGCGGCCTGGATTCCATGGTGGTCGGCGAGCAGCAGGTTTTGGGGCAGGTGCGCAACGCCTACGCCACCGCCGAAACGCATCAGGCGGTGGGCCGGGTGCTGCACGAGCTGTCCCAGAGTGCTCTGCGTGTGGGCAAACGAGTGCATTCGGAGACCGGCATTGACGCCGCCGGGGCCTCGGTGGTGTCAGTGGCCCTGGATCTGGCCGACGGCAAGCTCAATGGTCTTCCCGGACGCACCGCTGCCGTTGTCGGCGCGGGCTCGATGGGCTCCTTGGCGACCGCACAGCTGATCCGCGCCGGTATCGACAACCTCTGGGTGGTCAACCGCAGCGCGGCGCGTGCGCAACGGCTCGCCGCGACCGCGCGAGAGGCAGGTGTGAACGCGCAGGCGATCACCCTCGACAACCTGGACCAGGCGCTGGCTCAGTCCGATGTGGTGGTGTCCTGCACGGGTGCGGTCCGGCCGGTGATCTCGCTGGCCGATGTGCACCGTGCCCTGGGTGGCGGCCGCCAACTCGTGTTCTGCGACCTGGGCATGCCGCGTGATGTGGACCCGACGGTGGCCGGTCTGCCCGGCGTCGTCGTGGTGGACATGGAGCGCATCCAGCGTGAGCCCACTGCGCGTGCGGCAGCCAACGACGCGGGCGCGGCTCGTCAGATCGTCAACGACGAGGTCGCCCGGTACCTGACCGGCGAGCGGATGGCGGAGGTCACCCCGACGGTCACCGCGCTGCGCCAGCGGGCCGCCGAGGTGGTGGAGGCCGAGCTGCTGCGACTGGACGGCCGACTGCCGAGTCTGGCGGGGGCCGAGCGGGACGAGGTCGCCAAGACCGTTCGCCGAGTCGTCGACAAGCTGTTGCACGCCCCCACGGTGCGGGTGAAGCAGCTGGCGTCCGCGCCCGGCGGGGACAGTTACGCCGAGGCGTTGCGTGAGCTGTTCGAGCTCGATCCGCAAACCGTCGAGGCGGTGGCCACGGCGGGCGAATTGCCGCTTGCGACAACGGAATTACACGAAGAGAGCCGTGGTTGACGGTCCTCGCCCGAGAGGCTCATCCACCCTTGACTGTCTTCGCCCGAGAGGCTCATCCATGATCCGAATTGGTACCCGCGGCAGTCTGTTGGCGACGACTCAGGCCGGGGGAATCAGGGATGCTTTGCGCGCCAAAGGGCACGAGGCAGAGCTGGTAATCGTGACCACGGCAGGGGACCAGTCGTCCGCACCCGTCGAGCAAATCGGTGTAGGGGTCTTCACGGCCGCTCTGCGCGAAGCCATCGCCGATAACGTCGTCGATGTTGCCGTGCACTCCTACAAAGATTTGCCAACGGCGGCCGACCCGCGATTCGTCATAGCCGCTATTCCCCCGCGTGAAGACTATCGGGACGCCCTCGTGGCCCGGGATGGACTGGTGCTGGGGGAGTTGCCCACGGGCTCCGTGATTGGTACCTCGTCCCCGCGTCGGGCCGCGCAGCTTAGAGCACTGGGTCTCGGTTTGGAAATTCGCCCCCTAAGAGGCAACCTGGATACCAGGTTGAGCAGGGTCTCCAATGGTGATCTTGATGCTGTGGTAGTCGCCCGAGCGGGTTTAGCCCGTATCGGACGTTTGGACCGCATCACCGAGACACTGGAACCGGTGCAGGTATTGCCCGCACCGGCTCAGGGAGCGCTGGCGGTGGAGTGCCGCAGTGAGGTCACCGATCTGGTGGCTGTACTGGCGGAACTCGATCACGCCGACACGCGCGCCGCGGTGACTGCCGAAAGGGCTCTGCTTGCCGAGCTGGAGGCGGGCTGTACCGCACCGGTTGGCGCGATCGCCGAGGTGGTCGAGTCGATTGATGAGGATGGTCGCGTCTTCGACGAACTGTCGTTGCGCGGATGTGCGGCGGCGCTGGACGGATCTGACGTGATTCGGGCCTCCGGGATTGGCACCCCCGATCGGGCCGCCGAGCTTGGGCTCGCGGTCGCGAGGGAACTGCTCGATCTCGGTGCGCGAGCACTGATGACAGCTGAATAGGCGGCGCAAACCGCCGATATGGGAGGCAGTAGTGACCCGAGGGCGCAAGAAGCCAGGGCGCATCCTGTTCGTTGGTTCCGGGCCGGGAGACCCGGGTCTGTTGACCGTCCGGGCGCGTGCGGTACTCACCGGCGCCACGGTCGTGTTTACCGACCCCGACGTGCCGCAGGCAGTGCTCGATCTTGTCGGATCCGCGGTCGAGCTTCCTGAACCCGCGCCGGTCAAACCCGCGACAGGTAGCGATGACGCGCCCGCTTCGGTTGATACTGAGGCCGGTGCCGAGCCACCGCTCACCATCGACATCCGCCCAGCGCTGGGTGATCCCGCCGATGTCGCCAAGACGCTGGTCGCCGAGGCCAAGAACGGCGTGGACGTCGTGCGGCTCGTCGCTGGCGATCCGCTCTCGATCGATTCGGTGCTCGCCGAGGTCATGGCGGTCACCCGTACCCAGGTGGCCTTCGAGATTCTGCCCGGCCTGTCGTCGAGCACGGCGGTGCCCGCCTACGCCGGCCTGCCGCCGGGATCCGCGCACACCGTCGCCGATGTGCGCGGCGATGTGGACTGGGCGGCGCTGGCCGCCGCCCCGGGTCCGCTGATCCTGCACGCCACCCCGACGCATGTACCCGACGCCGCTAAGGCGCTCATCGAGCACGGTTTGTCCGATCAGACCCTGGTCGCGGTCACCGCGCAGGGCACCACCTGCGCGCAGCGGACCGTGGAGACCACACTGGCCTCGCTGATCGACGGTGTCCCCGTGGACGCCAATGATCCGCACGGGCCGATGACCGGCGCCCTGGTGCTGACGATCGGCCGTGTGGTTAGTAGCCGCTCCAAGCTGAACTGGTGGGAGAGCCGCGCGCTCTACGGCTGGACCGTGCTGGTACCGCGCACCAAGGATCAGGCCGGCGAGATGAGCGAGAAGCTTGTCGGATACGGAGCCCTGCCGGTCGAGGTGCCCACCATCGCCGTCGAGCCCCCGCGTAGCCCCGCCCAGATGGAAAGGGCTGTCAAGGGTTTGGTCGACGGCCGGTACCAGTGGGTGGTCTTTACCTCCACCAACGCGGTCCGCGCGGTGTGGGAGAAGTTCGCAGAATTCGGCCTGGACGCCCGCGCTTTCTCCGGTGTGAAGATCGCGTGCGTGGGTCAGGCCACCGCCGACAAGGTGCGCGCCTTCGGTATCAACCCCGAGCTGGTGCCCGCCGGTGAGCAGTCCTCGCTCGGACTGCTCGACGAGTTCCCGCCCTACGACGACGTTTTCGATCCGGTGAACCGGGTGCTGCTGCCCCGCGCCGACATCGCCACCGAGACCCTCGCCGAGGGCATGCGGGAGCGCGGCTGGGAAATCGACGACGTGACCGCCTACCGCACCGTACGTGCGGCGCCGCCGGCAGCGCAGACCCGCGAGATGATCAAGACCGGCGGATTCGACGCCGTGTGCTTCACGTCGAGCTCGACGGTCCGCAACCTGGTGGGCATCGCCGGGAAGCCACACGCGCGCACCATCGTGGCCTGCATCGGACCGAAAACCGCTGAGACCGCCATCGAGTTTGGGCTGCGGGTGGACGTGCAACCGGAGACGGCCGCTGTTGGTCCGCTGGTCGAGGCTCTTGCCGAGCACGCCGCTCGGCTGCGTACCGAGGGCGCACTGCCGCCACCGCGTAAGAAGAGCCGACGGCGCTAGCAGCGGATAGATAGCGGGAGAAGTAGCGGAGGTCTTTACTGTGCCGTTCCCTTACCAGCGTCCCCGTCGGCTGAGAGCCACCCCGGCGATCCGCCGGCTGGTTGCCGAGACGACCCTCGCGCCGCGGCAGTTGGTGTTGCCGATGTTCGTGGCCGACGGTGTTACCGAGTCGCGCCCGATCGCGTCTATGCCGGGCGTGGTGCAGCACAGCATCGAATCCCTGCGCAGGGCCGCCGAGGACGCGGTCAAGGCCGGCGTCGGTGGGCTCATGCTGTTCGGGGTTCCCGAGGAGAAGGACAAGGACGCCACCGGGAGTGCCGGGCTGGCTCCGGAAGGCATCCTGAACCGTGCGCTGTCGATCCTGTCGGCGGACCTCGGTGATTCCACGGTGCTGATGGCCGACACCTGCCTCGACGAATTCACCGATCACGGCCACTGTGGGGTGCTGGACGCCTCGGGCCGGGTGGATAACGATGCGACGCTGACGCAGTACGTGGACCTGGCGGTGGCGCAGGCAAATTCGGGTGCTCGTGTGGTGGGACCCAGCGGCATGATGGACGGCCAGGTGGCGGCCATTCGCGAGGGCCTGGACGTTGCCGGGCACACCGACGTGATCATCCTGGCGTATGCGGCCAAGTACGCCTCGGCGTTCTACGGGCCGTTCCGCGAGGCGGTGGGGTCGTCGCTGCGCGGAGACCGGCGCACCTACCAGCAGGACGTGGCGAACGGTCGGGAAGCCTTACGTGAGGCCGAGCTCGACGTCGAGGAGGGTGCCGACATCCTGATGGTGAAACCGGCAATGGCCTATCTGGATGTGCTTCGGCAGGTGGCCGATGTATCTCCGGTGCCGGTCGCGGCGTATCAGGTGTCGGGTGAGTATTCGATGATCTGTGCTGCGGCGCAGAACAATTGGATCGATTTGCAGGCCATGGTGCTGGAGACGCTGACCTCCATCCGGCGTGCGGGGGCCGATATCGTGCTGACGTATTGGGCCGCGGACGTCGCGGGCTGGCTGGAGTAGACGGTTTGTCCCCTTCCACTACCGTGGTCGCGTGATGCATCCCGATCCGCACAATCAGAGCGGATTGGCTGGACAACCCTCGGCAGGTCCGGCCAAGCCGCGACCCGACGATATCGACACCGGTTGTTGGCTGTGGCTGGCCTCGCTCCCGCTGATGATCGTGAGTTACATGGCCGCGAACGTCGGTCAATGGCAGCAGGACCCCGAGGTGCGCAAGGCCGCCCCGCTGTGGACGGTCTACGCCTTCAACGGGTTCATCGTCGTGGTGGTGGGAGCTCTCGTCGTCACCGGAATCTTCCTGATGCGCGCGGGATACCGCCTGGCCCGCACCTTCCTGACCGGTGGCGCGGTGGGTTCGGTGGTGTTCACCGCGACGCGGTTGGTCGACCTGGAGGGTGTGCCGGCGATTGTGCAGGCGCTCTCGGGGATCACCGCGTCCGTCTTGATCTGCGGCGGGCTATTCCTGTTGCATCGCGAGGACTCCACCGCGTACCTGACGAGGCAGCGCTAGCACCCCGATACGCTGCCGGAATTATGCGCGAAATGATGAAGGGGCCCGAATGACACCCGAACAACCGCGCCCGCGCATCGTCGATGTGGCGTTCTGGTTCTGGGTGGTCTCATCGGCCGCCTTGTTCCTCAACGGTCTGGCCGGGGTGACCCAGCGCTTCGACGCGGTGCGGGCCGCCGCGAAGCCCGAACTGACCGACGCGGAGATACGAAATCTCGTCACCTACTTCCGGGCGTGGGGCGTGTTGTGCATCCTGCTGGCGGCCGGTATCGCATTTCTCGCCGGGCGCACGCGGCAGGGGGATAAGCGCTACCGCCGGGCGTTGATCGCCCTCTCGCTGGTCTCGGTGCTTGGGGCCATCGCGATGGCCAGTACCGGTTCGGTGGGTCCGCTGCTGCTCGTCGCCGCGCTGTCCCTGGTCGTGGCCAATGTGCTGATCATCAGGCCGACCGCGCAGAACTGGTTTGACGGGGGTGAACATGGCTGACGTGTCAGAGGCCGAACCGCGTCTGTTTTATGAACCCGGTGGCCGGTGGCGATGGCTCCTGCTCGGCCCACTCGCCGGGCTCATCATGTTCGGACTTCAGCTGTGGGGCAATGCGGGCATGAGCCCCGTGATGCCGGCGATCACGGCGGCCATCGTCGCCTTCTTCCTCGCGCTGCAGATCTATGCCGCGCGGGTGCACGCCACCGTGGAACTGACGCCCACCGAGCTCCGCCAGGGGGGTGAGACGCTGGCGATCAGCCAGATAAAGTGGCTGTATCCCGACGCCGACCGCTACATCTGGGAGGAATCCCGTCCGCTGGGAGAGCTGACCGGGGTGCCCAAGGGACGCAAACCCGTCGGTCTGCGCCTGACAGGGGGGCGTCGCGCGCAGGCGTGGGCCAAGAAACATGAGGAGCTGCGGACGGCGCTCACCACGTTGGTGCCCGCGCCGCCGGCAGGCATGGATCTGGGCGATGACCCGGAGCTCGATACCGAGAGTGAGCAGTGGTGAAGTTTGGCAAGCGGGTAGCGGTGGATCTGGCCATCGCAGCGGTGGCGATGGCACTCGCCGGCTGGGCGGCGGTGGCCGCCCGCGTACCCACCGAGGTCGCACCCGTGGCCAAGGGTGAGCCGACGTTGTACTTCACCGCATTGGATGGCGCATGCGTGGCTCGGGCGCTCGCGCTCACCGCTCTCGCCGGGATATTCCTGGTCATGGCGATATCGCGGGGTGTTCGCGATCATCGCGATGCGAGACTTTCAATTCACAGCTAATTCCTATGTCAATATGGCTGACATAGGAATACGGTGGGGTCATGACGAACACCGCTGATATCGACGTGATGCCGCGCGCTGGATACGGTGCCTGCGTGCTTGACCGCGCATTGCAGACGGGCCGACTCGAGTATCTGGACCGCGACGATGTTCCTGCGAAGAAGCGGGCCGTCGTTGCGTCCCTCGATCTCATGGGTGAGAAGAAGGGCCTGCACAGATGGAATGCGGAGCAGGCGGCCGGGTTTCTTGTCGGCATCGACAACCCCCGGGTGCTTGAGCTCGGTGCCGCCCACGGCGGTCTGTCTCGTGAACTGCTGAAGCTACGTCCTGATGCTTCGATCACGGTGACGGATATCGAGCCCACCTCTGTCGCGGGTATCGCGGCGTCCGATCTGGGTTCGGATTCCCGGGTCACTGTTCGGGCCATGGATGCCACAGCTATCGACGCAGGGGACGGGTCATTCGATCAGGTGGTGTTCGCGCTGTCGTTTCACCATCTCGCGCCGTCACGTGCGGCGAAGGTGTTCTCCGAGGGCACCAGGGTGGGGCGCACGCTCTTGATTATCGACTTGCTGCGCTTGCCGGCTCCGCTGTTGGCTCCGGCATTCCTCGTCGCGGCGGCCGTGGGTTGGGTGCGTCCGGTTGCTCATGATGGTGCGATCAGCCAGTTGCGCGCCTACGGTCCGAAGGCGTTGCGTACCCTGGCTGCGCATGCGGACCCGTCGATCGTTGTCGAGCTTCGGGCCAGGGTTCAGCTGCCGATGCCGCTGCAGATCGTGGCAGCCCGCCGGCGCCAGTAGTGCAGATCACCCTATCGATTAGTACCCCCTAGGGGTACCATTTAGACATGGAGTTTGTTGACACGGGCATGGAGACCACTGATCTGCGCCTTCATGGCATGACATGTGCCTCGTGCGCGTCCCGCGTGGAAAAAGGGCTCAACAAACTCGAGGGCGTGACGGCGCGCGTAAACCTGGCGCTGGAAAGCGCTCGTGTCGAGCACGACGGTTCGATCTCCGATGATGACTTGGTCAAGGCCGTCGAGTCGGTCGGCTACAAGGCCCAGGTAGTCGGCGGCTCTCAGGCCGGTGCTCATCAGGCCGGCCACGAGCATGACGGTCTCGATCCGCGGGACCACATGAACCACGATGTGCCCGATGGTCAGCTCAGGGCCCGGCTCATCGGCTCGCTCATCCTGGCCATCCCGGTGGTGGCCATCTCGATGGTGATGCCCTGGCATTTCACCGGCTGGGAGATTGTGGTCGCGGCACTGACCACCCCGATCCTGGTGTGGGGCGGCTACCCGTTCCACCGTGCGGCGTTCGTCAACGCACGCCATGGCGCCTCGACGATGGACACCCTGGTGTCGCTGGGCACCATCGCCGCGTACGTGTGGTCGCTGTGGGTGCTGTTCGCTGGCGCCGGGCATACCCACGGCGACATCCACGTCTACTTTGAGGTGGTCGCGGCGGTCACCGTATTCCTGCTCGCGGGCCGCTTCGCGGAGTCACGCGCCAAGCGGTCGGCGGGCTCGGCGCTGCGCGCACTGCTGTCGCTGGGCGCCAAGGATGTCGCGGTGCTGCGCGGCGGACACGAGACTCGCATCCCCGTCGACCAATTGGCTGTGGGTGACCAATTCGTCGTGCGGCCGGGGGAGCGCATCGCCACCGACGGTGTGGTGGTCGATGGCCATTCGGCGTTGGATACCTCCACCATGACCGGCGAGTCTGTACCCGTCGAGGTGGGCGCGGGAGATCCGGTGGTGGGCGGTTACGTCAACACGCACGGACGGATCGTCGTGCGCGCCCACAAGGTAGGTGCCGATACGCAGCTGGCCCGGATGGCACGGCTGGTGTCGGATGCGCAGACCGGCAAGGCGCAGGTGCAGCGACTTGCCGACCGGGTGTCGTCGGTGTTCGTACCCGTTGTGCTCGGTATCGCGGCCCTGACGTTCGTGGGCTGGGTGGCGCAGGGCTATCCGCTCTCGTCGGCGTTCACCGCGGCCGTCGCTGTGTTGATCATCGCGTGCCCGTGCGCACTGGGATTAGCTACGCCCACAGCGATTCTCGTGGGCACCGGGCGGGGTGCGCAGCTCGGCGTGCTGATCAAGGGCCCCGAGGTGCTGGAGAACGTCAAGAACATCGACACCGTCGTGCTCGACAAGACGGGCACCGTGACCACCGGTGCGATGAGCGTCGTGGCCGTGCGGCGCAGCATCGGGTCCGGTGTCTCCGACGCCGACGAGATCCTGCGCATCGCCGCATCGGTGGAGTCGGCCTCCGAGCATCCGGTCGCCAAGGCCATCGTGGAGTCGGCGCGGACGCGTGGGCTGACGTTGTCGCCGGTGGTGGGTTTCCGTAACGAGCCCGGTATCGGTGTTACCGGTGTTGTTGACGGCCAAGAGGTTTCGATTGAAGCCATCGCGGGTAAGAACACCACCGCGGCGGTCAGCTGGGGTGGACTGCGCCGCGGCGAGATCGAGGTGGCGGACACGGTGAAGCCGTCGAGTCGGCAGGCCATCGACGAGCTCAAGGCCATGGGCATCACCCCGGTGCTACTGACGGGCGACAACGCCGAGGTGGCCGCCCGCGTGGCCGAAGAAGTCGGCATCGCGGCGAGCAATGTCATCGCCGGTGTCAAACCCACCGAGAAGGCCGACGTCGTCACACGCCTGCAGGCCGAAGGGAAGAAGGTCGCGATGGTGGGCGACGGTGTCAACGACTCCGCCGCGCTGGCCACGGCCGATATCGGGATGGCCATGGGCACCGGTACCGACGCCGCGATCGAGGCGAGCGACCTGACCCTGGTGCGCGGTGACCTGACTACCGTGCCGACGGCACTGCGGTTGTCGCGCAAGACGCTTGGCACCATCAAGGCCAACCTGTTCTGGGCATTCGCCTACAACACCGCTGCCATTCCGCTCGCCGCCCTGGGTTTGCTCAATCCGATGATCGCTGGCGCAGCGATGGCGATGTCATCGGTCTTCGTGGTACTGAACAGCCTGCGGCTGCGAACCTTCCGCTAGGTTCCTTACCGAATGCTGTGAGGATCCCGAGGAGGAGTCGTAGGTGTTTACGCGTGTGATCGCGCTCGGTGTGGCCTTGAGTCTGACAACGGTCGGGTGTTCCGACATTCGTCAACAGGCGACGGAGAAGCTGGAATCGGTGGCATCGCAGGCCGCCGGGGCGCCGAGCCAGGACACCGTCGAACGGTGGAATGCCGACGAGCTGACCAAGGCCCTGACCGCCATCAACGACAAGATCGGCGTGAGCTCGGCCGACTATCTGATGTTCACCATCAGCGGGTACACCTCGGTGGCCGTGCAGGCCATCGATCCGAAGAAGCCGAAGAACGTCGACGAGTACCGATACGACGGTGCGGGTGTCACGGTCAGGCCCGTTGACGTCAGCCGCAATGAGCCGGGCGTCGTCGAAGAGAGTTCCTTCAAGAGTGACATCGTTACTCCGGCCGTGCTGTCGAGCGTGCTGAGTTCGGCGGTGCAGGATTCCGGTGTGCCGGACGGCAAGGTGAGCGTGCTGACCATCGAGAAGTTCTTTGCCAATGAGCCAGAGCCCAAGATTCAGGTGGTCGTGGGAAGTCCGCGTGCCAGTAAGAATGTCCGCTATACGACGGCGGGCGCCTTCATCGAGACCGCCTAGGTCACTTACCGTCGGCACGCCGTGTTGTGCGCGAGCTACTCGCGAAACAGATCGAAACGCGGCGTGTCGACGCTCAGAAGAGCAGGCGCCACAGGCCGATCAGGCCCACCGTCACGATGACCACACGCAGGGCACCGGGCGAGAGCCTGCGTCCCCACCGTGCGCCGGCCAGCCCACCCACGAACGAGCCCGCCGCGATGATTCCGGCCGCCGTCCAGCTCACCCGGTCGAAGGCGACGATCGTGTATGCAAGGGCGGCAACGATATTGGTGATCATGGCCAGTACATTCTTGGCCGCGTTCATCCGTTGCATGGACTCGGGTAGCAGTGCGCCCATCACCGCGATCTGCATGATCCCTTGGGCTGCAGTGAAATACCCGCCGTAGATCCCGACAAGGAAGTTGCCTCCGGTGAGTGCTGCCATGCGGCCCGGAGGGACATGATCGGCATCCAGGCCCTGTGCTTCGGAACGCCGACGCGCCCAGGCTTGGATCTTCGGGCCGACTACCACGAGAACCAGCGCGAGGATGAGCAGCACCGGCACGATGGTCACGAACGTCTTCTCGGGCAGGTGCAGCAACAGGAACGATCCAATGAGCGCGCCGACCAGCACCGCGGGTATCTGCCACTTAAGGCGGGACCATTGACCGGACAGTTCGCGGCGGTACCCCCATACGCCCGTCATGCTCCCGACCGTCAACCCGACGGCATTCGACATCGTCGCGACCACGGGTGGATAACCAAAGGCGATAAGGGTGGGGAAGGTGATAAGGGTGCCGGACCCGGCGACCACGTTGATCGCGCCTGCCCCGAACGCGGCAAGCGCGATGAAAAACATCTCCTGCACCGGCACTCGTGTCAGCGTACGACCGTTAGCGAGTCGAACCAATTCCTCCTCTCCGTGAAACCCGCCACAGCGTGAGGCTCGACGTAGCGTTTCAGATGGGCAAAATGGTGGGCATGCGTCTGAGTCGATCCGCCGGTATGGCGGCGCTAGTGCTGGCCATGTCCATTTCCGGGTGTACCCGGGACCAGCCCACCGCCCCGGTGGCATCGAATGTGCCCATTCCGACGTTCGACAACGCGCAGCTGAGCATGCGTTTCGCCGCGTGCGCCGATCTCAACGGGTTTGTGAACGCCAAATGGGTCGAGCAGGCCACCATCCCTGCGGACAAGTCCAGTTATGGCAGCTTCGACATGCTGGCCGACCAGTCCCGTGAGGTTCAGCACGAGATCGTCGAGGGTGCGGTCGCCGGACTCGGAACTGCCGATCATGAGTCGGTCAACTATCAGGTCGGTCTCCTCTACCGTGCCGCCACCGACGATGCGAAGCTCGACGCGGCCGGATATGACCCCGTTCGTCCGACGCTCGCCGCGATCGATCAGATCAATTCACCCGAGGCGCTCGCGGCCTTTCTGGCCACCGACGCCGCCACGGGGCAGCACCTGGTGTTCGGCTTCGAGGCCGGCGCCGACTATGCCAATGCCACCGAGCAGATCGGCTACGCCAGGGCCGATGCGCTGGGCATGCCCGCCAAGGACTACTACACCGATCCCAAGTACGCGTCGGTCTTCCATGCCTATCGCACCTACATCGCATCGACGTTCGAATTGATCGGAGCGGACCAGGAGGTTGGCAAGGCCCGTGCCGAACAGGTGGCCGCGCTCGAATCGGCACTGGCCGCTGCGACGTTGAGCCCTGTGCAGCAACGTGATCCGGCCAACCAGTACAAGCTGGTCACCGTCGCGCAGGCAAATGCAGTGACACCGCATTTTGAATGGGGTGCCTACCTTAAGGCGCACGGGGCCCCGGTTGCCAGGTCGTTCTCCCTTGCCGAGACCGAGTTCTTCACGACGTTCGATCGGTTGCTCGCCACTACCGATCTGGACACGTGGAAGTCGTATCTGACCTTCCATGCGGTGCACAGATCGGTCGACGCGTTATCCAAGGCATTCCGCGACAACGCTTTTACCTACGAGTCGGTGCTTACCGGAACCACGGCGCAGAAGCAGCGCTGGGAGCAGGGCCTTGGGATCGTGAACACGCTGGTGGGCCCGGCGCTGGGACAGCTGTACGTCGACCGCATGTTCAGTGATCGCGCCAAGCGCGCGGCCACCGAGGTAGTGGGCAATGTCAAGGAGGCCCTACGGAAACGCATCGAGGCCGTCGACTGGATGAGCCCGCAGACCAAACTTGCCGCAAAGGGTAAGTGGGACAAGCTGATCCTCAAGGTGGGCTTCCCCGACAAGAATCGGGATTTCTCCAAGCTGAAGCTGACCGGCGATAACTTCTACGTCGACCGGGCTGCGGCGTTGAAGTTCAATCACGACTTCGACATGGCCAAGATCGGGCATCCCACCGACCGATCGCTGTGGGGAATGACGCCGCAGACGGTCAACGCTCAGTACGACCCCACCGAGAACAGCATCACCATTCCGGCCGCGATCCTGCAAGCACCGTTCTATGACCCCAAGGGCGATCCGGCGTTCAACTACGGCGGTATCGGTGCGGTGATCGGTCACGAATTCACCCATGCGTTCGACGACGAGGGCAGCCAATTCGACGGTGAGGGCAACCGGGTCAATTGGTGGACTCCGAACGATCGCGAAGAGTTCGAGAAGCGCGCCAACCGGCTGGTGGAGCAGTTCAATGCCTACGCGCCGATTCCGGGCCACCCGGAGCTACATGTCGACGGCAAGCTCACGTTGGGTGAGAACATCGCGGATCTCGGGGGTGTCAACACCGCCTATGACGCGCTGGTCGCCGAGCTGGCCAAGAAGAAGGATGGCGACAAGATCAGCGGCATCGTCGGGTTCAACGACACGCAGCGGTTCTTTCTGAACTACGCGCGGATCTGGCGAGACAAACAGCGCCCCGAGGCTGCGATTACCCAGCTTGCCAGCGATCCGCATTCGCCTCCGGCGCTGCGCGTCAACGGCGTGGTGCCCAATGTTGCGCCGTTCGCTGCCGAATTTGGTTGCGTGGCAGGCGATCCCATGGTGAACTCGCCGGACAAGTTTGTGAAGATCTGGTAGGTACGCCTACCCGCGAATCAGTCGCTCGAGTTCGTCGCGTAGCTGCGGCCAGTCGAGACTTCCTGGCTCTTGACCATCGGGCGCGAAGGCGTGGTTGAACGCGTATCCACTGAGCAGGTGATGAACCATCACGATCCGCGGTAACAGGTTGGGGGTTTTGGCCAAGTCTTCGTCGATGGCGTGCGCGTAGAGCTCTTGTAGCGCTGCGTTCAACGCCTGAGTGCTGGCGGCCAGGTGCGTGCGTAGCTCGGGATCATCGGCCGCCGCAACCCAAAGCTTCATTCCTGCAATGAAACTCCGGCTCGTGTAGTCATGCCACATGAGGTTCAGTAGGTGCCGGAGCCTGCCGTCGGCGCCCGTGGGCATCTGGTCGACGCTGGCGCGTGCTGCCGCTAGCCGATCGGCGCAGAGGTAGTCGAGGGCGGCCATCACCATGTCGATCCGCCGCGGAAAGAAGTGGCTACGCGCGCCCAGCGATACGCCGGCGCGCTCGGCTACGCCGCGCACGGTGGTGGCGGTGTAGCCGATATCGAGGACCGAGTCGATGGTGGCTTCCAGCAGCTTCGCGGTGGTGCTCCGTCGCCTCTCGGCCTGCGACATATGGGTCGCGTCACCCGCTGTCATCTGCGACTTCACCTCCGGGTCTTGCGTGGATGGACCGTCGGGTAGAGCATATGTTCAGTAAAACAGATCGTCTGATCTGTTTTTATGGGATTGAGCCCGAGAGGACAGGTCATGTCGCACACCACTGCATTGGAAACACCCGTCGGAAATCGGCGGCAGATGCCTTCCGAACCGCTCATGGCGCTGTTGGACGCGGTTGGTGCGCGGCCGACTGAAGCCCAGCTGTCGACGTTCCGTAGATACACGCTGAGGGGCGATCCACTGGCCGATGATCTGGTGGAAGCCATGTCGCGTCTCCCCAAGGGAGTGGGCCGCAAGCAATTCGAAGATGCCTTGGAACACGGCTTGGCCAGTGTTGAGGATCCGCTGCCCGAACTGGTGGCCTTTATCGAGGACGCGGAGAGCACCCCGTATTGGGTGGATTTCCGCAAGATCCAGCGTGCCCAACAGGCGCTGCGGAATACCCCGGTGCGGCTGTCCTTCCTCGGTGCGCTGGCGGTCACCCTGCCCGCGAGTTTTCTCAACGAGCGTGGTGGTAACGAACTTCTGGCCCGGGCCGGCGGTATCGAGAACGCCTCCGCCGGGCGGTTGATCGAGGCAGCGAAGTGGATGTTCTCGTGTGGAGAGCCCGGCGGTATGGACCGCTACGGCAATGGTTTTAAGGCCACGGTGCGGGTGCGGCTCATCCATGGCTATGCCCGGGCGGGTGCGCGCACAATGGGCGGCTGGGACGAGGACAAGTTCGATGTTCCCGCCGGGCAGGCGCAGACGGCCGCCGGGTGGGTACCGATCTTCGCCGGCTCGATCAGCCTCGTGGCGTTCGGCGCGATCGGCAGCCCGGCGGACCTCAAGGCGGTCCTGCACCTCTGGCGTTACCAGAGCCATCTGATGGGACTGGCGCCGGAATTGCAGATGGACACCTTGACCGGGCTCGGACGGCTCGCCTACCTGATCATGCTCACCGATGCGGGCAGCGATGAGCACACCCGTGCGCTCACCCAGGCCACCCTGGATGCCGTCACCGGCGTATACGGGTTGCCCACCGGTGGGCCCATCGCCGCGGTCGTGCAACGGGCGGTGCGCCGATTCCATGCAGAGATCGCCGGCATTGCCTACGGGGCGCAACGGAAGAAGTTCGGCCTGCCCGCGCCCAGCCCGCTGCTGTTGATCACTCCGATCATTGCCGCGTACAACCTGACCTCGCGAATGGCCCGCATCGTGAGCCCACGCCTGCGCACCAGGTTCGAAGACCGTCAGCGGCAGATCCTTGCGGATGCGGTGACACGGACCAGCCTCGCCGTCAGCACGGCACGCCGTGAGGTGTCGCAACCGGCGCCGGTGCCGACCGCTCAGGCGTAGGTCAGCAGCACGGCCTGCTCGAACGGGAGCTTCCCGAACGTGCGGCCCTTCACCAGTGCGGCCGCCTCGTCCCGGCCGACCACACGCGGATTGACGACGTCGTGGGTCTTCCCTCTGCGCACGATCCTCCCGCCACCGGCCGCCTGTAGGTTCTTCAGCCAGTCCCGGTCCGGGCCGTACGTCAGCAGGATGGCCACGCCGTCGGGCGTCTTGAACGCGGTGACGGGCGTCCGGAACTCCTTGCCCGACTTGCGGCCCTTGTGCTCGATGATGGCGAAGCTCGGGGCCCAGCCCGCCCACAGCCGCTGGACGGGGTTGGTGACGTACTTGTTGAAGCGCGCGACCGATTGCGGTATCTGCATACCACCATCAAACTGTGATCCATGGCATACCTCAAGCCCCCATGGTTTGTTCGCAAGGTCTTCAACCGGGTGGCCATGGCTGCCAACATTGGCGAGACACTCACCATCACCAAGCGGGTCAGCGGTGAGCCGCAGCAGATTCCGGTGGCCACCGTGGACGTCGATGGCATCAAGTACCTGGTGTCCACCCGCGGCGAGAGCCAATGGGTCAAGAACATCAGGGCCAACCCGCAGGTGACGCTGACGGTCAAGGGCGCCAGCACGACGTACACGGCCACCGAGGTCCCGGTAGCCGATCGTGCGCCCATCATCGCTGCCTACAAGCCCAAGGCTGGAAAGGTGGTCGACGGCTACTTCGCTCAGCTGCCCGACGACGCCGATCACCCCACCTTTGCGCTGAGACTCGACTGATCCACTACACCCTGTAGTGGACGATTTGGCGCCAGCTGAGACACTGGATGCCGTGTCTGATGCTCTTCGCGCGAGCGGCTCATCGCTGCCCGACGCGACGCCCAACTCCGCACGTCTGTTCGCCGACGCCTCGGCCGTCATCCCAGGTGGAGTCAACTCGCCGGTGCGTGCCTTCGCCGCGGTCGGCGGCGTCCCGCGGTTCATCAAGTCTGGCGCCGGATGCTGGCTCACCGATGTGGACGACAACCGGTACGTGGATCTGGTCTGCTCCTGGGGTCCGTTGATCCTCGGCCACGCGCACCCCACCGTGGTGGAGGCCGTGCAGCGGGCCGCCAAGGATGGGCTGTCTTACGGCGCGCCCATTGAGGGTGAGATCGAGCTCGCGCGCGAGCTCGTCGATCGCGTACGGCCGGTAGAAAAGGTGCGTCTGGTCAGCTCCGGCACCGAGGCCACCATGAGTGCGGTGCGACTGGCTCGCGGATTCACCGGTCGACCCAAGATCGTGAAGTTCGCCGGTTGTTACCACGGGCATGTGGACGCTCTGCTCGCCGACGCCGGATCGGGCGTGGCCACATTTGGCCTGCCTTCCTCGCCCGGTGTCACCGGCGCCTCCGCCGCCGACACCATCGTGTTGCCGTACAACGACATCGGCGCAGTGGCCCGAACGTTCGCCGAGCAAGGCGATCAGATCGCCGCTGTCATCACCGAGGCGGCCGCCGGCAACATGGGCACGGTCGCACCCGCCCCGGATTTCAACGCCGGACTGCGGCGTATCACCGAAAACCATGGCGCGCTGCTCATCATGGACGAAGTCATGACGGGTTTCCGGGTCAGCCGTTCGGGCTGGTTCGGGATCGATCAGGTGGCCGGTGATCTCGTCACCTTCGGCAAGGTGATGAGCGGTGGCATGCCCGCCGCGGCGTTCGGCGGTCGCGCCGACATCATGGAGCGCCTCGCGCCGCTTGGCCCGGTGTACCAGGCGGGAACGCTGTCCGGTAACCCGGTCGCGGTTGCGGCGGGGCTGGCGTCGTTGCGTGCGGCAGATGCGAAAGTCTATGAAACGCTTGATCGTAACGCCGACGCGATCATCGCCCTGGTCACCGCTTCCCTGGATGCGGAGGGGGTGGCGCACCAGATTGGTCGGGCCGGCAACATGTTCAGCCTCTTCTTCGGTGCCGAGCCCGTGCAGGACTTCCAGGGCGCCAAGGCGACCGAAACATGGCGTTACCCCGCATTTTTCCATGCACTGCTGAGCCGCGGCGTGTATCCGCCGCCGAGTGCGTTCGAGACTTGGTTTGTTTCCACCGCCCTCGATGACGAGGCGTTCGACCGTATTGCCGACGCTTTGCCCGCCGCTGCTCGTGCCGCGGCCTCTGTCGAGGAGAAGTAGGGAATTTCATGACTGACGGTCTTCGCGCGAGCGGCGCATCCCGGCCCCGCACGGTCGTTCATTTGATGCGCCATGGCGAGGTACACAACCCCGAGGGCGTTCTGTACGGCCGGCTGCCGAACTTCCGGTTGTCGGACAAGGGGCAGGCGCAGGCCGCGAAGGTGGCAGAGTCGCTGCGGGGCAACGAGATTACCGCGGTGGTGGCCTCGCCGCTGCTGCGCGCCCAGCAGACTGCCACGCCCATCGCCGATGCCCATGGGCTCACCATCATCTCCGATGATGACCTCATCGAGGCCGGCAACTCCTTCGAGGGCATGAGGGTGTCGGTGGGTGACGGTGCGTTGCGTGACCCCCGTAACTGGTGGAAGCTGCGCGACCCGTTCACCCCGTCCTGGGGAGAGCCGTACCGCGACATCGCGTCCCGGATGACGGCGGCGATCGACCGTGCGCGCGGTCGCGCCGAGGGTTCCGAGGTGGTGTGCGTGAGCCATCAGCTGCCGGTGTGGACCGCGCGCCAGTATCTGCTCGGTAAGAAACTGTGGCACGACCCACGTAAACGCCAGTGCAACGTCGCCTCACTCACCTCGCTGGTGTTCGACGGGGACGAGTTTGTCGACGTCGTGTACTCGGAACCGGCAGGATAGCTAGTGCGACGTGTGGTCGCGGCGATGTCCGCGCTGGTTCTGCTCATCGCCGGGTGCTCGACCGGCGATGACGCAGTTGCGCGCGGCGGGCAGTTTCAATTCGTTTCACCCGGCGGTAAGACCGACATCTTCTACGATCCGCCCGAGGTCCGTCAGACGCCTGGTCCGATCGAGGGGCCAAACCTGCTTGTCCCCACAAAGACGCTCTCAGTCAACGATTTCACCGAGAAGGTCGTCGTCATCAACGTGTGGGGGCAATGGTGCGGGCCCTGCCGCTCGGAGTTCTCGGCACTGGAAGACGTCTATAAGGCCACTCATGCGCAAGGCGTCGAATTTCTCGGCATCAACGTGCGGGACAACGAGATCACCAAGGCGCAGGACTTTGTGACCGACCGCAAGGTGCCATACCCATCCATCTATGACCCGTCGATGCGTTCGCTCATCGCGTTCGGCAGGAAGTTCCCGACAGGGGCCATTCCCGCGACTTTGGTGCTGGACCGCCGGCATCGGGTGGCGGCGGTGTTCCTGCGCGAGCTGTTGACTCAAGATCTGCAGCCGGTGGTTCAGCGCATTGCGCAAGAATCGGCGAAAGATCCCGCGGGAGTGACCAAGTGATCCTCGCCGATGCCGGCTCCGCGTTCCAGGACGCGGCAACCAGTGGACCACTGTTGCTGGCCCTGGGTGCCTGTGCGCTGGCCGGGCTGGTGTCATTCGCCTCGCCGTGCGTGATCCCGCTGGTGCCCGGCTATCTGTCCTACCTCGCCGCCGTGGTGGGTGCCGATGACCACGACGATGCCGGTGCCCGCACGGCGCGGCTACGGGTCACCGGATCGGCGTTGCTGTTCGTGGCCGGGTTTACCGCGGTGTTCCTGCTGGGCACCGTGGCCGTGATGGGCATGACGACCACACTGATCACCAATCAGGTGCTGCTGCAACGTATCGGGGGAGTGATCACGATCGCGATGGGGCTGGTGTTCATCGGTCTGGTGCCGGCCCTGCAGCGCGACTTCCGGTTTACGCCGCGCCGCATTTCGACGGTGGCCGGAGCGCCACTGCTCGGTGCGGTGTTCGCGCTCGGGTGGACGCCTTGCCTGGGTCCGACCCTCACCGGTGTGGTCGCGGTGGCATCGGCCACCGAGGGTGCCGATGTGGCGCGTGGGATCACGCTGGTGATCGCCTACTGCCTGGGGCTGGGAATCCCGTTCCTGCTGCTGGCCTTCGGTTCGGCGCGCGCGGTACGGGGTATGGACTGGCTGCGACGACACGGCCGGACCATCCAGATCGTCGGTGGTATCGCATTACTGGCGGTCGGGGTCGCGCTGGTTACCGGGGTGTGGGCCGATTTTGTCGCCTGGGTTCGCGATTCATTCGTTTCGGACGCGAGGTTGCCCATCTAGTGATGATCGCCAAGCGTCTCCTTGCTTACTCGCGCAACACCTGGCGCGGCCTGACGTCGATGGGCACCGCGCTGGCACTGTTGGTGCTCCTCGCGCTCGGCGCGATACCGGGCGCGATGCTGCCGCAGCGTGCACTCAACCAGGCCAAGGTCGACGAGTATTTGGCAGAACACTCCACCATCGGGCCCTGGCTGGATCGGGTGCAGGCCTTTGAGGTGTTCTCCAGCTTCTGGTTCACGGCGATCTACGTTCTGCTCTTCGTCTCGCTGGTGGGATGCATCATTCCCCGGACCATCGAGCACGCCAAGGCCCTTCGCGCGCAGCCGGTTCCGGTGCCCCGGAACCTGGGGCGACTGCCCAGGCACCAGGAAAAGGTGGTGCGGGCCGACCAGTCCGATATCGCGTCGACCATCGAGAGTCAGCTGAAGGGCTGGCGCAGAACCACTCGCGAAACGGCCGGGATCACCGAGATTTCCGCGGAGAAGGGCTATCTGCGAGAGTTCGGGAACCTGGTCTTCCACCTTTCCCTCGTCGGCCTGTTGGTCGCGTTCGCGGTGGGCAAGCTCTTCGGATACGAGGGCAATGTCATCGTCATCGCCAACAACGGCCCGGGATTTTGCTCGTCGTCGCCCGCAGCCTTCGACTCGTTCCGGGCCGGCAACACCGTCGACGGCACCAACCTGGATCCGATCTGCGTCAAGGTCAAAGACTTCAAGGCCACCTACCTTGCCTCGGGACAGGCTCATTCGTTCGAATCGAACATTGAATACCAGGCCGGCGACGACCTTCAGAACAACGTCTGGAGGCCGGAGCGGCTGGCCATGAACCATCCGCTGCGTGTCAACGGCAACCGCGTATATCTGCTCGGCTACGGGTATGCCCCGACCTTCACGGTGACCTTCCCGGATGGGCGTCAACGCAGCGAGACCATTCAGTGGCGACCGGACGACCCCACCACCCTGCTGTCTTCGGGGGCCGTGCGTATCGATCCTCCGGCCGGCAGCTATCCGGATCCCAACGTGCGTCGTAAGAACCAGATCGCCATCCAGGGTCTGTTCGCGCCCACCGAACAACTGCACGGCACCCTGCTCTCATCGAGCTTCCCGGAGATGCGCAAGCCCGCGGTGGCCATCAACATCTATCGTGGCGACACCGGGCTGGACTCGGGTCGCGCCCAGTCGATCTTCGAGCTCGACCCCCGCATGATCGAGCAGAAACGGCTCAATCAGGTGGCACGCGCCAACCTGCTACCCGGGCAGTCGGTCAAGCTCAATGACGGCACCATCGTCAGGTTCGACAGCGCCGTCAACTTCGTCAATCTGCAGGTGTCACGTGACCCGGCCCAGATGTGGGTGCTCATCTTCGCGTTGACCATGATGGCGGGCCTGGTGGTGTCGCTCGTCATCAAGCGCCGTCGAGTCTGGGCGCGGCTGACACCGGGAGTGGCCGCAGGTACGGTAAACGTCGAGCTGGGAGGACTGGCGCGCACCGACAGCTCCGGCTGGGGCGATGAATTCGAGCGGTTGTGCGACCGCTGCCTTGAGAATCTGCCCGTCGTAAGGGCCGACGACGGCCACAAAGATGAGGATGCCGAATGAATTCGACCAATATCGATGTGAATCTGGCCAGGTTCTCGGACTATGCCTTCACCTCGGCAATTGTGGTGATGGTCGGTGCGCTGGTGCTGTTGGCCATCGAGCTGGCCTACCGGCAGAGCACCAAGACTGCCCAGCGAGAGCTCGTCAGCTCCGGCGGTGACGTGGTGTCCGCCGCCGAGAATCAGCCGGGACGGGTGATGCCGCAGGGCAAGCGCCCGCTCGGTGAGCGGGTCGGTGGCGCCGGGTTGGCGCTGGTGTACCTGGGCATTGGGCTGCTGTTGGCGTGCATCGTGTTGCGCGGTGTGGCCACCACCCGGGTGCCCTGGGGCAACATGTACGAGTTCATCAACCTGACGTGTGCGTGTGGTCTGGTCACTGCGGCCGTGGTGCTGCGCCCGCGCGCCGACAGCGCACAGGGGCGCCGGGCGCTCTGGGTCTTCGTGCTGATTCCGGTACTGATCCTGCTGACGGTGTCGGGCCGCTACCTCTACACCTATGCCGCCCCGGTGATGCCCGCGTTGCAGTCCTATTGGCTGCCTATCCACGTGTCGGTGGTGAGTCTCGGGTCGGGTGTGTTCCTGGTGGCCGGAGTGGCGAGCATCCTGTTCCTGGTCAAGATGTACTTCCCGGACAACTCCCTGGTGCAGCGTCTGCCCGATGCCCAGTCGTTGGACAGGTTGGCGTATCGGACCACCATCTTCGGTTTCCCCATCTTCGGGTTCGGCGTGATCTTCGGTGCCATCTGGGCCGAGGAGGCGTGGGGGCGGTTCTGGGCATGGGATCCCAAGGAGACGGTGTCCTTCGTTGCCTGGGTCGTGTATGCCGCCTACCTGCACGCACGGTCCACCGCCGGGTGGCGGGATAAGAAGGCGGCGTGGATCAACGTGGCCGGATTCGTGGCCATGGTGTTCAACCTGTTCTTCGTCAACCTGGTGACGGTCGGACTTCACTCGTACGCTGGGGTGAGCTAGGCGGGAGGTCTGGGGGAACTGTTCCGCCAGATCGGTTCATCACACCTGCGATAGGGTGCGATGCTGAGTCCTTCTGAACAGTCGTTCCGGACTCCGTGTGTCCGAACTGCACATCCAACCAATGCATTGGGGGATCGATGTCTGACTATCCCGCGCACCGCGCGCCGGATGGACCGTCGCCGTACGCCGACGAGGCGCAGGGTGGACCAACGGCCCCGCCGTGGGCAGCACAGGAGCCCGCGCAGCCGGTGATGTATGGGCAGAGCGCGCCCCAACAGCCCCACGAGATGACCCAACAGTTCCAAGCGGTCCCGTTCCAGGATCCGTTCGCGCCACAGCAGGACATCGCGGGCCTGGGTGGGCACGATCCCTCGGTGCCGTCGCTCAACACGCTTGGCGGCTCGTTCGCGCCGCTCGATTTCACGCCGTCCGGTGGACAGGAGAACACCGATCCGACAGCCATCGGTGCGGCCGGGTCATCCGGCGGACAGGGCGGCCCCGGAGGCTTTAGGGCTGACAACCGATTCAGCGACTCGGCCGAACGGCCCGCACAGTTGACGCCCTTCACGGCGGATCGCTGGGGCAACGACACCCCCGCGTCGGGCATTCCCCAACAGGCGCAGCAGCCTCCCGTCGGCGGCTCCCGGTACTACACCCCGGTCGGCGGCCAGCAAACCGGCATTGGATCCCAGATTCGGCCCGAGCTGCCGCCCTCCTCGCGCGACCTGTCCACGTCGGCGTTATTGCGCCCGCACAAGCCAGCACCATCGGCGGGTTGGCGCAAGACCGTCTACCGTGCGTCGTTCGGGACGATCAACCTCGGCGAGGGCACCAAGAAGACTGAGGAAAACGACCTCGTCGCCCAGGTGAATCAGCCGTTGCAGGGCTGCTACAAGATCGCCCTGTTGAGCCTCAAGGGAGGCGTCGGCAAGACCACCGTCACCGCAACCCTCGGTGCGACCTTCGCGTCCATCCGCGGTGACCGGGTCATCGCCGTCGACGCAAACCCGGACCGCGGCACACTGAGTCAGAAGGTGCCCCTGGAGACGCCGGCAACGGTGCGTCACCTGCTGCGGGACGCCAACTCGATCCAGCGCTATAGCGATGTGCGGAGCTACACCTCACAAGGGCCGAGCCGGCTGGAGGTGCTCGCGTCGGAAAGCGATCCCGCGGTGTCCGAGGCGTTCAGCGCCGAGGACTACTCGCGCACGCTGGAGCTTCTTGAGCGCTTCTACAGTGTCGTGCTCACGGACTGCGGTACCGGACTCATGCACTCGGCGATGTCCTCGGTGCTGGAGCAGGCCGACACACTCGTGGTGATCAGCTCTGGCTCGGTGGACGGTGCGCGCAGTGCCTCCGCCACCCTGGACTGGCTCGATGCACACGGACATCGCGAGCTGGTGCGCCGCTCGGTTGCGGTCATCAACGCGGTGCGTCCGCGTTCGGGCAAGGTCGACATGCAGAAGGTCGTCGATCACTTTTCGCGTCGGTGCCGTGCGGTGCGCTTGGTGCCGTTCGATCCGCACCTGGAAGAGGGCGCGGAGATCAGCCTGGACCGGCTCCGTCCCGCGACGCGTCGCTCGCTCATCGAGCTGGCTGCCGTCGTTGCGCAGGGGTTCACCGGCACACAGCGCCAGCAACAGCAGCAGACGTTCCAGGGCTAGGCGTGGTTGTGCGGCCGCGGGCCGCGCAACCTTCAGTGTTCGGACGGATCGTCCCTACTGATGCGCCAGAGGAATTCGGGGTCGTCGTCGGGGCCGGTCACGCGGGTCTGCGGACGGGACGGGACCGACTGACTGATTCGCCATCCGGCGTAGACCAGCGCGCCGAGCACGACCGCGATGAGCACGTAGTACACAAGAGCCTCCTGAACAACTAACTCCAAATATACGCGCGGCCAAGGCTGGTGTTCGGCGCAGCGATAGGGTGGTGACGTGGCTGAACGGTCGCCGGGGAGCCGGCTCGCTATCGATATCGCGTTGTACACGCTGGCGCGCTTGGGTCTGGCGGTCGTCCTGACGCTCGCCATCTTCTGGGTGGCGCGGCTCATCGGGTACGAGGACTTCCCCTTAGCGGTCGCGGTTCTGTTCGCGTTGATCATCGCGCTGCCGCTGGGCATGGCGGTGTTCGCACCGCTGCGCCGTCGGGTGACCGCGAGCATCGCCGTCGTCGACGAGCGGCGCCGGGCCGAGCGTGCGGATCTACAGGCCCGGTTGCGCGGCGAAAAGCCACAAGACTAGGTCCGCCGACACCGACTCCTCCTCGCGACGCCGCAGCATGCACTGCGGCGCGTTATCCCAACATCCGCGCTGCCACCGCGCTCTGCCGTGCGGCGATGCGGGTATGCCACTGCTGCGCTGATATGGCGCTATCGGCGTAGAACGGCAAGGTACTGGGGAGACGGTCGAAATCCACCACCTCGGCGCGGGGGCCGTCTTCGTCGAGTACGGGGCGGTCCGTGCGCTGCCAACGGAACTTCAGGAACCCGCGACGATGTCCCACGGTCTCGATCCAGTTGGCAATGCCGGGGTTCTGATTACTGATCACTAGCCGGATCATGCCGTCGGGGTCCACATGCGACTGCTGCGCGTTCAATGACGTCTGATGGTTGGCGTAGTCCAGCGACACGTACCACATGCTGCCTACCTGGAAACCTTGGTACGGGGCATCGGATTTCGGCACGGTCACGACGAGAGCCTGGTGAGGTTCGAGCTCGAAGTGGCCCACCGACGAGAATTGGGTGGCGAGCCCGCCGGGAGTGATGCGTGGTGGCTCGAAGACGTTGGCGGGATTGTTCATATAAAACCACTGGGGGAACTGCAGCCACGTCTTCACCCGATTGACCAAATGCATCCCGGCGCCAACATATCGCCCGGCAATGAAGTCTTTGGTGATGGGCGACGCCCCCGAGCCTATGGTGTCGACACGGCTAATCACCACCGTTCCGCGTTTTTCGGACCAGTCGTTGTACGCCTCCCGGACGATCAGCTGCGCGGGCCGGGCCGCGATGGGGATGTGTTTGTGGCAGTCCGCGATGGGCGTCGCACCGATGCTCACCCGGTAGCCGCCGTCCGCGGCGATCATCAGGTCACGATCGTCGAAGGCGGTGACGCTCCCCGGCACTCCGGTATCGGTGTAGTCGCTGTCGAGCAGCTGGAAGTTGAGGTCGACGGTGCTGCCGCGAGTACCGCTGAGCACGTAGTCATGGCGTCCGTCGATCTGCGTGGCGAAGTACAGAAAATCCGGGTTGTCCAGCCCCATCTTGGTGAACGGTCCTGTGCCGCTGAGTAACACAGGATGATCTGCGCTGAAGTTGAAGACCAAATGTAGAGAAGCGGCGATACTTCCGGCGAGGTACTCGAGGCCCTCGAGGAGGTCCGATTCCGATTCGATATGAGGCGCGGTGGTGACGAGTTGCTCGGCTTCGGCGATCGCGTCGGTGAAAGGTCGTGTCACCACGCCGTCGAGGTCATTGACGCTCACGCACGCCACCACTTTCGCGTTCGATCGAGAAGTAGTCGACGTATCGTCGGTATGCGTCGTCCACCTCTGCTGTCGTCAGTCCGAATTGTTCGAGACTGTATCGGTGCTCGCCATGCTTGTGTTGTCTGTTCCTGCGCAACGATGTCTGCATGGCCGCGACCGCCTCATCAGAGAGTGGGCGCCCGGCGGCCTCGTGGATACTGCGCACCGCTCCCATCGGATCATTCAGCAGCTCAGGGTAATTGATGTCGATGAACGACTCGGGATGGTTGCCGCGAACCGCGATCGCGCGGTCGATGATTTCCGCGTTCTTGCCAAGCCAGTATCGGGAGAGCCGATGATGGTCCACGCGGTCGCTGAACAATGCCTGATAGTGCGCCAGCATGCTTGACGACGAAGCCGTGGTCTGTACCGGATCCCGGTGTGTCCAGACCACTACCGCGCCCGGATAGACCCGCAGTAACACATCCAGATGTTCAAGATGCGCAGGTGTTTTGAGTACCCAGCACCCACGCGGCCGCTGCCACTGAAGCACCTGAAGAAGCAGTCGATGCAGCTCGTATGCGGGCTGGATATCTTGTGCGGCAAGCCAACGCGCATAGGTTGGGACGTGGAACATCACCTCAGGCATCTGACTGTGCAGCGCGAAATCCAGCAGCAGCACATCTTCCTCGGGCGCTTCCGCTTCCACCGAGTGGATGGCGAAGAACTGCGGTGCCAGATATCGCAACGAGGTCTCATCCTTGGCGGCCTTGGCTATTCGTAGATCGGCCGCGCCGGCGGATTCGTGTGGATGGGGCAGGGGCTGCGCGCCTTCCCACGATCGCATCGAACCTGCCGCCGGGTCAGCGGCGAGGAGCCGATGCAGCAGGGTGGTTCCGGTGCGCTGAAGGCCGACGATGACGATCGGCGGCTCCACCTGCAGCTCCGTGATCTCGGGATGTTTTCTGATCAGTTCCCGCAAACGCAGACGCGTGCTCAACATCCCGACGAGGCGTACTTGCACCATCTTTCGGCCCAGGAAACTGAGTTCTGCTTCGTCGCGCAACGAAGCCACGAGAACGTCCAGCGCGGCGTCGAGGTAGCCGTCGGGAATCCATGGCAACCCGGCGGCGCGGCTTGCGGCGGCCCGTAGGGCCTGCGGGTCGAGTCGTGGGGCCGCGCCGATCCTGGCAAGCGGTCGTCCGGCGTGATTGAGCATGCGGATCGGCCACGGACGGGTGACTCGGAATGCCGGTGTCATCATTACCTGGCCTAATTGTCCTATCGCGCAGCGCTTTGTGAGAATCGAAGGTTGTCATCCTGGACCGGTTGCGCGCGCGCCATCCACATGTCGCGGTAGTAGTTCATGCTCAGTCGCCAGGGCGGTCGTGATCCCTGGCGTGGCAGGTCGGCCAGCACGCGTTCCACATAGCCCGGTCGGTATCCCGTGAACGGCTCCAGGGCCACCGAATCGTCATCGAGGTGTGGTGTCACAGAGGAAATTCGATGGGAGTCGAGGTAACCGAGCAGCCTGCTGACATACCGGGACACGATGTCTGCCTTGAGCGTGTAGCTCGCGGCCTGATATCCGACGGTGAAGGCGAAATTCGGTACGCCGTCGAGCATCATGCCCTTGTAGCAGACGGTGCTGCTGAAGTCGATGGGCTCGTCGTCGCGGTAGAACTCGATGCCGCCGAATAGTCGCATGTGGAATCCGGTGGCCGCCACCACGATGTCGGCAGGCACGTGCTCGCCGGAGGTGAGAACGAGGCCGGTCTCGGTGAACCTCTCGATCTCCCCGGTCACCATGCTGAGGTCTCCGCGTCCGATCGATTCGAACAGGTTGCCGTCGAGGATCAGACACAACCGGTTGTCCCAGATCTTGTACCGCGGCCGGAAATGAGTCTCGCTGTCATAGCCCGCCGGGAGTTCGCGCTTCGCGCGGTCGATGATGGCCTCGCCCATGCGCTCTGGAACCCGTCGGGCAAGGTAGAGGGAAAGTGTCATGAGGGAGATGTTTTTGGCGCGGATGATCTGCAGCGCCAGGCTGTCGGGGAGCCAGCGCAAGAGCAGGTTAGCGAAGCGATCGCGCTGCGGGCGGCTCACAACATAGCTTGGCGAACGTTGCACCACACTGACATGCCGGGCTTCCTCGGCCAGTCGCGGTGCGAGGGTCATGGCGGTCGCTCCGCTGCCGATGAGGGCGACCCGTTTATCTTTCAGGACGAGCTGCTCGGGCCATTCCTGCGGATGCACCACGGGGCCGGGGAAGCTTTCGATCCCGGGGAACTCCGGCAGATATCCACCGTCGTAGCGGTAGTACCCCGTGCACACCATGAGAAACGACGACGTCATGGTCCGGGGGCCGTCTGGGGTGTCCACCAGCACCGTCCACGTGGCGGTCTCCGACGACCACCGCGCCTCGCGTACCCCGTGGTTGAATCGGATGAGCCGCTCGAGATTTTCCTTGGCGACCACGTCTTTCAGATACCGCAGGATGGTGCCACCGTCCACGATCGCCTCTCGCCCGGTCCACGGTGCGAAGGAGAAGCCGAGCGTGTACATGTCCGAGTCGCAGCGCACGCCCGGGTAGCGGAAGAGGCTCCATGTGCCACCTATCTCCGAACGGTTTTCCAGCACTGCGATGTTCAAGGACGGGCAGTGGTTCGCGAAATGCCACGCCGCGCTGATTCCGGCGATACCGGCACCCACGACGAGGACGTCGACAGCTTGGTCGTGTTCGAAGCTCACCTGGGTCTCCCTGCCTGATTCGAGATGATTATGGCCGTATATTCCTGAGCTATGCGCCGAACCGGCAATCGATCGCTGGTCCTGACGGGTGCCACGTCCGGGCTTGGGTCAGCACTGGCCCAGCTCCTTGCCGACTCTGGCCAGTATCGACTGATCATGTTGTGTCGCAATGAAAGACGACGAGACGAGTTGATCAGTCGTATCGGGCCAGATGCCGCGCGCTACGTGGTGTGCGATCTTGCGGTCCTGGCGAGTGTTCGGGAGGCCGCTGCCGAGCTCAATGACGCTGTGCGTGTCGGCGACCTCGGGCCGATTGGCTCGGTGGTGCTCAACGCCGCGGTTCATCCCGGGCGTCGTCCGGGATCCGCGTACGGGGGCCTCGACAGCACGATGGTCACCAATCTGATAGCGCCACATCTGCTCCTGGCACTGCTGTCGCCGTCTCTGGGCGCCGAGGTGCGTGTTGTGTTTGTGGGTTCCGGAGCCCACGATCGTCAGCGCTGGTGGACCGGGCTCCCGCAGCCCTCCAGTCTTCCACTGGCACAGGCATGCCTGCCTGGTGCGCTGGACGGGCCGCAAGCATATGTGACCAGTAAGAGGGGCACGGTGGAGCTCTGTCGCGCCTACTCCGAACGAGCCCCGGACGACTACGCGGTGCTCTCGTACGACCCGGGGATCATGCCGGCCACCGGCATCACCAGGAATATGAATGGTGTGTCCCGCTGGCTGTTCCGTGCGGTACTCGCCAAGTTCGAGAATTCGGAGGGCTTCAGCACGGCGGAACGGTCGGCCGACTGGTTGCACGGCTTCCTCACGTGCGGTGACACCCCGCCCGGTCTCGCCTACGCGAAGATTGATCGCTATCTGCCGTGGCCCACCGCGAGTTCGGTCGACGACGCGCGGGTGCTGTTTCAGGAGGCCAACGAAATCGCCGATATCACTGCCAATGTGGCGGCATCGTGGTGGTGTGGGGCCAGCCCGCGGCAGTCCGACTGAACCGCTCATGTCGCCCGCTCCTTCGTGGTGCCCCGGGGCAGGATCGAGCCGGGCATGAGCCGCTGGATCTGTCTTCTCACCATGAAGGTCGTCAGACCTGCGAGACAGCGCACCAGCGTGGCGTACACCGTGATCGGGGTGACACCGTCGAATCCCCGTTCCAGCCGGTCGACCGCCTCGGCCATCGTCCCGGTGGGGGGGAACAACGGGGGAAAGAATCGGCCGCGGCCCAGAATCACCTGGCAGCGCCGCAGGATCAGGTCTTCCATGGCCTGGCCCAGTAATTCCCCCATCAGGCCGTTCTCCTGGAATGGGAAGTACCGCGAACTGACGATGAGGCGTATGTGTGTGCCGTAGCCTTCCACCGACTGGTACAGCGGTGACCGCGCCGCAAGACGGCGTAGGCCGTCGATGAGGATGGCACGTTCGGCTCGGCGCCGGGCGTGTAACTCCGGGGTGTCGACGCTGCGCAGAGCGTGCCAGGCAATGTGCGCGCCGAGGTTGTTTCGGTATCGGCTCTGCAGGTCGGCCACAGCATGGGCATTTGTTCCGCGCGCAGCGTCGACCACCGTCGAGGTCGCCAGCGCGGCCGCCATGGGAAACATCATGTCCGACAAGGGTTTGGCGATGGTGACGATGTCCACGGCGCCGGGCATCCACGTTTGTTGCAGGAGGAACGTCTCGGCGCTGCGCCATACGCCGGTGAGCACCTCGTCGATGCCGATGAGGAATCCACGACGTTGCTTGGCATCGGCAACGATGCGCAGTAGTTCAGGAGGTATCGCACGGCATGACATCCCTTGGATCAGTTCACACCACACCAGCCCCACATCCGGGTGCTCCAGGGCCCGGGTGAGTTCCTGGGCCGCCTGGGCGCCGAAAGGGTCGATGAACACCACGTCCGGGTAGTACGGCTCGAATGCGCCATCGATGCTGGCCGAACGCTGCGGTCCGTAGCGACTGACATTGAGGGTGGCGATGGTCTTACCCGAGAAATTGCCTCGGAATGTGACGATCCGCGGTTTGTCGGGGCGTGCCAGCCGTGCCAGCGACAGCGCGGCCTCCACGCAGGTGGCCCCGCTGACCGCTGGCAGTACCTCGTCGAAACCACTTATTTCACACAGTAACTCAGACAGCCGTGCGGTGTAGTCCTCCTCCTCGTCGTGATCAGCGAGTAGCGCCGCGACGTCCGGCGGATTGTGGCCGCGTAGGTTAGCGCCGTTACCGAGCGCGCAGTCGAGCAGTGTTGTGCCGTCTCGCAACAGGATCCGTGCCCCGTCGGCCTGCGAGAGGTCGAAATCGAGGCCGAAGGCCTCCAGCAGGTTGGCCGCCGACGGATTCGAGAAACGGTGGAAGTGGTCGTTGCGCGCCCGGCGCGAGCTGTGGATATCAGCGAGCACGCTTTCCTGGACCGCGTTGACATGACCATGGCGGCGCAGGGTTTCGACAACCAGCCTCAAGGCTGTGGCGTTCGCGGCGAAGGTCGATGTCTGTGCCATGGCATCCAGCGGGTTGTTCCAGACGCGATATGCGCGTTGTGACATCGAATAGGAGCCGAACGGAGCCTGGAAATCGGTGAGGTTCTCGCCGAAAACGAGCACGTCACCATCGGGCCAGCTGCTGCTATCGACGACACTCAAGGGACGGCTCTCCGCGATCACTCGGATCATGTCGTGCTGCTGCGCCGTCGACAGTAGATCGGTCGTGTCGTCGCTGGGATCGAGGACCACCAGCCCAGACCAGGGCAGTGTCGGAAGCTCCGCCAGCGCCTCCGCGGGGGACGACACGAATCTCACGTGGCGCGTCATCCCAGCACGATCGCCCTCACCGAGCGGGTCGAAATACCGCCGCAGTCTTTCGTCGCGGTCCGCAACCAGAATCCAGCTCTCGGAGTCTCGATCGTCCTTAACCTTGCTGGTATGGCGGATCAATCGGATGGCCCCCGACAAAGCCTCTTCCAGGGAGTTGCCGAAGTAGGTTACGTAATCGCCACCAGTAGAGAGCAATTCGTTGATCAGGTATCCCACCTGTGCGCTCTCGGCCGTGATCGCCAGTCCCGCGACGAGAATGTTGGGCCGTTTGGACCTGTTGAGCTCGATCAGTGTGCTGATCGTGTCCCGGGTTGCGGCGCGGTACCTATCGGCGTTCAGGGCGGCTCCCGCCCCTCCCTGGCCGCTCATGTGGACATTGCCTCGGCGGTATCCAGCGCCGCCGACAATTCGGCGAGCGCCTCTTTATAGCCTGCGGCGATATCGGCGAGCGCAGGGATGATCTCGGGGCACGCGATCAGGCCCACGTTGAGCCGGTCGTCGTGAGAGGCAACCGTGACGAACAGCGCACCGCCGTCGAATGGTGCACCGAAGGGATAGAAACCGATTACCCGTGCTCCGGCGAAGTGCAGGTCTGTATGGCGCCCACCGATATTCGATAACACGAGGTTCTGCATCACCTTGTGCCGATCGGCCATGCGCAGACGCGAGTACGCACGGAACAACAGACCCCAGTACCGTGCGCTGAAGTCGAACCAGTCGTGGATCCGCCCGGGGCCCAGTGCCTCGGCGTGTACCTTGGCGGCGTCGGTGATGGATGCGATCTCCCGTGCTCGCTGCACGGGGTCGTCGGTGCGGGTCTGCAGACTGGTCAGCAGACCGGTGGTGCGGTTGCGGCCGTGCTGCCCGGGTTTGTCGTGAACCGAGACCGGGACGAAGGCGCGCAGCGGTTGGTCTGGGAGTTCATCGCGTTCGGTGAGGTATTTGCGCATCACGGTCGCGGTCAGCGCCAGCATGACGTCGTTCAGCTTCACGTCCAGCCGTCTTTTCACCTGCAGCACATCGGCGATCGGCAGACTCACCCATGCCAGGTTGCGGTGGGAGGTCAGCGTGGTGTTGAACGATGTGCGTGGCGCCGACATAGGTTCGGGGACGCCGGGCGGAAGCTCGGGGGTCTCCCCGTGGCGACGTGACCTGATGTTCTCGGCCAGCATCTTGGCCATCTTGACCGGCTTACCAGCCAGGGTGCGTAAGCCCCCTAGCGCCAGGGCGAGTGGCTCGATCGGCCCGGCGTCGCGGACCACCGCCAACTCGGTGGCTTCGTTGCCGCACAACTGACCCAGCTGCGAATTACCCCGAACGCCATCGAGACTCGCGTTGTGGCGCTTGATCAGAATCGCCACGTTCCCATTGCTCATACCCTCCAACACCCAGATTCCCCACAGTGGATAACGCTGATCAAGGGGGAGCGAGGCGATCTCGGAGCAGCACTGGGCGAGCTGCGCGTCGGTGCCGGGCGACGGGAGCACGACACGGTGCACATGGCGATCCAGGTCGAACGAGCTGTCGGCAACCCAGAACGGATGCCCGAGGTTGTACCAGGGGTCGTAGGCTCTCTCGGTATAGGTGGGGATCTCGGCGATTCGTGAGGCCAGCCAGTCCCTGACCGCTCCAAAGCTGTAACCGCCCGGCATCGTGGATGTGTCGAGGATGACGACACCGTAGCCCTGGTGATAGTGCGTGGGTGTCTCCAGGTAGAGGAAGCTCGCGTCGTATCCGGTCAGCTGTTCCATGCTCAGTTCTTCCTCTTAGTGGGGAGTGGAATTCGCTTCGGTCACAAGGTTCTCGGGATTGTGATCACTGGTTTCACATCAGGGCTGATCGACGAGATTCGGCTCGGCGCGCCATCGGCGAGCGCTATCGTCATGGCATTGTTCGGGTATCTGTATTGGGGAGGTTGACATCGACACGTCGGCGGAGGCATGGCAGGAGCGGGGCGGGCTCGTGGGGGTGATCCGCAGGGCCGTGCTGTCGGTGGGGCACCACAATCTGGCTGCGCCGATCCGGCGGTCTTCCGTCATCGCGGACCGCGTGCTGTATCGGCTCGCGGGTGGGCGGTGGACCATCACGGCCGTCTCGCGGATTCCGTCGTTGACCTTGTTGGTCACCAATGGCCGCGGGGAGGAAGTCGTTGTGCCCTTGCAGTACTTGATGATCGACGGCGTGGTATATGTGGTTGGTACCAACTGGTCGCGGCCGAACCATCCACTCTGGTCGTCATGGTTGATCAAACGGCCCGCGTGCCGTGTGAACATCGGTGGCAGCGAGAGAGTCTGCATGGCCGAGCTCCTGCGAGGGGTCGACCGCGAGGTTATCTGGGCTCGTATCTTGCAGCTATCCCCATACCACGCCGATGTGGAACGCAAGGCGCAACGCCAACCCCGTGTGTTCAAGTTGAGCGACTCCATCGTCATCGCGAACTAACAACGCGGACAGCGAACTTCGGGGACGGAGAGCTCGACGATACCCGGTTGGAGAGCCGGTAAGACGGGGAACTGGGTTCCAGGGCGCGACGATGGATGATGCGCGCGAGCATGAGCTGCATCAACGACTCGGCCAGCCCCTTGCCGACACACATGTGCGGCCCGCGCCCGAAAGGGGAGTACGCACCCGGCGTCCGGTTGGGCCCTACCGAGTCGCCATACCGGTCGACGTCGAATTTCATGGGGTCGGGGTAGAACTCACTGAGGAAGTGGGGGACAGTGGTACCGACAAACACCCCTTCGCCGCGCCGAACGTGATGCCCGTGGAATTCGAAATCCTGGGCTGCCACGCGAATGATGAAGGAGGCGATGGGGTGTAGCCGCATCGCCTCCATCACGGCGCCATGTAGTACGGGGGTTGAGTGAAACAAGCCGTCGTGGGTAATCCCGCCCGCGGCGAACATGGCATCCACCTCGTGCTGAATCCTCGTCAAGACCGTTGGGTGTTTGAGGATCAGGTAGAGCGCGTATGTTGCTGTCGCCGAGGTAGTTTCGACTCCTGCGAAGTAGGGCAAGACCGAATGGAACAACATGTTGCGCTGGTTGTTCGCCTCGGGATCATCGCGGCAGGATTCGAGGATGTCGTCCAGTAACGCTGACTGCCGGGGCCCGTCGCCCGCTTGTGCGCGCCGCGCCAGGGCGACGGCCGACTGTGCCACGCTGACCATGCGTGACCGTGCGTTGACGTAGCGCGGTAGCCGCAGCATGAACTTCGGAATGTGTTGTACCGGAGCGATCTTCAGGATATCGCGGGTTACGAGCGCGATATCGTCGATGTCGCTGTCTGTCGGGCGGACGCCGCCGACGAAGGTGCCGACCTGTGCGATGGACAGCTTCTGCATGGCCGGGAGGACCGGTACCGACTGTCCCGGCAGCCAATGCTTGTCGACGGCATCGTCGATCACCTCGACGGCTTCCGTGTAACGGCCGGCGATGGCCTCGCGCGAGTACCCTCGCTGCAGCAGCGTGCGCCACTGCTTGTGCTGGGGCCCGTCCACGGCAACCAGCGAGTCTCTGCCGCCGAACTGCTCCTCGACGAAACGCCATGAGCTGCCGACCGTCAGGCACTCACGCCCTTCTTTGCTGCTCATGAAGGTGGCCGCGTCGGCTCCGGCCAGCACCGTGTACGTCTGATAGGGCGTCTTGACCGTGAACACCGGGCCATGCCGCAGATACTTGTCAAACAGGTAGAAGGTGGGATCCAACATCAACCCCACGGTGTCGCCCAACCGGGGCAGCCTGGACAACGCCCGGGCCACTCGCATGCCGGGAGGGCTGACATAGGTCGTGGCCGACTGGGCGCACGGAACGCTGGCCGCTTGTGTCAATTTCCACCCCTATGGCGCTTGACCGGACGAACGATCGAAAGCCTGTTTCTCGAACAAGGTCACACACTAGAACGTGTCCTAGTTTCTGTCCTGCCAATCGATAACCCTGATATACCCGGGCTGTAGGTGAGACCGAATCGGTTGGCTCCAATCGCAGGTAAGCAACATACAAATATGTATCTACTAGGCTATTAACTGGGAAAATAGGATAATGGCTGGCCACACGCAAATGTCGAAGGTTTTCCGAATTTCGACGGTTTGATCGCGGCGGGTCGCCTATGATGCCTGGTGTAATTGACTAGAGGTTCTATTTTTTGATCCTGGGGGTCAGTAATTTCATGCAACCGCCGCAGTTGCCCTTCGCTCGTGAGGGATTGTTCACGCCAGCTCCCCTGCAGCGGGAGCTGCAGCGTGCCGGGACCGTGCACCGTGTGATCACTGCCGTCGGGGACCCCGCCTGGCTAGTCACCGGACACGCGGCAGTCCGGCAGTTGTTCGACGACGATCGCGTGGGCCGGTCGCATCCCGCGCCCGATACCGCTGCCCGGTCCGGTAAGTCCGCATTTTTCGGCGGACCGATCGGCAACTATGAGACCGAGCGTGACGACCACGCGCGGGGGCGGCGTCTCATGCAACCGCATTTCACGCCAAAGCAGATGCGGGCGTTGGAAAGCCGTGTGCACGAGCTGTCCTCCGAACTGCTGGACGCGATGATTGATCATGGGCCGCCCGCGGATTTGTATACCGCGATCGCCCAGCCGCTGCCGATGATGGTGTTGTGCGAATTGCTCGGCGTGCCGTATGCGGACAGGGCCGAGTTTCGCGAATGGACCACGGCTGCATCGAATACCCGCGATCGGAGCTTGTCTGAGTGGGGGATGGGGCAGCTTTTCGTCTACGGCATGCAACTGGTCGGTCGTAAGCGCGCGGATCCGGGCGATGACGTGATCTCCCGGCTCTGTGCGGTGGAGGGTGTTGCCGACCACGAGATCGCCTCGCAATCGATGGCATTGCTTCTTGGCGGGCCACGAGACCACCGTCGTCCAGCTCGGTCTGGCCGCCCTGCTGCTCCTGGCGAATCCCGAACAGTGGGCTTTGCTTGTGGCACAACCAGATCTGATATCCAACGCGGTGGAAGAGACGTTGCGTGCCTCGCGCACGGGTGGCGGTGAGATCCCCCGATACGCGCGCGAAGATCTCGAGCTCGACGGGGTGCGTATCGCCGCCGGAGACCTCCTCTTGCTGGACGTCGGTGCGGCCAATCACGATCAGGCGGTATTCGGAGGGCCTGACCGGCTGGATGTCACCCGGCATACGGCGGCTCACGTCACGTTCGGGTACGGCGCGCGTTATTGCGTGGGTGCACCGCTGGCCCGGTTGCAGCTCACCGAGGTGCTTGGACAGCTCGTCGAGCGGCTACCCGGGCTTTACCTGCGCAAGGAGGTCTCGGAACTGACGATGCGGACGGACCTGCTCACCGGCGGCCTGCTCGAGTTGCCCGTCGGCTGGTAGACCCGACTGTCAACTTTTATTGACAGCTCATGGATGTCAACATAGATTGACATCCATGAGCGATCTCCCGACGGCCGACCTGGATGACGCCGTCAGTAGTACCGATCCGGCGGTGGGGTTGCGGGCCGTGCAGGCGCTGCGGCGTCTGTGTGAACGGCTGGAAGCGATCCATGTCGCCAACGCCCGCGGCCAGGGCTGGAGCTGGCAGGCCATCGCCGAGGCGCTCGAAGTCAGCCGTCAGGCAGTGCATCAGAAATACAACCGCGCGAGGAAGTGAGCAGCCATGTTCGAGAAGTTTCAGAAGTCGGCCAAGGTCGCCGTGGTGCTGTCGCAGGAAGAAGCGCGCGAGATGGACGAATCGCGTATCGGTGCCGAGCATGTTCTGGTGGGTGTGCTCGACAGTGCGGGCGGACCACTTTCGGAGCTGCTGGCGGGGTACGGGCTGACCGCCGACACTGTGCGTGACCGGCTGCGCACCGGGGTCCACGAGCCGCCGCTGGACGATGAGGACGCGCAGGCGCTCAAGGCCATCGGCATCGATCTGTCCCAGGTGCGTGCGAGTGTGTCGAAAGTCTTTGGGCCGCAGGCCTTTGACAAAGCCTTCGAAAAGTCGGGGCGTCGTCAGGGCAGAGTGCGCGGTTGGCGTCCGTTTGGGATGATCCCGTTCAATTCCTCGGCCAAGAAGTGCCTGGAGCTGGCGCTGCGGGAAGCCATCGCGCACAAAGACAACTGGATCGGGTGTGAGCACATGATGCTGGGCATTCTGCGCGGCGGCGATCCCGTGGCCCTGGCCGTGATCACCGAGCAGGTGCCCGCCGACGAACTGCGCCAGGCTGTGGTTGGTTTGCTCGATCGGGCCGCCTAGCGGCTTCGGCCGCCGGCTGAGGGTGGACCTGAGGGATGCTCGAGCGGCGCGCTATCACTAGGCCGTCTCGTCGTCAATAGGCCGTTGGCCGCAGTCTGTGCCGAAATCTGCCGATGCCGGCGAATGTCCCGCGCGGTTGTCGCGTTGCTGCATCTTTTGCCCAGGTAGTGGACGGTCGTAACCACATCGTGGCCCGCATACCCCTTCCGGGGTAGGGGTTTATCGACCTCTTAACTTCAGATTGAGCAAAAGTGAACAACAGGTGTACTGTAGGTGACATACAAGCGGCGCCTAACGTTTTCGTTGTCAGTGGTTTCCCGGGGGCCGCACCTGAATATGCGGACTTAACGGAGTCACTATGTATGCGTTCACGAAGGCAAGAAACGTTCTTTGTTGTACGGCGTTGTTAGCTGTTCCCCTGTTTGGATTGGGGATGCAGGGCGTCGACGTGCTGCGCGAGCCGGCGGTCGGGGAATCGCTGGCGGGCCCGATCGAGCCGCCCATACCCGGACCGGGCGTCGGAGATGGTTCGCGGCAGTCATTCACCAATCAGCAGCCCGGCAGGGACGGCAACAGCGGCTGGGGAACGCTTCCGCAGGGCCAGGGACATGCGTGCCAGAACAGCTGGATATTCTGCGATGCCACCGGTAACCCCAATCGCACAGATTTGCCTCCGGGCTACAACCAGGGGGGCGGCTGGGTGAGTGCGCCGGACCACACCGGTGTTACGTGCCAAAACACAGGTGTTGTCTGTAAGAACTTCTCCTAAGGCGTCGCGGCCCCAGGGGATTTAGCTCAACCAGGCGAGCGCTGAGGCGGTGAGAATCGCCCAGCCGAGCATGGCGAGTCCGGTATCCCGAGCCGTCGGGATCAATGCTGGCCCTTGCGTTTTGGTAACAACCGGTCGGGCAGCCTTGACCATTAACGGCAACATCACAAGCCCGAGCAGGCGCCACGGGTGCCCGACACCCAGTCCGACGCTGACCAGGGCCGGAACCGTCAACAGTACCGGGAACAGGATGCGGGTGCGCGCGTCGCCCAACCGCACGGCGAGCGTGATCTTGCCGGATTCTCGATCGGTGGGGATATCGCGCAGATTGTTGGCGACCAGTACCGCGCTGGAGAAGCTGCCGATCGCCACCGCCAGCGCCAGGCCGATGGGACTGACCGCCGAGGTCTGCACATACTCGGTGCCCAGCACCGCCACCAGGCCGAAGAATATGAAGACGGCGATTTCGCCAAATCCGCTGTATCCGTAGGGTTTCGACCCGCCGGTGTAGAACCAGGCACCAGCGACGCATGCCGCGCCGACGGCCACCAGCCACCAGGCGGTGTGGATGGCCAGCGCCAATCCTGCTGCCGCGGCCAGGGCCAGGAACGCGATCGCGACGGCCTTGACCGCCGCCGGCGATGCCAGACGGGAGCCGACCAGCCGCAGCGGCCCCACCCGGTCGTCATCGGTCCCGCGGATTCCGTCTGAGTAATCGTTGGCGAAATTGACGCCGATGATCATGCTCACCGATACGGCCAGCGCTAGAAGCGCTTTCCACCAGACGGGGCTGCCGGCCGCCGCTGCGGCACCCGTGCCGGCGATGACCGGGGCGAGGGCGTTGGGCCAGGTGCGGGGGCGGGAACCTTCGATCCATTGCGCGATGCTGGCCATGTGGCCGATCCTGCCATGGCCACGTCCGAAGATTCGCTACGGGAAGATCAGGCCAGGTGTTTTCGAGAGTGCCGCGGAAAAACGTGCCTGTACATCGGGCCAATTCACCACGTTCCAGAAAGCCTTGACGTAGTCGGCCTTCACGTTCTTGTACTGCAGGTAGTACGCATGCTCGAAGACATCCACGCCGAGGAGCGGGACGGTCCCGAACGGCACGTTGGATTGTTGGTCGTACATCTGGAACGTCAGCAGCTTCTTGCCGAGGGTGTCGTACCCGAGCCATGCCCAGCCCGAGCCCTGAACACCGTTGGCCGCCGCGGAGAACTGCCCGCGGAACTTGTCGAAGCTCCCGAACTGCTCGTCGAGAGCGGCAGCCAGGTCGCCCTGCGGTTTGTCTCCACCGTGTGGGGAGAGATTCTTCCACCAGATCGAGTGGTTCACGTGGCCGCCGAGATTGAACGCGAGGTTCTTTTCCAGTAGCACGATCGTGGCGTTGTCGCCCTTCGCCCGAGCTTCGGCGAGCTGCTCCACGGCATCGTTGGCGCCCTTGACGTATGCGGCATGGTGCTTGTCGTGGTGCAGTTGGTTGATCTCGCCGGAAATATGCGGCTCCAAGGCTGAGTAATCCCAGTCGAGATTCGGTAATTCATACACGCCGGTTGTCTCCTTCGTGGGGGTTGTTCCTTGCCCGGGCTGATCGGCACATGAGGCGAGCGCCAGGGCGCCGGCCGATGCCGCGGTGGCTATCAGGAATTGTCTTCGATGTAGTTGAGGCCCAATCGAATTCATTTCTCCACCGTAGCCTTGACCGCAGGCGCGTCAAGACCGGCGCGGTGGCGGCATTGTCGACGGGTGCTTGTGAATTGCCGTCAGCAATTGATGCACCTCCCGCGCAATCGCCGGGAGCGGTTCTGTTCGTACCACTATTCGGCTGTGGCAACGAGATCTCTATTGCCACGTAGAATTGAGAAAATTGCGTCCGAAATTTGTCGGGAACTATTGCCTGTATGTGGGCGACTAATTATCTGTATGGTGCGGCCGCACACCCCAACTGGCAGCAAGCCGAAGCGTTGAACAACAATATCGGCATGCTCGCGGTGATCGGTGGTAGCGGTTTCTACTCGTTCTTCGACAAACCGGTGCGGACCGTCACCCCGACGACGCCGTACGGACAGCCCAGTGCGCCCATCACGATCGGTCTGGTGGGGGAGCGCGAGGTGGCGTTTCTGCCCCGGCATGGCAGTCGCCACGAATTCTCACCGCACGCCGTGCCCTATCGCGCCAACATGTGGGCGCTACGTGCCCTTGGTGTGCGCCGGGTCTTTGCGCCGTGTGCCGTGGGCAGCCTCACCCCCGATCTGGGCCCTGGCACCATCGTGGTGCCCGATCAGTTGGTGGACCGCACCAGCGGGCGCGAGCAGACATTTTTCGACAGTGGCGGTATCCACGTGGAATTCGCCGACCCGTACTGCCCCGGGCTGCGCGCGGTATCGCTGCAACCAGAGACCGTCGACGGCGGCACCATGGTGGTGGTGCAGGGACCGCGGTTCTCGACACGGGCCGAAAGCCGGTGGTACGCATCGCAGGGTTTCACTCTGGTCAACATGACCGGATACCCCGAGGCGGTGCTGGCCCGCGAGCTCGAAATCTGCTATGCCGCAATCGCCTTGGTCACTGATCTGGATGCCGGAATCGAACACGGCCAGGGCGTCCGTGCGGTTGACGTGTTCGCCGAGTTTGAGCGGAACATCGGCGGATTCAAAGAGCTGGTGCGCACCGCGGTGACCGCGACCGAATCCGTCGACACCTGTGGACACTGCCGTGCACATGACGGCGTCACACTGCCGATCGAGCTTCCCTAGAGGACATAGCGCGTCTGTCCGTGCGGATTCTTGGTAAAGGACAGCACCTTCGACGGCACCACCTTGTACACAACGGCGAACTGATCGCCCTCGCCGAAGCCGCCTTCGCTCGGCGTGAATTTCCAGTCCTCGCCGTACTTTTCGAAGTAGGCGTCCGCCAGGTTTTGTAGGGCTGAGGGATCGAGCATGCGGTCGGCCGTTCCTTCGACGACGACGTCGTGCCCGTCATTCCAGGTATTGACGCCGGTCGCGACGGCCACCGCGGCGTTCGCGTCGAGATTGCGTGCCTTCTGTTCGGTGGGCCCGGTGCAGAACACGAAGAAGTCTCCCTGCCACAGCCCGACCAGCGGAGTCGTGTGTGGGCTGCCGTCGGCGCGGACGGTGGTCATCCAGTACAGCTCGGCGGCGGACAGCAGCGCCGATACGTCGTGCCATGCGGGCGCGGCGGCGCCGGGTTCGCTGAATCGCTGATCGAAATGGGAGGTAAGGGGCATGGTGATACAGACCCGGCCCGTCACCGAGATTCATCGCGGGTACCGTAACGCCATGCGTGATTCGGTCACCGTGCACATCGCCGCTCCTGCCGACAAGATCTGGGAACTGGTCAGCGATATCACCAACACCGGGAAGTTCAGTCCGGAGACGTTCGAGGCCGAATGGCTCGACGGCGCCACCGGCCCCGCGGTGGGTGTGCGCTTCCGTGGTCATGTGAAGCGCAATCAGAAGGGGCCCGTCTACTGGACGGTGTGCCGAATCGTCGACTGCGACCGCGGTCGGTCCTTCGGTTTCGCGGTGCTCTGGCCCAACGGTAAGACGGTGAACACCTGGCGTTATCGGTTCGAGCCTGCCGGCGACGGTACCGATGTCACCGAATCCTTCGAGCTGACACCGACGTTGTCGCTGCGCATCTACTGGGCGCTACTGGGCTGGGCACGCGGACGCACCAACCGTAACGGCATGCGTGAGACCCTCAACAGGATCAAAGCGGTCGCCGAGGCTGCCTGACTCGGTCGCCGAGGCCGGCCGATCAGGGGGCATCGAGCGCCGACAGTCCACGCCCCGCGGACCACACCGGGCTCTCGACGAAGTGGTTGTCATAGGTTTCCTGCGCGGCCCGCAGTTCGCTGATATCGGCGTGGCCGTGGACGATTCGGTCCAGCAGCCGGAAGTAGTCGAAGCGCTGAACGCCGGGGGAGAGCACCGTGAAGATGTTGGCATCGCTGTCGCCGGTGGCGCCGAACGCGTGCGGCATCAGCTGGGGAACCAACAGTGTGTCACCCTGTTCCAGAATCTCGATGCGATCTCCCGCCAGGATTTCCAGCCGACCCGACACCAGGTAGAACAGCTCGGTGGATCGCGTGTGGAAATGTGGGGCCGCGCCATTCGCGCCCTTGGGCAGGTAGACACTCAGGACGCTGACCGCCCCACCTGTCGCGTCGGAGTCCATCACCAATCCGGTCTCGTTCCCGGCCGCGGTGCTGACCATCTCGCGGTCACCGTCTCGAACCAGAGGCGCGGCACCCGGCACACACTCTTCACGTGTCATGGCGTCAAACGCTATGACCTCAAGTCAGCTTGAGGTCAAGAGAAGCGTTTGACGAGGGCGCGGCGGTCCAGTTTCCCGATCCCGCGCCGGGGTAGTTCATCGAGAAGGTGTAGTTCACGCGGGGCGGCGGTGTCTTCGAGTGCCGTGGTGATATGCGCCCGCAGATCCTCCAGCGTCGGGGTGCCGTCCGGGGAGGGCACCACCGCGACGGCGACGCGCTGGCCGAGCCGGTCGTCGGGCACGCCGAACACAGCGCATTCGGCGACCAGCGGATGAGTGGCAAGAACGGCCTCCACCACCTGCGGAACCACGGTAAGCCCCCCGGTGCCGATGGCCTCGTCCAATCGTCCCAACACCCGCAAGCGGCCCTCGTCAAGCTCCCCGAAGTCATCGGTATGGAACCATCCGGACTCCGCAAATGCCTTGTTTTCCGGCATATTTCGATACCCCGATGCCACGGTGGCGCCACCCAGGCCGATCCGCCCCTCCGGCCCGATGCGCACCTGGACGCCGGCGAGGGCCACGCCGTCATACACGCACCCGCCGCAGGTCTCACTCATCCCGTAGGTTCGGACCACCGGGATACGGGCCTGCGCCGCCCTGATAGCGACGGAGGCGGGGAGCGGACCACCACCCAGGAGCACGGCGTCAAAGGAGGCGAGCGCCTCCGATGCTGCGGGATCATCCAGCACCTTCACCAACTGTGTTGCCACCAGGGAGATGTACCGACGACTTCCTGTCATCTCGGTGGCCGCCCGCACGAAGTCGGGTAGGGAGAAACCGGCCGACACGTCAATGACGACGGGTTCGGTTCCGGCCTGGATGCTGCGCAGCAGCACCTGCATTCCGGCGATGTGATGGGGTGGCAGTGCCAGTAGCCATTGGCCGCTACCGCCCAGGCGGGCGTGCGTGGCCGAGCCGCTGGCCACGAGGGCATCGCGGCTGAGCATGGCGCCCTTGGGTTTTCCCGTGGTGCCTGACGTTGAGACCACCACCGCGACATCCTCGGCGATCGGTTCATCGGCGGCGAGTTCAGAGGCGAGGAAATGGGCCTGACCGGCGTCGTCGGCAGGCACGGGCAAGACCGCGTCGCCGCGGCCGTCCAGCAGCTCCGCCAGGCGGGGCAGGAGGCCGAGCATGGTCTGCCCGCCGGGTACGGGCAAGGCGCGCAGTAGCCGGGTCACGCCGGGTGGTCGGAGGCCTGACCGGAGCCCGGTTCGTCAGGATGATCTGCGGGCTCACGCGGATCATCAAGGGGCCAACCCTTTTTCGCCAGTCGCTCGCGGACGCGCTCGATGTCTTCTCCGGTCGGCAGCTCATCGGTTACCTGGGTGATGAGCACGGCGATGTCGATGTTGTCGAAGTCGCCCCGGGCCATCAGTTCGCGCGCCACGGTTTTGACTTCGTCATTACTCAACCTGCGCCCCAGCAGCGCCAGCAGCGGGACATAGTCAGGTGGCGGGACGCCTTCGGGGTACCCCGCCCGAAGCCAGGTGACGATCTTGCTCAGAAATGCGTTCACGGCCTCAAACTCCTGTACGGACGGGCGGCCGTCCTCTTCGTATCGACTGCTAGGGATCGTAGTGCTGTTGGCGGGTGTTGTCGCCAGGCAAAACTAGCCGCAATCGGCCAGGAAGCCCGCGTCCAGTCCGAACAGTCAGCACCCGGAAGGTTAACGGAATGTGAACTCCTTGCGGGAAATATCAAACTGGCCGGTCAGCGCCCAAACTTGCTCGTCCATCAGCTGGTCAAAGTCAAGGCCTTTACCCCAGAATTAGCGCCATGGACGCAACCATGATCATTCTGGTGCTGTTGATTGCAACGGCACTGGCCTTCGACTTCACCAACGGGTTTCATGACACCGGTAACGCCATGGCGACGTCCATCGCAACGGGTGCGCTCAAGCCCAAGACCGCGGTTCTGCTCGCCGGCGTCCTGAACCTCGTCGGTGCCTTCCTCTCCGTCGAGGTCGCCGTCACCGTGACCACCTCGGTCATCAAGGTGCAGGACAGCAAGACCGGCCACCTGCTGCCCAACATCACCCCGTCCATGGGTCTGACGATCATCTTCGCGGGCCTCATCGGCGGCATTCTGTGGAACCTGCTGACGTGGCTCTTCGGTATTCCGTCCAGCTCGTCACACGCGCTCTTCGGTGGCCTTATCGGCGCCGCCCTCGCCGCCATCGGTTTGTCGGGCGTGAAGTGGGACGGCATCCTGCAGAAGGTCATCATCCCCGCGTTGGCCGCGCCCCTAATCGCGGGCCTGGTCGCCGCTGCCGGCACCTGGCTGGTCTACCGCCTCACCCGGAACGTGGTGAAGAAGCGTCGCGAGGAGGGCTTCCGCTGGGGCCAGATCGCCACCGCGTCCCTGGTTGCGCTGTCCCACGGAACCAATGACGCGCAGAAGACCATGGGTGTCATCGCCCTGGCGCTCATCACCACCGGCCATCTGTCCGGAAACGTCAAGGAGACCGGCCTGCCGTTCTGGATCATCGCCAGCTGCGCGCTCGCGATCGGCCTCGGCACCTACCTCGGTGGGTGGCGAGTCATCCGCACCCTGGGTAAGGGCCTCGTCGAGATCGAGTCCCCGCAGGGTCTTGCCGCCGAAGCGTCCTCGGCCGCGATCATCCTGAGCTCCAGTGCCGCTGGTATGGCCCTGTCCACCACGCACGTGGCCACCGGTTCCATTCTGGGCAGTGGCGTCGGCAAGCCCGGTGCCGAGGTGCGCTGGGCCGTGGCCGGACGCATGGTGCTGGCCTGGCTGGTCACCTTGCCTGCCGCCGGTATCGTCGGCGCGCTGTCCTACTGGCTGTCCAAGGCCATCGGCGATCTCACCACTCCGATGGTCGGTGACCTCATCATCTTCGGCCTGCTCGTCGTACTCTCCGGTTACATGTGGTGGCGTGCTCAGCAGGAGAAGGTCGACTCCAGCAACGTCAACGCCGACTGGGATGACTCCACCAACTCGGTGGTTCCCGCCGATGCCCGCGAGGTCAAGACCGAAGTGTCCGCCGAGAGCAAGGATGCCTCGAAGCAGGACTCCGCCAACGACACGGCCTCGGTCTAACCCAGTCCAGCGCAGTAGACCCAAAGAACAGTAAGGAAGCCTCAATGAACTACGTGGAAGCCATCGGCAAGGTGCTCGTTGTTGGGTTGGTCCTCGGTGCGGGTCTGCCGGCGGTGTTCGCGGCGGGCCTGGTCGCCTACTCGTCGGGTGTTGGCGGTGCCAATGACGACGGCACCGTCGCCGCACCGAACCCGGCCGTGAAGTTCCTGGGACTGGCGCTCTTCACTCTGGTCGGAGCGGTTGTCGTCCTCGCGCTGCTGTGGATTACCCGGACGACGATCATCCACCACACGGGCATCGACTTCTTCCCGTTCGTCAAGTAGTACCGCGACCAACTCCACAGACACCCGGCGGAAGCTACCGCCGGGTGTCTTTGCGTAGTGGGTGGTCCGGGGGGATCTGCACGAAGATCAGCGTGACGCCGTCGGGGGCCGCGACATGCATCTCGTGCAGGCCCCACGGCTCCTGCTGCGCGGCACGGCTTATCGAAGCGCCGCGGCTTTCGAGGTCGGCCTGGGCCGCGTAGACGTCGCGTACCTGGAGCCAGAGCGCACCGGGAAATGCCGTCGGGGGTCCATCCGCGCTGCCGTGTCCGGCGATCTCGATGAGGGACTGTCCGGCGAAAAACACCATGCCCGCTCCGTAGTCGCGCGCGACGGCAAGGCCCAGCGTGTCGCGATAGAACGCGAGCGTCGCGTCATAATCCTTAGGCCGCAACAGTATTCGGCTGGACAATATCTCCATACCCGTGTCTACCACGGGGATGGAGCCTCATCAGAGGGTTTCGCGCCCCGACATTGCCACCCGTGTCACCAGGCTGGGTGCCACGGCATTGGTGGCGGCTGACATTACCGAGATCCTCGGGGCGATGCGCACCGGCCTGGTACGGGCCGCCAGCACCATCCACTCGGCGGCCTCTGCGGAGGTCAGCGCCGCCGCGTTGGTGTATGCCTCGGTGGGCGCGATCATCGGGGTGCGCACCAACGGGAAGTACAGGGTGGTGGTGTGCACGTTGTACTTGCCGTATTCGGCATCCACGATTCGGCTGACCGTCGACAACGCGGCCTTGGAGGCGTTGTACACCGCGAACTGCGGCACGACGTCCGTGAGCACTCCCCAGGTGGCCACGTTGATGATGTGGCCGCTGCGACGTTCGACCATGCCGGGGGCGAACCCGCGGATCAGCCGCAACGGCGAGAAGTAGTTGAGCTGCATGGTCCGCTCGGCGTCATGCCAGCGATCCAGAGACTCGTAGGTCTTGCGTCGGATGGAGCGACCGGCGTTGTTGACCAGGATGTCGAGACCGCCATGGCGTTCGTTCACGGTCTCCACCAGCTTGTCGATGGCATCGAGGTCGGACAGGTCGCATGCGATGGCATCCGCGGTGCCGCCGGCGGCGGTGATACGTGCGGCGACCTCGTTCAGCAGGTCTTCACGCCGTGCCACCACGATGACCTTGGCGCCAAGCTTGCCGAATTGGTATGCGGCCTCCTCGCCGATACCCGAGGACGCGCCGGTGATGAGGACGCGCTTGTCCTTGACCGAGACGCCGTAGTTTGCGTCGAGTTTCGCGCGAAGGAGCGATGGGCTGGGGAAAGGCTGCATCAGGGCGCGCGCAAAGGCGGTGTTGAGCCGCTTGCTCAACGAGTTCTTACTCACGAGTAAGAACTGTATGCCCACCGCGATGAGTGCGAAATGTCGGGCCTGGGTGACTTAGGTCTCGCAAGGTTCGCCTTACTGGCGGTGTCCTACGCTGACCTCACTCAACCCCTATGACGACAAGGACGTGGCTATGGGATCGCTGGCAGGTAAGACCATCATCATGTCGGGAGGCAGCCGCGGCATCGGGCTGGCGATCGCACTTCGGGCCGCGCGGGACGGCGCGAATATCGCGATCATGGCGAAGACGGCAGAGCCGCACCCGAAGCTTCCCGGCACCATCTACACCGCCGCCGAGGAGATCGAGGCCGCCGGTGGTCATGCGCTCCCCATTCTCGGCGATGTCCGTGACGACGAGGGCGTGGCCTCGGCCGTGGCCCAGACGGTCGAGAGGTTCGGCGGGATCGACGTCGTGGTCAACAATGCGAGCGCGTTGAATCTCGCTCCCTCGGAATCGATTTCGATGAAGGCCTACGACCTGATGCAGGACATCAACGCGCGGGGCGCCTTCTCGCTCTCGACGTCGGCGATCGGCGCGCTCAAGGAGGCGGAGAATCCGCACATCCTGACCCTGTCGCCGCCCATCACGCTGGAACCCACGTGGTTCGATCAGACCACTACCGCGTACACCATCTCGAAGTTCTCCATGAGCCTGGTGGCCATCGGGCTGGCCGCCGAACTACGCAAGTACGGCATCGCGTCGAACTCGCTGTGGCCGCGCACGACCATCGACACCGCCGCCATCCGCAATATCCTCGGCGCGGAGCTCGTTGCCCGCTGTCGCTCGGCGGAGATCATGGCCGACGCCGCGTACGAGATCCTGATCAAGCCCAGCCGGGAGGTCACCGGAAACAGCTTCGTCGACGACGAGGTGCTCACCGAGGCCGGTGTCACCGACTTCTCGAAGTATCGCCAATGCGCCGAAGAGGACCTCGAGCTCGACTTCTGGATGCAGCGCGCGGCGCGGTAACCGCACAGAAAAACGAGTAGTCGGTGGTCGCTGCAGGCCCAACCCGTGCTGAGCGGGGCCCAGGTCTTAGTAATGCCAGGGGTAGGGCGACCAGTCCGGCTTGCGCTTCTCCAGGAACGAGTCGCGGCCTTCGACGGCCTCATCGGTCATGTAAGCCAATCGTGTTGCCTCCCCGGCGAACAACTGTTGTCCGACGAGTCCATCATCGGCGAGGTTGAAGGCGTACTTCAGCATTCGTTGTGCCTGCGGCGACTTCTCGTTGATGGCGGCGGCCCACTCCAGCGCGACCGTCTCCAGATGTTCGTGGTCGACGACCTCGTTCACGGCGCCCATGTGATGCATCTGTTCGGCGGTGTACGGCCGGCCCAGGAAGAAGATCTCACGAGCGAACTTCTGGCCAACCATCTTGGCCAGGTATGCGCTGCCGTAGCCGCCATCGAAACTGCCCACATCGGCATCGGTCTGCTTGAAGCGAGCATGTTCGCGGCTGGCCAATGTCAGGTCGCACACCACGTGCAGACTGTGTCCACCGCCGGCAGCCCACCCATTCACCAAGGCGATCACCACCTTTGGCATGAAGCGGATGAGACGCTGCACCTCCAGGATGTGCAGACGGCCCGCGCGGCCCGGGTCCACGGTCTCGGCCGTCTCGCCTCCCGCGTACTGATAACCGGTGCGGCCCCTGATGCGTTGATCGCCGCCGGAGCAGAATGCCCAGCCGCCGTCCTTGGGGCTGGGGCCATTCCCGGTGAGCAGTACCGCCCCCACGTCGGAGGTCATCCGGGCATGATCCAGCGTTCGGTAGAGCTCGTCGACGGTGTGTGGCCGAAAGGCGTTGCGTACCTCGGGCCGGTCGAAAGCAATTCGCACGGTTCCCTGGCTGACGTGCCGGTGATAGGTGATGTCGGTCAGGTCCTCGAATCCCGCCACCGGCTGCCAGCGAGTCGGGTCAAAGGGATTGGCGGTCTGCCCGTCGTCTTGGGTCATGGCTCCGACTCTAGAGGCCACCCGGTTCGTGGTCGGTCGACGCTACCGGTGAACCGCTACGCGTACGACTGTGCCGCCGAGGGCGTCGTCCACTGGGTGAACAGGCCCGGTGGCGGCTGCTGGCACCACGCCCACGTGCCGCCCTCCTTCCGGAACTGGTTCGGCTTGGTCTGGGTCTGGGTGGCGGCACCGCCCAGGCTGTACGTCGCCGTGATATCCCCGGTGGCACTGTCACCGACGATCTTGATGTTGTCGATTGCGAACTTCTCCACCGTGGTGGACTCGCGGATCACCTGCAGCGCGGTGGCCGTGTAGGCGAACTGATCGCGTGTGACGATCGCGTTGACGAGCGTGGCGCGTTCGCCGCTACCTGCGCTGGGGAACCGTTGTGCCACATGGCTGGACAGGGCAGAGGTATCGCCGTACATCAGCGCCTCCTCTGCGCCCTGCCAGGAATTGATCGAGGGCACGAGCTTCTCGTCGGCTGTGCGGCTGGACACCTGGTAGCGCGGGCAGGTCAGGGCGTTGGCCGCGTCCAAATCGAGGCTTCCGATCACCTTGCCCATCTGGGCGGTCACGTGCCGGATCTGGTCTTGGTCACTGGCCGCCGCGGTAGCGGCCGACGGCGGGGGAGTCTCTGGGGGCTTCGTGAGCGTTTGGTAGACGGTGCACCCGGATAATGCGGTGGCGAGCGTCACCGCGAGTACCGCTGAGCGCGCTGTCTTGCGGACGTATGTGGCACGCAGCTGTGGCATCGTCGAATACCTTCCCCGTGAGATAACTGTGTAACCAGTTCATTACTCTGGCTCATGAAATCTAACCCATGGTGCTTCCGTTGTATTCCCGCCCCATGCGATCGGGTGTCAGCGCCTCGTGATCGGGTGGCGACTCAGAATCGAGATCCGGTTGAAGGTGTTGATCATGATGGCCGACCACACCAGCACCGATATCTGATCATCGGAGAGGTGTTCACGCGCGGCGGCGTACTGCTCGTCGGTGAGGTGGCGATCGGCTACCTCCGTCACTGCTTCGGCGATTGTCAGCGCCGAACGCTCCACATCGCTGAACAGCTCGGCCTCCTGCCACACCGGCAGCACGGCGATTCGCTGAGTGGACTCGCCCTCCTCCAGCGCGACGCGGGTGTGTAGATCGAGGCAGAACAGGCAACGGTTGAGCTGAGAGACTCGAATGTTGACCAATTCCAACGTTGTTCGCGAGAGTCCGGCCTCAGTGGCCCGGGTGCGCAGCTCGGCAGCGGTCTTGGTCAGCCCCTGGTAGACGGACGGAGTTTGCTTGTCGATGTAGACACGATGCTCCGTCATGGCTGGTGGGCCTGGACGGCTTCCAGCGCTTGCGCAGTGACTGGCCCGACGATGTCGTCGAATTCGTGATGCTTACCGACAAATTTTCGGACGTACGGGCATACGGGGATGACCCTGCGCCCAGTCACCCGCGTCGACGTCAGCGCGGACTGCACCAGTGTTCCGGCGAGACCGCGTCCGCCGAATTTTTCATCGATTTCGGTGTGATAGAAAATTCGCACGGCCGTGCCCGCTAGGGACTTATCGAGGTATTCAGTGAATCCGGCGAGTTCGCCATCGGCTGTGATTTCGAAGCGGTGTGCGTCGGGTGCGTCGGCGACCGTGGGCGCTGGTTCGGATCCGTCCATGTGACCAACTATGCCGCACGCGCAGTGCACACAGTCGATGATGAACCACATGAGCAATACCGAGATCACGCCATCGGAAACCCGATGCGAGGTTGGCCCGTGTCCTCGCGACGGGTCCGGGCGCCCGGTGGTCGAAATACTTACTCCGCGAGAGGTTCCGCTCGGTGGACCGCGCGCGATGACGGTGCTGCGGACCCTGCCCCAGGCGGGGCGATCGCTGATCGGCGCCTGGTGCTTTGCCGATCATTACGGTCCTGACGACATCACATCCACCGGCGGGATGGACGTGGCACCTCATCCGCATACCGGTCTGCAGACGGTGAGCTGGTTGTTCAGCGGGGAGATAGAGCATCGCGACAGTAACGGGGTGCACGCGATGGTGCGCCCTGGCGAGCTGAATCTGATGACCGGTGGTCGTGGTATTTGCCATTCCGAGGTGTCGACCGCCCAGACCACCACGCTGCACGGTGTGCAGCTGTGGGTGGCCTTACCCGACGAATACCGTGATGTGGCAAGCGATTTCCAACATTACGCACCAGCGGCCGTCGAGGCCGGCGGGGTGACCTTGCGAGTGTTCCTGGGAACCTTGGCGGGACAAGTGTCGCCGGTGCGTAGCGCGACTCCCCTGCTCGGCGCCGAACTGCTGCTGGCGCCGCGGAGCATGGTGCGACTCGATATCGATCCCGAATTTGAGCATGGGCTGCTGGTGGATACCGAGGCCGTCGAGTTGTCCGGCTCCAGGTTGTCGCGAGGCGAGCTGGGCTATGTCGGCACCGGAGTCGAACAACTCGCCGTGCTCAACCCGACAGATTCGCTGGCGCGGGCGATTCTGTTAGGTGGCGAGCCGTTCGGTGAGCAGATCGTCATGTGGTGGAACTTCGTTGGCCGCGACCACGACGAGATCGCGGAATTCCGGAAGGAGTGGCAAGCCGAGTCGGAACGCTTTGGCCACGTGGAGGGCTACGTGGGTGCGGTGGCTCGCCTGCCCGCACCGCCGCTGCCGACCGTCCGGATGGTTCCGAGGCGCAATGCACCGACCGCCAATCCGGGGATTTAGATGCCGCTGAAGAAAGTTGTCGCGTACGTCCGTTCCACCGCCTGGATGATTTTTCTGCTCCAGTGGTGGACCGAGCCGGTTCCCACGGGCTGGTTGCGGTCCTTCCTACGCGATCGAAAGCTTGACCGGACCGTCCGCAACCTCATCGGCGGATATGCGTTGATCTTCGCGGCGATCTGCGTCGCGTTGCAGTTCAGCGACACCGGGCCCCGGAGCACAGCGGGCCGCGTCATTGTCGGCGTGTGTGCCGTGGGGGCGTTGGGTTGGGCGGTGCGCTGGGCGGTGGGGCCGTGGCCGTCCCTGCGCGAGGCGGTGGCATTCGTCGCCTTCGCGGACGTCGGGATCGCGATTGCCTGCTGGCAGGACTCCGATCCACTGGCAGGTCTGGTGGGAACGGTGCTGTTTACCCCGGTCGGGGCGTACGTCAGCTTCTTCCTGGGAAACCGGCTGCTGGTGGCGCATGTCGCGTGGTGCGGCCCGATGATCCTGGCGCTGTCGTCGCGCCTGTTCGCCGAGGGCACGGTAGGCGCGGCGATGACTGCGTTGGTCAAGGTGACGAGCATGCTGCTGGTGGTGGTGTTGATACCCGTGGTCATTCAGTTCGGGATCGCGGTGGTGCGCCTGGACGCGCTTGCCGCGCAGCGTGATCCGCTCACGGGTCTCCTCAATCGCCGGGGCATCTTCGGCGAGTGGAAGCGCTTGCACAGCGGGTTGACGCGCAAGTACAGGTTGGAAGGCGACCTAGTCATCGCCGTCGCCATCATCGATATCGATCGGTTCAAGTCGATCAATGACCGGCACGGCCACGGGACGGGCGATCGAGTACTCGTCGAGCTGGCCAAGGCGCTTGCTGCGGAGACGATTCGGGGGAACCTGGTGGGCCGCTCAGGCGGTGAGGAATTCCTCGTGGCGACGGTGTGTCCGGCGGAGTCTGTCGCGGATTTCGCCGCCAGGCTCAGGGAGGCCGTGAGGACTTCCGAGCCGGCGGGCATCGCCGTGACCGCGAGTGTTGGTGTGGCGGCGCAGGCGGTCGCGAGCGTCGCGTCAGCGACTTCACAGCAGGCGATCGATGTGCTGACCGCCTGTGCCGACCAGGCCATGTATGAGGCAAAGCGCAACGGCGGTAACCAATCCCGGATTCTGCATCCGGGCCACGCCCTCGTTGATGATTAGCTGTGACGAGGGTCTAGCCGTCCAGCGGATCCAACCGGAATACGGCGGCGATCCCGGCGAGCGCCTCGAACTCATCCGGGGTGCCCTCCTTGACCAGCCCGGCGTTTCGGATGAAGCCGACTCCCGTGGGTACCTCGATCGGAAACGCGCGTAGCACCGGGCGGGAGTCCTCGGGTGACAGCTCGACAATGCGTATCCGTTGGGTGTGGCGCCCCTGTGTCAGGGTGCCCTCTTTGGCCTTGCGTGCGTTGGCGATCCAGGCCGATCCGGGTACTCCGCCGACGGCATAGCGCCGCCCGTCACGTGTGAATGGGGTGCTAGGGACTGTTCGCTTGTTCCGCGCTGCGCCTCGGAAGCTCAGCCAACTGGGGTGTGTGCCGGGTCGGTGATCCGTCTGTACAACGGAACCAGTACACGGCGCGCGTAGGCGCGAACTTCTTCTTCGGTATCTAGCGATACTTGGGTTGGCGGCGTCAATAGTAGAGACTGCACGACGCGTACGCCGAGTTCGACCACCTCGGGAAGATTCTCCGGAGGATCACTCCAATCACGCAGGCATACACCGTATTCCACGCCCATCTGGATGGCCGGATCCGCCAGAATGGTGACGTACGGAAGGATTCCTTCGGGTTCGGTGCTCATCTCACGTATGTAGAGCGGATGGCTGCGCACCAGGCAATACACGGTGGTGAAGGACTCTACGACCGCCTCCTCGTCACTATCCACTGCCGCGACGCGTTCATCGCACTGTTCCATGATGCGTTCGACTTCACGGATTCCTGCCGCCATGATCAGGTCGTTCTTGCCTGCCCAGCGGCGGTACAAACTCATGTGAGAGACACCCGCCTCGCGGGCGATCATGTCGATCGAGATGCGCTTCACGCCGAATGATTGCCACACCCTTATGACGGCGTCGAGGATCTTCTCGCCTGTCTCATCGTTCGGCCCTATCGCCACGTAAACAGTCTGCCACATGCGATAACGTAGAATGTTAATGATTTATAGACTTATTAACGTCTTCACGTTAGTGTGCAGACTGTTAGCCATCGCGCCCGTCGATCTGTAGCGGAGTCCGGATGTTCATTGGTAGCGGCAGTGGGGTAGTCCGTGGTGGTCTCGTGTGGCTTCGCGGTCGTCAGCAGAAACGAGGCAGTATTCACGGCCCTGGCGACGGAACCGAGTGGAGCGAAGCGAGCCGCACACAAACGAGCGAAGATACTGCGTTGCAAGGACAATGCCGAACCGGTCGGGCAACTCATGAAGGTCACCGGGCCGTTGATTGGATCGGTCGTTTTCGCGGTTGTTGCGTTGGCAGTGACGTGGCTGGTGGATGCGACATTGCGTCGTGAAGTTGCTGGCGATGCTACGACGTATACGGCGGTATTCACCGATGTTTGTGGCTGAAGGACAGGTCAGCGGCAGGGACGTGCTAACACGTAGCGCCCTAAGACGCGAATTGTGTGTCTATCCGCTGCTGGTAGCTGTCTGGATCGCAGCGGTCACCTATGTGCTCACGGCCAAGCAGGTGGCTTTACCCGTGCTCGAGACGCCCGTGGAACCGGCAAGAGCGGCTTTGACCCTGTCAACACCTAAAAAGGTGACATACGAGGTCGGCACGACCGCCGGCCACCCCGTCACCGTCTCCTATTTGGACGGGGGCGGGCAGTCCCGCCTGTATTCCGGCGCTGCTCCCTGGCGCACTGGGCTCACCACCGATGATCTTGCATTCGCTGCGGGAGTGACCGCGTTATCGCTCGCTGACACGGTCACCTGCCGCATCAGGGTCGACGGCCAGGTGGCTGACGAGAAATCCGATTCAGGTGCCAACCCGTCCGTCAGCTGCAACCTGCTGGCATTCCAGAAGCTCACGCCATAGAGGTGGACAACCGTGCATGACAGCCCTGTGTTTGCAAGAATCGCGACCCTCATTGATCGGTTCGCGATCCCCATCGTGGGGATTTGGATGTTCGGTGCAGTCGGCCTCTTTGCTGCTGCGCCGTCAGTCGAGCAACTCATCCTGACTCACAGCAGTCCGATAATCCCTACCAGCACGCAGTCTGGACAGGCCCTCAAGCGGATGGGGGAAGCCTTCGACGAATCTTCCTCTAACAACACCACCGTGATCATCGTCGAGAAGGGCACGCCGTTTAGCGACGCTGATCGCGCCTTCCGTGCCCAACTCATGCAGCGGCTGAGATCTGACGCCAGACACGTCCAATCAGCACTTGATATGTGGTCAGACCCCCAACTTTCCCAGCTCAGCGAAAGCCCGGACAAGCAGGTGGCTTTGGCCCAGGTGCAGCTGGAGGGAGATGTTGGAAGCCCCATGGCATTTGAGTCTGTCAAGGCTGTCCAGACACTGCTCGACGCGATACCTAAACCGGCTGGCATTACGGTTTATGCGACTGGCCTCAGTCAGGCCGCCGTCGACCAAGTGGGCTCACTATTACACGACGTCCTGGTAGTCGGTGTGGTATCGGTATTTCTCGTTGGCGCCCTTCTTCTCCTCGTCTACCGGTCATTATTGGTAGCGATCTTGCCCTTCCTCTCAGTCGGTGCCGCAGTTGGTGTTGCCTCTGCGGTAGTGGGTCTGCTCACTGAGGCGGACCTATTGCCGACGTCAATGCTCACAAACGCGGTAATGCTCGCGCTGATGCTCGGAGCCGGGACCGACTATTCAATTTTCTTTATCGGGCGCTACCAGGAGGGCCGCCGTAACGGGTTGAGCGTCGACGAAGCATTCCGTGCGAGTTATCGGGGTGTGGCTCCAGTAGTCCTTGCTTCGGGTGCCACAGTCGCGGGCGCACTAAGCTGTATGAACCTGACGCAGCTGGAAATGCTGCGATCCTTGGGGTTGCCGTGCGCAGTCGGAATATTGTTCACGGTCGCGTCTGCGGTAACGGTGACACCAGCGGTTTTGTTGATCGGGGCGCGGCGCTTCGGTCTATTCGAGCCGAAGAAGACTGCATCGAGCGCGAAATTCTGGCGCCGCATGGGTGTGCGGATCGCCCGGTGGCCCAAACCCATCTTTGCAGGCACCTTCGTCTTGCTGATCCTCTTCATGCTCGTCATTCCCACGGCGTCCTATAACTACGATGAGTTACAGTTCGTGCCCAAGAACATGCCGAGTGCCGCAGGCTTGATGGCAGCGGAAAAGCATTTTCCCTTGGGTCAGATGTACCCAGATATGGTGCTTATCCAGGCGCCACATGACCTGCGGAATTCAGCTGATATCGCCGTGCTCGAAAAATCCGCTCAGCGCCTGAATCAAATGCCTGATGTGACGTCAGTGCAGTGGCTTACTCGCCCTCTGGGTGTCCCGCTGGATCAGGCGTCGCTGACATATAGTGTCGGCCTTGCGGGCTCTCTCGCGGCCCAGAATTCGGTCCTTCTTACAGAACGGTCACGGCAGCTCCGGCACCTCACCGACAATCTCGCATCCACGATCGCCACCATCGACGGCCTGCGGGAGCAACTCCAAGCTGCCCAGCAGGGAGCACAACGTTTAGCCGCCATATCGGTGCCAATTCAAAATGGGTTGAAGCAGCTAAAGGACGGCATGCGAGCATTAGGCCCAGTTATCGAGCCCGTGCGGACGTCGGTCGATTCCCAGCAGAATTGCGCCGACGATGTCTTATGTGCGGGAGCGCGCAGCGCCCTGTCGAATTTTGACAGCATCAGTAGTCTCGCATCCAACGTCCAGCAGCTTTTGCGCACCTCGAACTCGCTCAGTGGCAGTGTGGTCAAGTCCGCTCAGGCGCTTCCTGTGATGCTGGAATCTATGACGCAGATGCACGAAATGGCGACTTCTACCAACGCCGTACTGTCGCAGCTAGCTTCTCAAGTCGATACCGTCACTGCAGTTATGCAAGACATCGGTAGAAGCAGTGCAGGAACCGGTGACTATTTCTATTTTCCGGCTCGGTTACTTTCCGATCCTCGGTTCACTCCATATCTGCACTTGCTGTTCTCCAAGGATGGGACTACCACCCGGATGATCGTCGCCGGGAAGAGTAGTAGCTACAGCACGGAAGGGCAGAAACGCGCGCGTGAGCTCGCTGTGCAAATGAAAATAGCTCTCAAGGGAACTCCCTTGGAGGGCAGTGTCGTCAGCGTTGCTGGTCCTGGTGCGCTGATGGGGGATATGCATACTATCCTCAACCGCGACGAGAAAATCGTTCTCGTCGGCGCACTGACTGTGATATTGACGGTGGTCATTCTATTGTTGCGCAGCGTGGTCGCCACATTCGTTGTCATCGGGTCGGTGCTCTTGTCCTTCGGCTCTACGATGGGGATCAGCTTGGTCATATGGCAACATGTCCTTGGGGTCCAGCTCCACTGGTCAATTCCCGTTGCGGTCTTCGCAATTCTGGTGTCGGTGGGCGCAGACTACAATCTCCTGATCGCCTCCAGGTTTAGGGAAGAAATGGGCGCTGGAATTAAGACCGGGGTGATCAGATCAGTCGCCGGTACCGGCGGTGTTGTCACCACTGCCGGCATGGTGTTCGCGATGACGATGTTCGCGATGCTCGGTTCCAGCCTGATCAATGTCGCTCAGGTTGGCTCGACCATCGGCATTGGCCTGGTAATCGATACCTTCATCGTGCGGACTTTCACCGTCCCCACCATTGCGGTAATTCTCGGAAGAAGTTTCTGGTGGCCGCTTCCATTCTCGGCACTTACCCGGATACACCACTCGGAAGCTGGATAGAGGCCAACAATGGAGAATCAGAAACCACGCAACCGGAAGCGGTTACGATGGATCGCAGACACATTTCTCCATATTAATAAAGTCATTGACCAGATTGATATCCTACTAGCGAACGTGCTCAGCGTGTTGGCCGCTGTGAGTAGCGTTCTTGCCAGGTTGAACAATTCGTTGGACGAGGTTGATGAAACTCTGTCACACGCCAACAAAACGCTGCAGAGTATTGACCGCATCATTGGCCCGGCCGAACGCGTGGTCGCGGCCGGCGAGACCGCGGCAGCACCCTTGTCGGCGACTAGCTCGGCAATGTATAGAACAGTCAGGGCGCTACGCACGCAATTTTCAGTTTCGTCAGGCCGCGCTGGCCCCGATGAGAGCAGATGGGCTTGAGGACGCCATCGATCGGCAGATCTGTTCGTTCAGGGGCTGGACGTGCCGCCCGTGGGCGGGATCGACTACCGGTGAAATGCGTGCTGACCGTGGCGGTGGTGCTGCTTCTGATGGGCTGCTCGTCATCTGATTTAGCTGGCTATCTCGTCGGCACTAACTGGCAGTTGCTGGCGATCGTGCCGCCCGACGGTGGAAGCGTGACGCCGGTGCCTGACCCAAGGGTGTTTACCTTGACGCTCAGGACCGATGGCGTAGCGGATCTACGAATTGACTGCTATCGCGGCTCGTCTCGATGGTGGGCGGCGTCGAGTCTCCTCGACGCGAAGTCGCGAGTCTCGGATATGTCGGGTCAATTGGCGTTGGCGCCGATCATGCCGGCCCCGGCGTCATGCCAGAAATGGTCGTTGGCGCCGCGCGCATCGGTAGCCATATCTGGGCCGCACGCATATCTCCTTGACAAGGAGTGCCTCTTCATGGACCCGTGGGCTCAAGGTGACAGCCTGGTCTGGAAGTCAGACGGTCCGGTAGACGGCGGTAATGGCGCCGCTCTTTCTCAGTGTTGTTCCTTGGCTGCATCGTTGCGGACGCGTTGCTGATTTCTTGGAGTGAAAATGAGAAAGCTGTATGCCCGTCGCTAATCGCAATGGTTGACGATCTGGATCGTGTCAACTAAAGGTTGACCGGTTGATGCGGCTCAAGCCGGTGAGGCCCAGGGGCGTGCGACGATCGCTGATGTGGAGCTGCCCGCGATAAACGATGTGCTCGACCGGCTGCATGTCGTCGCATTGCCCATGCGCGTGCGATTCCGCGGCATCACCACCCGTGAGCTCGCACTGATCGAAGGTCCGGCCGGTTGGGGCGAGTTCGGTGCCTTCCCCGAGTACGACCCGCCCGAGGCCTCTGCCTGGCTGGGGGCCGCCATCGAGGCCGCGTACACCGAGCTTCCCGCGGCCCGGCGCACCCGCATACCCGTCAACGCGACGGTGCCCGCGGTGTCCGCCGCGGACGTGCCCGAGGTGCTGGCCCGCTTTCCCGGAGCCCGCACCGCCAAGGTCAAGGTGGCCGAGCCCGGGCAGACCCTCGACGACGACATCGCCCGCGTCGAAGCGGTCCGCGCGCAGATCCCCACCGTGCGGGTCGATGCCAACGGAGGGTGGACCGTCGAGCAGGCCATCCAGGCGTTGACCGCGTTGACCCGCGACGGTGTTCTTGAGTACGCCGAACAGCCCTGCGTCACCGTCGAGGAGCTGGCGGAAGTGCGCCGACGCCTCCCGGATGTGCCGATCGCCGCTGACGAAAGTATCAGGCGGGCAAGCGATCCGCTGCGCGTCGCACGAGCCGGGGCGGCCGATATCGCGGTGCTCAAGGTGGCCCCGCTCGGTGGTGTGGCGGCGCTGTTGGATATCGCGGAGCGCATCGGTATGCCCGTGGTGATCTCCAGTGCCCTGGACAGCGCGGTGGGCATCGGCATCGGTCTGCGTGCGGCCGCGGCGCTGCCGGTGCTGGAGCATGCCTGTGGATTGGGAACCGGAGGGTTCTTTGTCGAGGACGTGGCCGCGTCCCCGGCCCCCGAAGACGGTTACCTGCCGGTGGCGTCGTTCACTCCCGACCCGGCCCGGCTGGCGGCGCTTGCCGCGTCTGCTGACCGGCGCGATTGGTGGCGGCGCAGAGTGGCCGACTGCTATCCACTGTTGAACCGGTAGGTTCAGTCACCGTGCCTCTCGCGAACATCAACGGCATCCAGATCAGTTACGACGATCGTGGGCCCCTGGCGCTCGGCGCGTCCGGTGATCCCGTCGTCTTTATTTCCGGGCGCGGTGGCGCGGGGCGCAGCTGGCACCTGCATCAGGTACCGGCATTCCGCGCCGCGGGATATCGCACGATCACTTTCAACAACCGGGGGATACCGCCGACCACCGAGTGCGCCGATGGTTTCACCCTGCAGGACATGGTGGCCGATGCCGCGGCGCTCATCGAGGATCTCGGTGCGGCCCCGGCCCGGCTGGTCGGGTTCTCCATGGGGGCGCTCATCGCCCAGGAGCTCGCGCTCACCCGCCCGGATCTCGTGACCGCCGCGGTGTTCATGGGCACTCGGGGGCGCGAGGATTCCACGCGGTCGTTCTTCCGTAAGGCCGAGCTCGAGCTGTCCGCGTCGGGCGCCGAGGTGCCCGCGTCCTACCAGGCCGCCATGCGCCTGTTGTTGAACTTCTCGCCGAAGACTCTCAACAACGATGCCGCGATCAAGGACTGGATCGACATGTTCACGCTGTGGCCCGAGCCGGCCTCGGGTGGCATCGATCACCAGCGCAGCGCCATACCCGCCCCCGACCGGCCCGGTGCCTACGCGGGGATCACCGTCCCGTCGCTGGTCATCGGGTTCAGTGACGATATGACCCTGCCTCCCTACCTTGGTAGGGAGGTGGCCGATGCCATCCCCGGCGGCAAGTACGTCGAGATTGCCGACGCCGGGCATCTGGGCTTCATCGAACGCCCTGATGAGGTCAACCGCGCGATCCTGGAGTTCTTTGCGAGCGCCCCTCAGGTGGTATGACACCCTGATGGCATGAACCCGTCGACCGCTCAGGCCCATGCCGTCGTCGACGAGCTCATCCGCGGCGGAGTCCGCGATGTGGTGCTGTGTCCCGGGTCGCGCAATGCCCCGCTGGCCTTTGCGTTGCACGATGCGGACAAGGCCGGGCGGTTGCGGCTGCACGTGCGCATCGACGAACGCACCGCGGGCTTCCTGGCCGTCGGGCTGGCCGCGGCCAGCGGCGCCCCGGTTCCGGTGGCGATGACGTCCGGGACGGCGGTAGCCAATCTGGGCCCCGCGGTGGTGGAGGCCAATTACGCGCGGGTTCCGCTGATTGTGTTGTCTGCGAACCGCCCCTACGAACTGCTCGGCACCGGCGCCAACCAGACGATGGAGCAGCTCGGCTACTTCGGTACCCAGGTTCGCGCTGCGATCAGTCTCGGTCTTGCGGAAGACGGCTCGGACAAGATCGAGGCGCAGAACCCCCATTGGCGTTCCGCGACCTGCCGAGTCCTGGCCGCGGCCAAGGGGTCCCGTACCGCCAACGCAGGCCCCGTGCAGTTCGACATCCCACTGCGGGAACCGCTTGTGCCCGATCGCGATGGAGGGCCGATACCCGCGGGCCGCCCCGGCGGGGTGCCCTGGACATACACCCCGGATGTGACGTTCGACGAACCTGTCGAGATCGATCTGAGTCCTGACACCGTGGTGATCGCGGGCCATGGTGCGCCCGCGCACGCCAACCTGGCGATATTGCCCACGGTGGCCGAACCGACGGCGCCTCAACCCGACAACCCGGTGCATCCGCTGGCGCTCGCCCTGCTGCATCCGCAACAGGTGATCATGTTGGGCCGGCCGACCCTGCATCGGCAGGTGTCATCGCTGTTGGCGGACAACCGGATTCCGGTGTACGCGTTGACCACCGGCCCGCGTTGGCCCGATGTGTCCGGCAACTCGCAGGCCACCGGAACCCGGGCCGTCATATCCGGTGAGCCGGATGCCACATGGCTGCAACGGTGCGCGCACGCGCACCAGAAGGCGCTCGATGCGGTGCGCGGACAGTTGGGTACTCACCCGCTGACCACGGGTCTGCACGTGGCGGCCACGGTGTGTGGGTCCTTGCGCGATGGTGACCAGCTGGTGCTTGGCGCCTCCAACGCCGTACGCGATGCCGCGCTCGTTCCGTGGGGGGCCAAAGACGTTCGCGTGCGCTCCAATCGGGGGGTCGCCGGCATCGACGGCACGGTATCGACCGCGATCGGTGCGGCGCTGGCGCACAAAGGGGGCCGCACCGTGGCCTTGATCGGCGATCTCACCTTCGTGCACGACAGCTCGGGTCTGCTGATCGGTCCGACCGAGCCGCGCCCCGAGAACCTGACCATTGTGGTCTCAAATGACAACGGCGGCGGCATCTTCGAACTACTGGAGCAGGGCGACCCACGATTTCGCGACGTTTCCTCCCGCGTCTTCGGCACCCCGCATGACGTCGATATCGCGGCGCTGTGCCGGGCCTACCACGTGGATTCGAGATCCATCTCGGTCGAGGAACTCGGCCCTGCGCTGGACGAACCAGCCGGTGGCATCAGGGTTTTGGAGGTCAAGGCCGACCGCTCCACCCTGCGCGAGCTGCATGCGGCCATCAGGGCCGCTCTATGAAGCGGCGCTCCCGCGTCATCAAGCGAGTCCGGATCGCGGTGCTGGTGCTGGCGGGACTGATGACGCTGCAGTCGCTGCTGCTGGTCGCCGGGGCCTGGCGAAACGACAAGGCCATCGAGCGGGATATGGGTGTCGCGCTGGCCGAGGTACTCAGCGCCGGGCCACGGCGATCCACCATCGAGTTCGTCACACCCGAACGAGTCACGTATCGGCCGGAATTGGGCGTTCTCTACCCCTCTGAGCTCAGCCCGGGCATGCGCATCTACGTCGAGTACGACACATCCAACCCGGATTTGGTTCGCGTGCAAGGACGTAACGCATCACTATCGATTATCCCCGCCGGGTCCATCATTGTCGTGGTGTGGTTGGTCGCCGGGACGATACTGCTGGGGCTTGCCTGGATGCAGCGCCGAAGTCCGGCGCCCGTTCACGCTTAAGTTTGCGTGACGTATGCCTGGGGGCAACCTAACTGCTAAGTGACGCTGAGATGCTCTCAGTGTGCGCATCGCGATCGTCGCCGAGTCGTTCTTGCCGAACGTCAACGGAGTCTCCAACTCGGTGCTGCGGGTGCTGGAGCACCTCCGCCGCACCGGGCATGAGGCCGTCGTCATCGCACCGGATACCCCCCGCGGACAGGCCCCCGCCGGTACCGAACACGACGGCGTGCCCGTGCACCGAGTGCCGGCCATCATGTTTCCCAAGGTGAGCACCCTGCCGTTAGGTGTGCCGCAGCCGCGCATGGTGCGAATCCTTCGTGATTTCGCGCCCGATGTGGTGCACCTGGCCTCGCCGTTCGTCCTGGGGTACGGGGGACTGCGCGCCGCGCAGCATCTCGACATCCCCACCGTCGCCGTCTACCAGACCGATGTGGCCGGGTTCGCCGACAGCTATGGCGCCGGGTTCGCCGCTCGCGCTGCCTGGCGCTGGACCAAGCACTTGCACGGCCGTGCCGACCGCACGTTGGCGCCATCCTCGTCCGCTATGGAAGGTCTTGCCGCACATGGAATCCCGCGGGTGTTCCGGTGGTCACGCGGTGTGGACATCGAACGCTTCGCACCCTCGGCGCGCGACGAGGAGCTGCGTCGATCCTGGTCGCCCGAGGGCAAGCCGATCATCGGGTTCGTCGGGCGGCTCGCTCCCGAGAAGCATGTGGAGCGTCTGGCCGTGCTGGCCGAACGCGACGACATGCGGCTCGTCATCGTGGGCGGTGGCGTGGAGCGGGATGCTCTCGAAAAGCTAATGCCCACAGCAATTTTCACCGGTGAGCTGACCGGATCGGCGCTGTCACGGGCATACGCCAGCCTTGACGTCTTCATCCACCCGGGCGAGCATGAGACGTTCTGCCAGGCCGTGCAGGAGGCGCTGGCCAGCGGTGTTCCGGCCATCGCGCCGGATGCCGGCGGCCCACGCGACCTGGTGATCCCGGGTCGCAACGGAATGCTGCTGCCGGTGACCGACTTCGAGGCACGCCTCGGCATGGCGGTTGATCACCTGGTGCAACCGGCAACGCGCAGCCGATTCTCGGCGGCCGCGCGCCGGGGTGTGCTGTCGCGCACATGGCCCGCCATCTGTGACGAGCTGCTCGAGCACTACGCCGCCGCGGCGGGCACCACGCTGGGCCGCGGCATCATGACGGCTTGACCTTTGCTTTTGATACGCCTGGGAACCTGCCCAAGGATGGAACGAATGGTTCTGAGCGGCAGCTAGGGCGCGGCCGAACAATGGCTGCTGTGCGATTCTCAAACTGGTAACGTTCGTGTCCACACTGGTACGGTGGCCGCTACGAGAATGTTGAAAGAATTGATCGTGCAGGCGTTTCTGCCACGGTCGGGCAATGCCTTCCTTGTGAGTTGGTGACGGCAACTACTGAGGTGGATCAATGATGAATCATGGAGTGTTGGGCTATCAATCAGCGGTCGCTGCGCAGATTGTGTCTTGGCGGAATCGGATCGCGCGCGGGCCGATATTGTGCGGTGGGGCCTGGTGAATCAGCGAGCGGACGAGGTCTGTCCCTCACGTCCGCTCGCGATTCCATGGGTCCTGCGTAAAGAGATTGCTCTGACGAGTTGGCCTGAGTTAAGGGCATTTGATAATCAATCACGCCTTGTGGGCGGCAAATAATGAATGTGGCGGAGTTGGGCTCCCCAACGCGTTGCGAGACCAACAATCTCGTAATCGAATCACGGCCCATATCCATTGACCGTCAGGGTCGACGGTATGGGGTGGCATATCGATTCCTCATAATGGCGCTGGAAACGACAAGAAACGCCGTACGGTTAAAGATCGCCATCGGGGTGCTGTGCATGTCGATGACCGTGCTGGCAGTGATCATGCAGTTCAATCCGCTGGGCCCGCAGGGTCTATGGCCGCGCATCGTGCATGGCATTGCGGCCGGATCGGCGTTGCTGGTGGGGTTGGCGTGGATTGTGCGGCCTTGGCCCACGCGGCCTTGGGCCATTGCGTTCGTCTTCTGGGCTGATGCAGCAACTGCTATCGGCGGCAGCATGTCCTCTCAACCTGTCTCACAGCTCGGGGCCACCAACCACCTGGCCCTGATCGGGATCTTCGCGGCCTTTCTGCTGGGGTGGCGGGTGCTGGCCGCGCACTGCCTCTTCGCGACCGCGGTGATCACGACGCTCACACTGTGGAACCTTCATACCGGTGCCGCCACGCTGTCCGAGCTCTACGTTTACAACGCCCCGGCGTACTCGAACGTGGTGTTCTTGCCCATCGTCATTCAGGCGGTTATTGAAGGAGCACGCAAGTCCATCCACAGGAACGCCATTGCCGCACATCGTGATCCGCTCACTGGTCTGCTCAACCGTAGGGGCGTGCAATCAGCCATGAAGGCCCGGCTGCGCAGGGAACCGCGACCCGCGGTCGTGGCGGTGTTCGTCGTCGACATCGATTGCTTCAAGGAAATCAATGACACCTACGGCCACGATGTGGGCGACTCCACCTTGAAAAGGGTCGCTGACACGCTCGCCGCCGGCATCCACAACCGCGATATCGCTGCCCGCATCGGAGGGGATGAGTTCATGATCGTGGCGTTCCTGGACCGTTCCGAAGACGTGGACACCGTACGTGCACGGATCTGTCACTCCTCGTCGAACACCCCTGACGTTACGGTTTCGATCAGCGTCGGTTCGGCCTGGCAGTACACACACGAGGAAGACGTCACCTTCGAATCACTCTCGCGAGAAGCTGATTTCAGTCTTTATGAGGCCAAGCGCACCCGCAAGAAGCACAACGTCGCTCGGTCGTGTACGTGTTATCCGAGCTACCCCGCGGCACAGGGGCCGTGCAACACCAATATGCACGTTCCCACCGCGACGATGGCGCACCGGTGACCTCGCCGACTGCGCATCGGCGTCACAACGGGCTGCCCTGTACCGTCACGGTATGAACCGCGCCACCCTGGAAAAGGACCCGCACGAGGTCGCGTCCATGTTTGACGCGGTGGCCAAGCGATACGACATCACCAATACGGTGTTGTCCTTTGGCCGGGACCGCGCCTGGCGCCGCGCCACTCGCGAATCGCTGAAACTGAAGCCCGGGGACAGGGTGCTCGACATCGCCGCGGGGACCGCGGTCTCGACGGCAGAGCTCACCCAGTCCGGTGCCTGGTGTGTGGCGGCGGATTTCTCTGTCGGCATGCTCAAGGCCGGTGCGCATCGCGATGTACCCAAGGTCGCCGGGGATGCGACACGGCTGCCGTTCGCGGATCACTCGTTTGACGCGGTGACCATCAGCTTCGGTCTGCGCAATGTGGTCGATCACGTGGAAGGTCTGCGCGAGATGGCTCGCGTCACCAAACCCGGTGGCCGCCTTGCAGTGTGCGAATTCTCGACACCGGTCAACCGGCCTTTCCGCACGCTGTACATGGAGTACCTGATGAAGGCGCTGCCGTCGGTGGCGCGCGCCGTCAGCAGCAATCCGGACGCGTACGTGTACCTGGCCGAATCGATCCGGGCATGGCCCGATCAGGAGGCGCTGGCTCAGCAGATTATCTCGGCGGGCTGGTCGAATGTGCGGTGGCGCAACCTCACTGGCGGTATCGTCGCCCTGCATGTAGCGGCGCTCTAACCGCGAGCGGCTATCAGCTGAACGGCGGACGCGCATCGAGACGTCGTGAGCCGCCGCCCGCCACTCGCCAAGCGCGCGCAATCGCGTCATGGTCTTCGTCGGTTACGAGATTTCCCATGAGCCGTACGGCAATTCGCATCAGTACCTGAGAACGCATGCCGACCGGGCCCATGAGGGGCAGGAAGCGCGGCAGGGTCAGCAGCGCTGCGAGGCGTCGCGCAATCGAGAACGACCGGCCGTAACGGTCCCGTAGCAGCTCCGGCCACAGCTGTGAGTAGTCGTCGGCGTCGAGCACGTCGGCGGCCAGATGCCCGGTCTCCAGCCCGTAGTCGATGCCCTCGCCATTGAGCGGATTGACGCAAGCCGCGGCGTCGCCGATGAGCATCCAGTTGGGACCCGCGACGCCGGACACCGCCCCGCCCATCGGCAGCAGCGCCGAGGCGATGGAGTGCAGGCGTCCACTGAGCCCGAAGTCCTCGCGCCGCAGCTCCGTGTAGTACTCGATGAGCGGACGCAACGCCGCATCGGCGGGGCGTTTCGAGGTGGCGAGTGCGCCGACACCGATGTTGATCTGCCCGCCACCCAACGGGAAAATCCAGCCGTATCCGGGTAGCACATCGCCCTCGGGGGAACGCAGCTCCAGATGTGAGGTCATCCATTCCTCGTCGCCGCGCGCCGACCCGATGTACGCGCGCCCCGCGACGGCATACACGGTGTCCTTATGCCACTCACGCCCAAGGACTTTCCCGAGGGGGGAGCGCACCCCGTCGGCGACGATCACGGCCTTACAGCCAATCTCACCGGGTCCGCTGTTGTCGAGCACCCGGACGGAGGTGACTCGGCCCGCCGAGTCACGTTCCACGTCAACGGCCTTGGTGGACTCGGCCATGGTGGCCCCGGAGTCCACCGCCACCTGCCGGATCTTGTCGTCCAGCTCGGTGCGGCGCACCGCGCTGCCGGTACCGCCGAAAGATGGCCCTGGCCAAGGAACTTCGAGATTGCCGCCGAACCCGTGCAGGCGCAGACCCTGGTATCGGATGTGTTCGTCGAGCCATGGTCCGAGACCGAGTAGCTCAAGTTGTTCGACGGCGCGAGGGGTCAGCCCGTCGCCGCAGGTCTTGTCGCGGGGGAACACCGCCGAGTCGACCAGGACCACCTCACGCCCGGATCGCGCCGCCCACGCCGCGGCCGCCGATCCGGCTGGTCCGGCACCGACGACGACCAGGTCCGCTGAGGTCTGCACCTTCACAGTATGTTGGACCGGTGAGTAACTCGACCACGGTGGCCGGAGTTGATCTTGGCGATCCCGTATTCGCCGCGAAGGTGCGCGACCATTTGGCCGCCATCGAAGCCCTCATCGTGTCCGAGCTGGGGCAGTCCGACCCGCTGTTGACGGAGTCTGTGCTGCATCTTTTCCACGCCGGCGGTAAGCGCTTCCGCCCGCTGTTCACGGTGCTAGCCGCCCAGACCGGACCGGATCCAGACAACGACGAGGTGATTCTCGCGGGAGCAGTGTGCGAGCTCATTCACCTGGCCACGCTGTACCACGACGACGTCATGGACGAGGCGCAGAAGCGTCGTGGCGTGCCCAGCGCCAACGCGCGGTGGGGTAATAATGTGGCGATCCTCGCCGGGGACTATCTGCTGGCTACAGCCTCGCGGCTGGTGTCGCGGCTCGGTCCCACGGCCGTGCGGATCGTCGCCGAGACCTTCGCCGAACTCGTCACCGGCCAGATGCGGGAAACCGTCGGGGTACCCGAGGGCGGCGATGAGACCGAGCACTATCTCAAGGTGATCCACGAGAAGACCGGGTCCTTGATCGCGGCGGCGGGGCGGTTCGGTGCGATGACCTCCCGGTGCGATGACGAGCAGATCGAACGGCTGAGCCGCCTGGGCGCCATCGTCGGGACCGCCTTCCAGATCTCCGACGACATCATCGATATCGAGAGCCTCACGGACGAGTCGGGCAAGACACCCGGCACAGATCTGCGCGAGGGGGTGCACACCCTGCCCATGCTGTACGCCCTGCGCGATACCGGCCCCGACGCCGACCGGCTGCGTACCTTGCTGGCCGCGCCCATCGCCGACGATGCCGAGGTGGACGAGGCATTGACGCTGCTGCGGGCCTCCCATGGACTCGTGGCAGCCAAGTCCGTCGTCATCGAATATGCCGACCGTGCCAAGGCCGAGCTGGTGGAGCTGCCCCCGGGCGCTGCCCGCGACGCGCTGGGCGTGCTGATCGAGTACACAGTCCTGCGGCACGGCTAGGTACCTGGCAACCCGTCCGGAACCCAGGAGCACTGTCCTTCGTTAGCGTGGTGAACCAGCTAGAAGGAAGGAACATCATGCACGGCCACGCCAATGGACTCAAGACGGTGCTGCTGCTCGGCGGCATGTCGGCGATGATTGTGTTCATCGGCTCGCTGTTCCACAGCACGAGCATCCTGCTGCTGGCCATTTTGTTCGCCGTCGGCATGAACGCGTTCATGTACTTCAAGAGCGACACCTTGGCGCTGCGTGCGATGCACGCCCAGCCGGTGACGGAGTTGCAGCAGCCCGCGATGTACCGGATCGTGCGGGAGCTCGCGACCGTCGCGCGCCAGCCGATGCCGCGGTTGTATATCAGCGACACCAATGCGCCCAATGCCTTTGCCACGGGACGTAATCCGAGAAATGCGGCGGTCTGCTGCACGAGCGGCATTCTCGATCTGCTCTCCGAGCGTGAGCTACGCGCGGTGCTGGGGCACGAGCTCTCGCACGTCTACAACCGCGACATCCTGATCTCGAGTGTGGCCGGCGCACTGGCCGCCGTCATCTCGGGGCTGGCCAATATGGCGATGCTCATGAACTTCTTCGGTGGTGGGGGCGAGAACCGTCCGAATCCCTTTGCGTTGTTCCTGGTTTCGATGCTGGGCCCGATCGCTGCCACGGTGGTGAAGATGGCGGTGTCCCGCTCGCGGGAGTATCAGGCCGACCAGTCCGGTGCCGAACTGACCGGAGACCCGCTGGCATTGGCCTCCGCGCTGCGCAAGATTTCCGGCGGAGTGCAGGCCGCTCCACTGCCACCGGAACCGCAGCTGGCCAGCCAGTCGCACCTGATGATCGCCAACCCGTTCCGGGCGGGCGACCGGGTGACATCACTGTTCTCGACACACCCGCCGATGGCTGATCGCATTGCGCGCCTTGAGGATATGGCCCGCTTCTAACCTCGGCGACACTGCTAGACGGGCCGCCCACAGAGCGCGGCCAGCCTCTCGAGTACCGGCGCGGTCGCGGCGACGGGCTGTGGGGGACCGAACTTTCCGGACCGCGCGAATGCCTCGGCACGTTTCTCGACGAAGCCCACTGCGTTCTCGACGAGGTCGGCGGGCAGATTCGCGGGAACACCGCTGGACTGCGCCAGGTCCCAGCCGTGGGTCAACAGATCGGCCATGCGGACCTGTAGCTGCTTGTCGCCGGTCGTGTGGGCGAACGGGCCGGGGTAGGTCTGCTCGAGCACACCCGGAAGCGCCAGCGCGTCACTCAACGCCTGCGCCGACTGCTGGTATGCCGTCACGGGATCATCGCCAGTGCCGCCGCTGAGCCCGCCGAAACGCGCGGCCAGCGAGTAGTTCACCTCGACGAGGTGGTTCACCAACTGGCGCAGATTCCACTCGGTACAGGGCGTCGGGGCATCCCACTGGTCTGAACGCACGGATGCGATCATTGCCTCGATGGCTGCCGAGGCTCGCAGGAAGTCTTCGCTCGTGCTCATCAGCGGTACACCATGACCGTGGTAGTGCCATGCGCCACCAGCCTGCCCTGGGAGTCGACCACCTTGCCCTCAGCCGTCGCCACCCGGCGGCCGGGATGCAGGACGTTGCCCGTCGCGATCAGCCGCTCACCATCTGTGGCCACAGTCCGGACATAGTTGACCTTGAGTTCGAGTGTCCCGTAGCCGATTCCGGGCTCGAGCGTGGAGTGCACGGCGCAGCCCAACACAGAGTCGAGCAGCGTCGCACAGATCCCGCCGTGCAGGGTGCCGAGCGGATTGGCGAACTCGGGGCGGGTCACCACGCTGAAGGAGACCGAGCCGAATTCGATCTCCTCCATCTGCATCCCGAGTAGACGTCCGATGGGCGGCATCCCGTCGGACGTCCCTCCCATGCTGCGCAGCAGCTCGAGCCCGGTCAGATTCTCGATTTCCGTGGTCATGACCACCCTTTCGCGTAGACTGATTGGTCCATGTCGACGGTAGCAGGGCATGGACCGACTGGTCCATATCGAATGAGGAGGCCGAGGTGACACCGGGTCCACGGCAGCGTCTGATCGACAACGCGATCGTCATGATGCGCGAACGCGGGGTGCACGCCACGGGCCTTGCTGACCTGCTCAAACGCAGCGGCACCGCGCGCAACTCCATCTATCAGCACTTCCCGGAGGGTAAGGCGGAACTCCTTGCCGCGGCCGAGTTGGCGGCGGCGGAGCTCGCCAACGGATTCCTCGACGCGCTGCGGGCCCGCGGAGACGCCGAATACCTGATCACCAGGTTCATCGCGTGGTGGGTCAATCAGCTCGAGACTCATGATTTCGACACCGGCTGCCCGCATGCCGCAGCCGCGCTCGCCGGTCCGGGGGAGGCGCAAATCCGTGCGGCGGCCAACGACGCCTTCGTCGGGATGCGCGCTCGGCTGGTGGAATCCTTCCGGGACTCGGGGGTGACCGACGGCGTCGAGACTCTCGCCTCGCTGGCGGTCAGTGCGATCGAGGGAGCGCTACTGCAGGCGCAGGCCGCGCACTCGGTGCAACCGTTGCGCGATGTCGAGCATGAACTGATTTCGCTCCTCCGTGCTCGGCGGCATTGAGGGCGAAAGTCCTTATTCTGCTTCGACTTCCGTGAGATCGGTAGCGACGTGGAACGGGGGAGTGCTCTTCCCGATCACTCGGTACCGATTCCATGGGTCCGGGTCGCCGATGAAGGCATCCCGGGCACTGTGGGAGGTGCGAATCGTGGCTTTCACCCGTGCCTCGTCACCGACGATGGCGGTCAGCTGTTCGTTTGGCCTAATGCGGCCGATCCAGCGGAAAATGCCGTCGATCGGCTCGCTGTACCCCTTGAGCTCCAGCTCGACCGGGATGTCGACACCACGAACGGTCACCGTCGCCTCGCCGATGTAGTCCGAATCGTCGTGCGGGCTGTGCGTGAAGACGCTGTTGGTGTCGTCGTGTCGGGGAAGGCTCATGATTCTCCGTCCGGCTGGGTTGCCTCTTGACAATCGGGACGCCGTCCCGACAAACTCGCTGACATATGCGTAACAAAGAGTACCCCATACTTTTGGATACGGATATTCAAATCTTGGCTGACCAGAAGGCGATGACGTGACGTCCAGCAGTTACAAAGACATCAACTACACCGACTACGACTTCAGTCCGGCCACCACGGTCGACGGCGGGATTCCTACGCGCCGGCGCCGGGTTGGTGATCGGCTCAAGACGGCCCGGCGACTGCTCTTCGAGGCAACGGAGCTCAGCTACGACCCCGAGCTGGATATTGACTGGGATGCACCCCTGGATTCGGGAATGCATTGGCTGGCTGCCCGGCGGGTATCGCTCTACGGCACCCCGCAGTGGGATGCGCTGTCAGCTGAGCAGCGCGGTGAATTAGCGCGCCAGGAGCTGGTCAGCCTGCTGAGCTTCGTCATGGATGCCCAGGGCGCGCTGGCGTCGCTGATGTTCCGCGACGTTATCGAAGGCAACACCCTGACCGACGATTACACCCGTTTCCTCCTCGCCAGCGTCCGCGACATCAGCCGTAACGCCACCATGGTCGGCCGGCTGATCAACAAGACGGGGCTGGAGCTCCAGCCCGCCCCGATGGCGGTGCAGCGCCTTCAGCGGTTCTTGGTGCCGCTCATTCCGCACGGACCACTCGGCCGCGGTTTCATCCTCCTGCTGCACAAGCTGATCCATCAGCTGATGCACGAGCTCGAGGCTGACGAACAGGCCCAGCCCGTGGTCCGGCAGGTCGCGAAGATCTGTGTTCTGGTCAGCCGTCGCCAGCTTGAGTTCGCCGAGGACGAGCTCTACCGCGCCGTGGACACCCGCAGATATCTCCCGGCGGCGTGGGCAGACACGTCGCTTGCGCTGCTGACGGTGTTGGCGACGTCGTTGATCGTGCGTGCGCCGGTGTACCGCAGCGTGGGGTTGACCGAGCGGGCCGGCCGCAGGGCCGCCGCACAGAGCGAGAATGCCCACCACCGGAACGGGGTGTTGCTGCGGCGATATTTCGACGTCGCCCAGGACGCGGGGATGTTCAGAACCAGTGCCGCGCGGGCGATTCTCAGAGGTCGCGGGCTCCTGTGACCTCGCCGAGGGATTGACAAACGGCAGCGCGAGCACGAAACTGAAAGTAACGGGTACTGAAAGTAATGCATAAACTTGGAGGGCGGGATCAATGACGACCATCGACCAACCGACGGCCCTACACGAGGCGGGAGCCTCGTCGGTACGGGGTAAGACCGTGGGCGACCGGCAAAAGACGGCGCAACGACTGCTGCGCTCGGCAGCGGAGCGTGCCTACGACGGCGAGGTTGACATCGACTGGGACGCCCCGGTGGTGCCCGGTTTGTACTGGGCCACGCCGCGCCGGACGTCGCTGTACGGCACCAAGCTGTGGGACAAGCTGACTCAGGATCAGCGCATCGAACTCACGCGCCATGAGCTCGGCTCCGTGTTGAGTTTCGGCATCTACGTCGAGACCGGTCTCAGCGCCATGCTGTGGCGGCAGGTCGTCGAGCAGAATGGCGGAGCGACCGATCACGGCCGTTACGCGTTGACCGAGATCAGCGAGGAAGCGCGGCACTCCACCATGTTTGGCCGCCTGGTGAACAAGCTCGGCATCGAGCCGTACACCTATCCCAAGTTTGCGACGCGCGTCATCCGGCTCCTCGGTTTGGTGCCGCTGGGCCCCTCAGGGCTTGGCACCCTGCTGCTGGTCGAGGAGGTGCTGGACCGGGCGCAACGGGAAACGATGATGGATGAGACGGTGCAGCCGCATGCTCGTCAGCTCATGAAGATTCACGTGCTGGAAGAAGCGCGGCATATCACTTATGCGCGTGAGGAACTGGTACGGCAGATCGCCGAGCGGGGACCGGTCTCCAATGCGTTCCACCGAGCAGTCTTCGCCCTCTCGGTGATCGGCATCTACCCAGTGCTCTTCAACCCCAAGGCTTACCGGTTGGTGGGTATTCATCCCCTGCGCGGTATGTTCACGTTCCTCACCTCGCCGAACTATCGCGAGAATGCGACGTGGGTATCGGAGCCGCTGATGCGCTTCATGCACGAGATCGGTTTTCTGGACGGCAAATTCACCGGCCGACTGTTGCGGATGTCGCGGGCGATGCCGGACGACATCCTGGCCGAGATCAAGGCGCGGTAAGCGCCGCAAGGAACTGGCTCGTTGCCGGTGGCAATGAGCCAGTTCTGCCGTGTCCAGGGTCCACCTTCGAAAGAGAAAGCGATTGCGCCACATGACTGTTACCGATACACCGTCCGAAGAGCGGCAGCCAGACAGTGTGGTCGACAGCGGCCCGTCGGAGCCCATCCGTGTTCGTGCGCTGATTGTCGGCACCGGCTTTTCGGGTATCGGCGCGGCGATCGCGCTGCAGAAGATGGGGGTGCCCTTCCTCATCCTGGAAAAGGCCGGTGAAATGGGCGGCACCTGGCGCGACAACACCTATCCCGGTGCGGCGTGCGATGTGCCCACCCACCTGTATTCGTTCTCCTTCGAGCCGCGCTCGAACTGGGAACAGCTCTTCTCCCGGCAGCCCGAGATCTTCGACTACCTCAAGGAAGTCGCCGCCAAATATGGTCTGTACCGGCACGTCACTTTCAATACGCGCGTCACCCGCGGGTATTGGGATGACAGCGAGTACCGCTGGCATGTGTTCACCGAGAGCGGGCAGGAATACATCTGCCAGTTCCTCATCTCGGGGGTCGGTGCCCTGCACATCCCGAGCATCCCGGAGATCGAGGGTCTGGATGGCTTCGAGGGGCCGGTCTTTCATTCCGCGCAGTGGAACCACGATTTCGGCCTGGCCGGCAAGAAGGTTGCCGTCATCGGTACGGGCGCCAGTGCTATTCAGTTCGTCCCTGAGATCGTCGGCCAGGTTAGCGAACTGAAGCTGTTCCAGCGCACCGCGCCGTGGGTATTGCCACGCTCCAATGTCGAGTTCGGTTCGGTGGCCAAGCGTGCGTTTGCGAACATCCCGGGTTTGCGTGCGCTGTTCCGCAGTGGCATGTACTTCGGCGCAGAGGCCGGCGCGTACGCGATGAACCGGCGCCCCGCCTTACTCAAAGGTGTTGAGCTGCTGGGCCGTGCGTACATCAAGAGCCAGATCTCGGATCCGGAAGTGCGCCGCAAGGTGACTCCCGATTACCGCGCCGGATGCAAGCGGCTCCTGGGGTCGGCGACGTACTACAAGGCCATCGAGAACGCGAAGACGGAACTGGTCACCGAGTCCATCACGCGGGTGACTGCCGACGGCATCGTCACCAGCGACGGGATTGAGCGCAAAGTCGACGCGATCATCTTCGGCACCGGCTTTCACGTCACCGACTCGTACAAGTACCTGGATCTGAAGGGGCAGAACGGGGAGGACCTCGGCGATCGTTGGTCACGGGAGGGCGTCACCGCCCACCGCGGAATCACCATCGCCGGTATGCCCAACCTCTTCTTCCTCTTGGGTCCCAACACCGGGTTGGGTCACAACTCGATCGTGTTCATGATCGAGTCGCAGATCCACTACGTCACCGAGGCGATCAAACACATCGATGCGGCCTATGCCCAGGCGATCGTGCCCACCCGCGAAGCCCAGGACCGGTTCAACGCCGAAGTGCAGCGCAAGCTGCAGGGCTCGGTCTGGAACAACGGTGGCTGCCAGAGCTGGTACTTGGACGAGCATGGCAAGAATCGGACGCTGTGGTCGGGATTCACCTTCGAATACTGGTCGCAGACAAGAAAAGTGGACCCCACCGAGTACGAGTTCGAGGGTGCGGTGCGTCCGGCCGTACGCAAGACCGTCCCGCTCGCGGACGGCCCTCGGCAGACCTCGCCGAGTATGGCCGCGAACTAGGCCACCCGCCCAACAGAAGCGAGAAAACGATGAAAGACTTCGATAACAAGGTCGCCGTAATCACCGGTGCCGGTTCGGGTATCGGCCGCAGCCTGGCCTTGGCACTGGCGCAGCGTGGTGCGCGGCTGGCGCTCTCGGACATCGACACCGCCGGGGTGGCCGATACCGCCGGGCGCTGCGAGAAGGCGGGTGCGACCGCCATCCCATTCGAACTCGACGTTGCCGACCGGGCTGCCGTGTATGCCCACGCCGCCGACGTCAAGAACGAGTTCGGTCAGGTCAATCTGGTGTTCAACAACGCCGGGGTGGCGCTTTCGGCCGATGTCACGGACATGGAATGGGATGACTTCGACTGGTTGATGAACATCAACTTCTGGGGTGTCGCGCACGGCACCAAGGCGTTCCTGCCGCACCTCATCGAATCGGGTGACGGCCACATCGTCAACGTGTCATCGGTGTTCGGATTTATGGGCATACCCTCGCAGAGTGCCTACAACGCAGCGAAATTCGCTGTCCGTGGCTTCACCGAGGCGCTGCGGCAGGAGATCCGGGCGGCAAAGTATCCCGTCGGCGTCACCTGTGTGCACCCCGGCGGGATCAAGACCAACATCGCCTCAAGCGCGCGCGGCATTCCGGAAGGCGTAGACCGGGAGACCGTCCGAAAGGGTTTCCAGCTCGCAGCGATCACCCGGCCGGATTCGGCGGCTCGGATCATTCTGCGGGGAGTCGAGAAGAATCGGCCCCGTGTGCTGATCGGTCCCGATGCCCGGGTGTTCGACGCAATACCGCGCATCATCGGACCGCGCTACGGGGACCTGATGGCGCCCTTCTACGGAATCGGCAAGTACGGAATCGGCAAGAAGGTCGCGAGCCGCTTCGGTATCGAACTGTAGGCGGCCGTCGATGACAGACACCGTCGCGCCCGATACGCGCACAGTGACCGGAAACCCCCACGTTCACTCGCTGGAGGTCGTCGAAATCATCAGGGAAACAGGCGATGCGGTCTCCCTGGTGTTCGAAGTGCCGGACGCGCTTGCGTCTGCTTTCCGCTACCGCCCGGGCCAGTTCCTCACGCTGAAAATCCCCAGTGAGCAGACGGGCTCGGTGGCCCGCTGCTATTCGCTGTCCAGCTCGCCCCATCTCGATGACGACCTCGTCGTCACCGTCAAACGCACAGACGGCGGGTATGCGTCGAACTGGCTGTGCGACAACGTCGTTGTCGGGGACCGCATCACCGTGCTCACCCCCTCCGGGGTCTTCGTGCCGCGTTCACTGGACGGTGACTTCTTACTCATCGCGGCGGGCAGCGGCATCACCCCCATGCTGTCCATAGCCAAGTCGGTTCTGCTCGGCGGCGCCGGAACGGTCTACCTCTTCTACGCGAACAGGGATGAGCGGAGCGTCATCTTCGGCGCCGAGATCGAAGAGATCATGGTGGAATTCCCGGATCGGCTGCGGGTGGTGCACTGGCTCGAAGCCGAACGTGGACTGCCCACCGGCGAAGCCATGGCCGAGCTGTTTGCCGCCTATCGGCGGTACAGCACGTACATCTGTGGCCCGGCGCCCTTCATGGACGGCGCTCGTGCCGCATTGTCGGCCGTCGGGATGCCCGCCCATCACATTCATGTCGAGCTCTACCAGTCGCTGACCGGCGACCCATTTGCCGACATTGTGGTCCCGAGGGCCGGTGACGGGGACGCCGCGGAGGCGAACGTGGAACTTGACGGCACACAGATCACCGTCGAGTGGCCCAGGGACACTCCGCTACTCGACGTGCTGCTCGCCCGGGGGATCGACGCGCCGTACTCATGCCGCGAAGGCGCCTGCAGCGCCTGTGCCTGCACGGTGCGCCGCGGCGAGGTGCGGATGCTCCGTAACGACACCCTGGTCGACGCCGACCTCGCCATGGGCCTGACCCTGGCCTGCCAGGCCGTTCCGGTCACCGACAGCGTCGATATCGTCTTTGACCAGTAGGCGCGAGATTGCGCGCGATCTTGGATATGGTCACGGGATGCGTACCCTGCCCATCCTTGGCGCTATGACCAGCGCGGTCGCCGCCGTCATGCTGGCGGGTGTGGCGTCCGCCGACCCGGACACCCCGAATCCGCTTGACCCGTCCGGGCTTCCGAATGTCAACGGGTTCACCGCGGTATCGCCGTTGGAGTACAGCATCATGGCGGACACGGCCTACGGTTTCACCATCCCCGGCGGGATCTCATGTCTGATCAAGCGCGCCGACGCCAGCTACGGCTGCAGTGGCCCGCTGCCGGGGGCGCCGAACGGGGCGAACCTGGTCAGCGGCAGTACCGCTCCCGGTTTCGCCAGCACCGATCGGCCCATCTACGGCATCGGTGGTGAATCCTTCAAGCCCTTGCCGCCGGGGCATCGCCTGAGTTACCGCGAGGTCAGCTGCGGCCTGGACGGTGCAGGCACGCTGACCTGTGTCAACAACCGCTGGCAGAACGGCTTCGTGGTCGGTCCGGGCGGCAGCTACACCACCTAGCGGCCGGTTAGATTGGTGGCATGCGCTTTGGGAACCTGCTGATCGCCGCCGTGTGCGGCATCGTCCTCGTCGGTTGCGATAGGGGAGAAGCACCCAGAGACACCCCTGTTCAAGAATCCAGCAGCGCGTCAGAGCCGGCCTCGACCACCCCCACCGCGGCGATCGATCCAGCCGCGGAGTCCGCGTGCCCCCAACATGGCGGTCGCTGGGATGCCACCCAAGGCTGCGTCATTGACGAGGTCACGCCGCAGGCCACGCAACACCTGCTCATCCCCGTCCAGTGGGATTCGTCGTTCCCCGAGCTGCAGAAGGCGGTCGACGAGCTGGTGGCGGATATCCGCGCCAAGTTCCGCACGTCCGTCGAGCGTGCCGGCGCCCCGCCCGAAGGCAGGCCATGGGCGCTCAACGTCACCTTTGACGCGTATCAGGGCAAGGGCGTGCATCCGTCCGATGGGGTCCGGTTCTCCATCAGCGAGTCGCTCGGCGGCTATCACCCGGGATTCGCGTTTCGCACCGTCACCTTCGACCGCACCACCAAGCAGGCCATCACCCTGGGGTCGCTGCTGATCGATCTCGCGGCGGCGCTGCCCAAGATCTCCGCGCTGGTCCGCAGCGATCTGCGCGCGCAACTCGGCGGTGTGGGAACCGAATTCGTCGATACGGGGACGGTCCCGGAGGCCGGGAACTTCAAGAACCTCTCACTCGACGGCGATGCGCTGCTGTTCTCCTTCGAGCCCTACCAGGTGGCAGCGTATGCCGAGGGGCCGATGCAGAGCCGGGTGGCGCTGTCCGCGCTGCGCGATGTGGTCAAGCCCGAGTACTTGCCGGCCTGATCAGAATCCGGTGCCGTGCACCTCATGGCCGGGCGTCGCCGCCATGAGCCCACGGTAGGCCTGCTCCACCGTGGAGCCGTGGTTGATCACGCCGTCGACCTCGCGGGCGATCGGCATCTGGATGCCGTACTCGTCGGCCAGCGTCATCACCACCGACGACGCCTTCACGCCCTCGGCCACCTGGTTCATCGCCTGGATGATCTCGTCGATGGTCTTGCCCTTGCCGATCTCCTCACCCACGTGCCGGTTGCGGCTGCTGGGGCTGGTGCAGGTGACGATGAGGTCGCCCAGGCCCGCCAGGCCCGGGAACGTCTCGGGGTTACCGCCCATGGCCACACCGAGTTTGGTCATCTCCCGTAGAGCCCGCGCGATCACCATGGCGCGGGTATTCTCACCGATTCCGATCGCGTAACCCATGCCGCTCGCGATGGCGAAGACGTTCTTGAGCGCGCCCGCCATCTCCACACCCACCACGTCGTTGGTGCTGTACACGCGAAAACGCGAGGTGCGGAAAAGCTCTCCGAGACGCGCTGCCTGGTGCTGATCGGGCATCGCGACAACACCGGCGGCCGCATACCCGCGGGCCACCTCCTTGGCGATGTTGGGCCCCGCCAGGATGCCCGCCGGGTGCCCGGGCAGCACTTCCTCGATGATCTGCGACATCCGCATCCGCGAACCCTGTTCGAGGCCCTTGACCAGTGAGACGATCGGCACCCAGGGGCGCAGCGATTGCCCGATTTCGGTGAGCACCTCGCGAAAGCTGTGTGAGGGAACCCCCATGATCACCACGTCGGCCTGCTCGATGGCCTCGTGCAGGTCCGAGGTGGCGCGCAGGCTTTCGGTGAGCTCTACCTCGTCGGTGAGATATCGCGAATTGCGGTGCCGTTCATTGATATCCGCCACCGTCTCCGGCGAGCGGGCCCACTGCAGGGTGGGACTGCGACGCGCCACAATCGACGCCACAGTGGTGCCCCAGGATCCGCCCCCGAGGACGACGACTTGTGGTTCACGAAGTGCTGCCATGCCCGCCAGGGTATGGGCCCGGTGCGCCTCGAATATGGACTTCGGCAATATGAGTGCGGTGCTGATCGATGTGACGCTCACGACCGGGTTGACCGCCATGGCTGCCGACGCTGCCGAGGCCGAGGGTGCCGGGTACTCCGGTATCTGGACGTTCGAGGGAGCGCACGACCCCTTCCTGCCGCTGCTGCTGGCCGCCGAGCACACCAAGGAGGTCACCCTGGGAACCTCGATCGCGGTAGCGTTCGCACGAAACCCGATGCTGCTGGCCAATATTGGCTGGGACCTGCAGGCGTACTCGGGCGGGCGATTCATTCTTGGGCTCGGCACGCAGATCAAACCGCACATCACCCGCCGGTTCGGCATGCCGTGGAGCAGTCCCGCGGCGAGGATGCGGGACATGGTGCTGGCTGTGCGCGCCATCTGGCAGTCGTGGCAGGAACGTGGCCGCCTGGATTATCGCGGCGAGTTCTACCAGAACACCCTCATGACGCCGATGTTCATGCCTGATCCGGCCGAGGTAAGCGCCTTTGGCCCGCCACCTATCTGGCTGGCCGGTGTCGGGACCGGGATGACCGAGGTGGCCGGTGAGGTGGCGGACGGATTCTTGTCGCACCCGTTCTGCACGCCCGAGTACCTCGCGCAGGTCACCCTTCCGATGCTCGCGCGGGGCGCGGAGAAATCCGGAAAGACGCTCGCCGACATTGGCATCCATCATTCGCCGATGATCATCATCGGGCGTGACGACGCCGAGCTGGCGAGCGCCCGCGCCGCGGTGCGCAAGCAGCTCGCTTTTTACGGATCCACGCCCGCCTACTGGCCGATCCTGGAATTGCACGGCCGGACGGAGGTGGGCCCGAAACTGAAAGAGCTGTCCAAACAAGGCGAATGGGATGCGATGACCAGCCTGATCGACGACGAGTTTGTCGATACCGCGGCGGTCACCGTGACTGACGTCGTGCAGGGCGCCCGCGAATTGCAGGCCTGCTACGGCGATCTGGTGCACCGGTTGGGTTTCAACACCCCGTACCGACCCGACCGTGCACTGCTGGCCGAGCTGCTGCGGGAGTGCGCGCAGGCCCGCTAGGCGTGGGTACCGGAGATCGCCACACCGGCGCCGAGCCCAACGATCATCAACCCGCCGGTGGCCCCGACCGCCTCCAGACGCTTGGGGGAGCGCGCGAACCAGTTGCGTGCGGTGCTCGCCAGCACCGCCCATAGGCTGTCCGAGATGAGCGCGATCAGTACGAAGATGGCGCCGAACACCGCGATTTGCACCGGTACCGATCCCGCCGCGGGATCGGCGAACTGGGGGAGCACCGCCGCGAAGAACAGTGCCGTCTTGGGATTGGTCATACCGACGATGAAGCCCTGACGGAACACACGCTGCTTACCGACCACGGGATGCTGCGCGCTCAATGCGCCGATGAGCGATTTGCGGTTCCGGATCGCCTGCACGCCAAGGTAGATCAGGTAGGCGGCGCCGACGAGCTTCACCACTGTCAGTGCCCAGGCGGACGCGGCCAGGATTGCGCCCAGCCCGGCCGTTGTCAGCACCAGCGGCACCATCGTGCCCGTGGTGTTGCCGAGGACGGTGACCAGACCCGACGTGCGTCCCAGGCTCAACGAGCGGCCGACCGCGAACAGCACGCTGGGCCCGGGGATCACGATGATGGCGTAGGCCGCGATCGCGAAACCGATCAGATGCGTTGGAGAGATCACCGGACCATCGTCTTACCGGTAGTTGACGAACTGCAACGCAATATCGAGATCGGAGCCCTTCAACAGGGCCTGAAGGGCCTGCAGGTCGTCGCGCTTCTTGCTCGACACCCGGATTTCCTCGCCCTGTACCTGCGACTTGACGCCCTTGGGGCCCTCGTCGCGGATGATCTTGTTGATCTTCTTGGCGTTCTCGGCGTCGATGCCCTGCTTGAGGGTTCCGGTGAGCCGGTAGGTCTTGCCACTGGGGGCGGGGTCGCCCGCATCGAAGGCCTTCATGCTGATGTCCCGGCGGATCAGCTTCTCCTTGAAGACGTCGACGGCCGCCTTCAGGCGCTCCTCGGTGGAGCTCACCAGCTCGATGGCCTCGTCACCTTTCCAGGCGATAGTGGTGTCGGTCCCACGGAAGTCGAATCGGGTGGCCAGTTCCTTGGCGGCCTGGTTCAGCGCATTGTCGACCTCCTGACGGTCGATCTTGCTCACGATGTCGAATGATGAATCCGCCATGACTGCTCCCTCTTTCTGGTCCTCGTATGTTCCGTATCCAGTCGGTTTGCGTTAGCCCGACCCTATCGTTGTATCCTGCATCGTCTGATAAGGCGGGTTGCCCGAGCGGCCAATGGGAGCGGACTGTAAATCCGTCGGCTTACGCCTACGCAGGTTCGAATCCTGCACCCGCCACAGCACTCAGGCCCCCTCTCGAGGGGGCCTGAGGTCGTTTTAGGCGTCTGGATCGTCGACACCGGGCAGGAACCCCTCCGCGCGACGGCGGCTCCGTGCACGGCGGCTCCGCTCAGCGCAGATGGCCGGCCAGCTGTCCTTGCTCACCGAAGAGCTCGGTGTTCCAGCGATCCACGAGGTCGGTGTTGTCGAATTCGTCCGGGTGGAAACCGGGGCGGTTGTAGGCCCTGACGCGGTTGAGTACGTCCCGGGTCACAAACGGTGAATGCCGCAGCTCGGCAACGCTTTTGAACAACCTGACCGGGTTGTACGTCGCCCTGTCCAGAATCAGGGACATCAGGGTGTCGAGGACCGTCCCGCAGAGGAACACCGTGGTGATCAGCCGCATGGCCCACCTGCGCATCCGTTCGGTGCCCCCGACTGTTCGATAGACATCGAATGCGACGGCACGGTGCTCGGACTCCTCCAGCGCATGCCAGAGAAGCATCGCGCGGACCTCGCCCTCGCCCAGTAGATCTTGCGCGCGCTGGTCGGTCAGCAGAGTCTCGGCGAGCGTCGCGGTGTAATGCTCCAGGGCCGCCGTCATGGCGAGGTTGAAGCGAGGCGGCAGGTAGCGCGTGTAGAGATTCATCCCTCGTAAGGTCACCCGGTCGACGATGCGCGTCGGGTAGCCCATCTGCTGCAACCGCTCGTTGAGCTCGCGGTGTTCGCGCCCGTGCGTCACCTCCTGGCCGATGAACCCGGCCACCTGCTTCTTCAGCACGGGATCGGTGATCTGGTCGGAGAAGTGCTTGACCGAGCGAATGAAATAGTCCTCCCCCTCGGGGAACACTGCGGAGAGCATGGCGATGATGTGGCTCATCACCAGATCGCCCTGCACGTAATGGCGATTCAGTGAGCCTGTCGGATAGCGGAATGTGATCCGCCTGGTCTTGATGGGCCTGGTGCTCTCGTCCGTAGGGGTGGTCATGGCAACTCCTGAGTGGGTGTTTCGTGCGTAGCTCGGTTGGTGCCCTCGGCGGGCCAGGACTCGAGGGCGGGCTCGTCCTCGGCGTGACGCCAGATGGACCTGGCGACGACGTAATGCGCGATGAGGGCGATGCCCCAGCCCAGCAAGGGATAGATGAACCAGGGGTACGCGGTCCCGTGGTCGAATTGCCAGGTCAGCGCCCAGATCGCGACCAGGAGGATCTGCACGGCGACATAGGTGGCGGCGTGGATCTGGAAGGCCGCTCGATTCACCTGCCCGATCCATGCCCGGCGTTTTCGCTCGAGCCTGCGCTGTTCCTCCTCGGCCCGGCGTTCGGCGCGTTCCACCGCTCGTTCAAAGGCGTCACCGCTCACTACTTGGCTCCTCTCCTGCGGTCTTCAACTCGGGCAAGCCCTGTGATCTCGGTGGCGGCCCGATCGAGGATCGCCTCCACCGCGACCGGATCCACGCGCCCTGCGGACGGCATGACCCGCGCGGAGAACCGGGCGAGGATCTTCTCGAACGAATCCCCGCGGCCGAACCGTGCGCCGGTGCGCAACTCCACCGCCGCCAGCACGTCGGCGCGGCCGGTCAGCGCTTGCTCGCCCTCCTCGGACGCCCGATAGACCGTCCGGCCCTCGCGTGTCTGACCCGTCAGCAGGCCTTCCACGGCCAGTGCCTCGACCGCGGGATAGACCGTGCCGGGCGAGGGTTGGTACCCGCCGGGCCCGAAGAGCCTCGACAGTTCGGACATCAGCTCGTAGCCATGCATCGGCCGCTGCGCCAGCAGTGCCAGAAGTACGAGCGGCAGCTCACCATGACGGAAGAAACGTGCCATATCAGAGCCCCCTCTCTTCTCCTACGAAAGTATTACGAAAGCTATATCGAAACTATTACGAAGTCAACGGCTGGCAAGCGATGGTGCCGACAAGGCACTACGCCTGTCGTGGTTCATTTCCCGACGAGGACTGTGCCGTCGCGAACAGCCGGGGAAATGGTGCGACTATGCCCGCATGGCGGAAGACGCGGCGGTAGCGCAGGCTCGGGTGCTGCTGCGGTCGCTGTATGAGCATGTGGACCACGTGTCTCAACAAATCGCCAAGACCGAACGGCAGATCTGCCGCACCGGCGATGTGATGCCGCGGCATCGTAAGCGGCTGAGGGTAATGCAGAAGGATCTTGATGAGGCGCATCGCCTCATCCGAGGCCTGCACGGATGTTATCCGGCCGCGCGCGATATCCCGGGCCGGGCGACGCCCTGATCCGTGCCCACACGCCTAGCTGGCGGTCAACGTGAGTTGATCTTGTCCCTCGGCGATATGGGCCGTGGCGTGAAAGGTCTTTCCCGTGTGCGACACAAGAAATCGATAGTCACCGGCCAGGGGGGCGGAGATCACTATCTCGCCCCAGTCGTCGGCGACCATCGCAATATCGTGGACCTCGCCGGGCGCCGCGGCGATGCTGATCACAGCACCGGCCATGGGACGCCCGGCGGGGTCACGGAATGAGATACCGACCACGTATCCTCCAGTGTCCGGATTTCTCGCGATGCCTGAAATGCCTTGTCACATACCGTTGCTCTTCCAGGTTGACATGTTGTTGAAGACGGCGCTGTTGATGCGGGTGGCCGAGTTGCCCGAGTTAGCGCCATTGGTGTGAACGCCGACGCCGTAACGGTTCCCGTTCTGCAGCACCCACACCGGTGAACCGCTCTGCCCGCCCGTGGTGTCGATGTTGTAGGTGATGACGCGATCGGAGACCGCCTTGGCGCTTTGCGCCATGAACCACTGCTCGCCATTCTTCTCGCCGGGATACCCGGACAGGTTCAGCGCCGCGGCCTTCAGGAAGTCGTCATTGCGGGTCGCGAAACCGAAGTAGCCTGTCTGATCGCCCGGCCGCGACGACGGCGGCAGGATGATCGCGCCGTAATCGTTGTCGCGGTTCTGGTTCTGGGTCCACCCGGTGACACTGCGGAAGGTGGTACCCACATGGGTCCCGAACGGACGGACACCGGAATTGCGGCCGGGAATCACCTGGATCGAGCGCACCCATCCACCGTCGGCATGCATGTAGACGCAGTGTCCGGCCGTCATGACGGTGCGAGGCGCGATCAGCCAGCCCGTCCCGACATAGGTGCGGTTGTTGGCGGAGGTGATGATCAGGTGGCAGATAGCGCGCCACGGGAACGTCGTGGTGTTGCCGACTCGAACGCGATCATCGGTACCGATAATGATTTCGGCGCTATTGGCCAACTCGGGATAACTACCGAGGATGGCGTCCAGCGGCGCGAGCTCGGACTCATCGGTAGCCAGCCCGTCGACCGAACCCAGTTCACTGACCGCCGATTCACCCTGGGCTTGCGTGGCGGCGTTGGTGGTCTCGGTGTCGGCGTTACCCGCTTGCCCCGAGGGCAATTCGTGTTCGGTGACAGCGGCCGCACCGGCGGCCCCTGAGATTTCGTACTCGGTCTCGGACGGTTTGTGATTCGTTGACTTGACTGCGGTGGCCATGGTGGACTCCTTGCATAGTGCGTGAGGTTCGAGCTAGGACCTGCTCATCGTGTTCCGATATGCGGTCTGGTTCGCGCGTAGTCAGGTACTCGATCTCACAGTGCAGGAATGATTTTCGTGTTCGATCAGGTGGCGCGGGCGGCAGAGACGATCGCCCACGCCACCTCGGGGTGCTTGATATCGCTATGCGCACCACTGAATTCGGACTGGCTGGCGTCGTCGATAACCTTGTTGGCGTCAAGTCGGTAGAAATGCCCGCGCTGGAAGTCGTAGGGCTTGCCGGCCTCGGACAGCTCAAGTGCCGTGGCGGCCGGGTCCTGCTGGTATCCGTCGTGACCCATTGCCCCCCAGCGGAACCACAAGTCCTGCCCGGCCTGACTGTCCTGCCGCGCGAGCATGCTGGCCGCCGGGTACCACCAGCCGACCGCGCGGTCGGCGGCGGAATACGTCGTGAGCAGCGGCCCGTCCACCCGCTCTTCGAGCCCGGCCAGGCCGCCGGGGCCACGGCCCGGTTCGAAGAGCAGCTTGCGGTTGAAGGTGAAGTGCGAGAAGGCGCCCTGGATCAGGGTGAGCGACTTGACCGGGCTGGTGCCGGTCTTCGGTAGCCCCGCCAGCGCATAAGACACCAGTCGCGCACCGAAACTGTGCCCGATGAGGTGAATGCGGGGCGCGCCGTCAGGACCCGACAATGAGGCCAGCAGTGGGCCAAGCCCGCGCTCGCCGATGACTCCGGCCCGGTTCTTCATCTCGTAATAGCTCATCGTGCGCAGGATCTCGCGCGCCCCTGACCACAGCCCGGCGAAGGGATTGCCCAGCCCCTGGGCGGAGCTCGTGGACTTTGGTGCCATGGCCGCGGCTTGCCCGAACACCGCGAGCGGATCGCTGTTCACAATGCTCGACTCTCCGCTGTCCTCTTCCGACTGGGGCTTGGTGGTGACGAGTCCGGCGGCCAAGCTGTGGAACTCGATGAGCTTGGCGGACTGCTGCGGTTTCTCGTCGAGCAGCTCGCCCATCGTCTTGAGCTGCTCTGCCTGGCCTGGGAAGCGTGGGGCCAGCGCCGCCGCGAGCTGCGCACCCGTCGAAGGGACCGGCGGCGCGCTGTCCGGATCGTCGTCGGGCAGTAACACCGACGGCCAGTTGATCCCCGCGACGGCCACACCCTCTGTGTGGCCGCCGAGCTGGTCGGCGATCAGCGAGAACATCGCGGTGTAGAGCTGGCGCGCCGAAGTCACACTGTTGTTCCATCCGTGCGACATCACGAACAGATCGGTGATGCCCCCCGCCGCCACGGCCGCCGGCAGACCGCCGTCACCGTCGCCGGTGGCGTCATTGAGTGAGCCGTCGGCATTGAAATCCGGTTCGTAGTAAGGCAGTCCGTTAATCGTTACCGTCGTTGTCATGATGTTCTCGCTTGTCTCTACGTGTTGGATAGTGCGCGCATCAGGTCGACCAGCCCGGCGCCCTGGAAGAACTCGTGGCGCCCCAGGTCGACGGCCGACTTCAGGAAGATCTCCTTGACCTCCTGTGGTTTACCCACGAACTCCGTGCGGGCCGACAAGAAGGCGGCGATCGCACCCGAGACGTGGGCGGCGGCCATCGAGGTCCCGCTGTCCTCGATGTAGTTGGCGGCGCCTTCGGTATCGTCGTCCTTCAACGGGTCAATGCCTTTGGCCATGAGACCGGTTGCCGCAGAGGTGATCCGCTCGCCCGGCGCCACCAGGTCGGGTTTGCGACGGCCATCCAGGGTCGGCCCCTTGGACGAGTCGAAGGTGACACCGCTGGTGTGAGGCCGGTACCGGTGGACCGAACCGACGGTGATGGCGGTGGCAGCATTACCGGGGTCGGTGATGGTGGACAGCTGTCCGTAGACGTCGGCCGTCGTTCCGAGAATCGCGGCACCCACACCGGCCGCGGCGGTGCCGGCGCCCAGGTTTCCCGCGCTCACGACGCACACCACCCCGGAGCCGGTGAGCAGATCGAGTTCACGACACAGCGGACTTTGACCTGCCGCGTAATCCCTTGGCATCCAGCCGCATCCCAAAGACAGATTCACACCGTGGATCTGTAGGTCGTTGCCGTAGCTGTTGATCTCCCGTACGTAGTTGAGGGCGTCGATGAGCACGCTCGACAGAGTCTTGCCATCGTCGTCGAGGACCTTGAGGCTCACCAGGTTGGCGTGCGGCGCCACCCCGGACAGCCGCGACCCCTGTGCCAGCATCCGCGGAACCCATTCCGGCAGTCCCTCGGCGGTCGGCTGGGTAGAGGCGATCCGGATGAGTTTTGGGTCGGTGGGTGATTCGCCCGCGATGATGCCGGCCACGTGGGTGCCGTGTCCATACACATCGACGAGTGGGCCCTTGGACGCTTCGGGAGAAAGCGTGAAGTCCTTGTGTAGAGGCCTCACGGAGTCTGCGGTGAGGGTGCCGTTGGCGGCGAAATGCGGGTGCTCGGCATCGATTCCCGAATCCAGCACCGCCCATACGACGCCGGTGCCCCCGGAGCCATAGGTACGGATCGCCGCGTCTGCCTTTATCGTCGTGAGCGAGCGGTCCAGATGCGCCTCGACCACCAGGTCGGGCCACACCCGCCGGATCAGCTGCAGTGCTTGTTGGGCGCTTTTAGCGCTTGAGGACTTGGCGCCCCCACGGACCAGGCGCTGGATCTCGTCGGGGGTGAGCATGCACCGCACATAGTGGCGGCCGACAGGCGTTGGCGCGGGCGGCTCGTCGCGCAGGACCCGGTGGAACATGTGCAGGAATTGATCCCGCACATCGTCGGGGTCGACACCGGCGCCGACGAGAAGCTCGATCAGCATCATCCTGCGGTCGTCATTGTCGGTGACCAATGCCTTGGCCTCGCCGGGCGGTGCCGTCTGCGGATCGGCGAGCACCATCGGGCTGATGACCGAGGGCCGCTTGGGACCGCGCGGCACTGCGCTAGTCACCGCACACCGCAGGCATGAATCCAGTAGGGCTCATCTGATGATTGTGGACCCAAAGGCCCTTGCCGGTCATGAGTATTCGACTACTCGGTCGGCTCGTTGGCCCACACGGGCGTCCACGGTGCAAAGGGGTTGGCGACACCGGTCAGCGCGGACTGCAGGGACGGGAAGTGCCGGAGCAGGACCGAGCGCATCGAGTTATCCCTGACCCACGCAATGCCTTCCGGGGTGTAGATCTCGGGCCGGAAATCGGATGTGAAGAATCTGTCGCTCTCCAACCGTCGGGATGCCATCAGCACAAATATCCGAAAAGCTGTGTCGCTGAACCCAAATCCTTTCGGTTTGGGCTCTGCGTACAGACCGACCATCAGGTCTACCCGATCCACGTCGCCATAGATTGCCGCGAGTTCCCGGGCGACCACCGGGTCGTCGGTGAGTTCCGCGAAGGACGACACCGGCCGCAGCCGCAACATCCGCCGGAACTGGTTATAGCGGGGGACGCCCCGCTCACGGACCCGAAGCACGTCGATGGCCGCGAGGTCCAGAATCGACCCGTCCGGTCGCTCCAGACGCTGCAGATGGCGCGGGAAGTTATGCAGGGTCAGTGCGCCCGGATTGGCACGGCCGAACGAATAGATGATGTTCTCTATCGAGGTCTCACTGAACCGGGTCCGGACATGTTGAACGGCGAGATCGGGCAACTCCTGCTCGGCGATCACGGAGTCGTCGGATGCCGACCGGAGCACGAAATGATCGGGGATGAGCGGGTGCATCCGGTACACCGCGACAAACTCTTCGGTCAGCGAATAGGGCACGTGATGCAAACTCGTCGGTGAGCCCGGAATGCCGCGCAGCAGAGCATTGTGGGGCTGACGGCGAAACAGCTTGCTCAAGCGTTCACCGAGAATGCCGGACCAGTTTGTGTGCATCGCGAACACTGTGGTGGGGTGCCCAATGATCGCGGGGGTCCAGTCGATCGTATGGATTTTCGCCATCAGTGCGGTGTTGACCAGGCGGGCCTTGTCGTACAGCTCTTGATCCGACATTCCCGGATGGCTGGCGGCCAGATGCGCGCAGATCGCATTGTGCTCCCGCATGAACAGCGAATGCAGGACGGCCAGACCAACCCAGAAGTTGGCGGTTGTCTCCGATGCGCTGGCCAGCTCTTCGACATCGGCCGGCGGCAGACCGAGCCGGTCGAGCCGCAGCGTGCCCCCGGTCCGGGAGCGCAGCGCATCGGCGATGGCCCGGGTGCCACCGTAGACCTGCGATCCGTCCCACCAATGGGTGTCCTGGGTGACGAATGTCGGGGGACCTGAGGCGTCGGGACAGGGATCGGGTGCGGTACGGCGTATCTGCATCGGGCGCTGCGGCCACGGATCGTCCTCATCGAGCGGCAAGGCCCAGGGCTCGGACTCGGCGGTGTTATGACTGAACCAGTCGTGGACCTCGAACTGGATCCACGCCGCCGCCAGCACGTTCAGCGTTGTCGCCGGGATGAACTGGTCACGGGTCAGCAGTCTGCGGCTGATCAGCCGGGGATTCGGGTCCAGGAGTTGCCCGGGAGGTTCCGGGAAGGTCTGTGCCAGTGGTGCGTTGCGTCCGAATCGGCTTCCCACCGAACCCATGAGCGGGTGATCGAGATTGTTGTAGGTGCCATCCAATGTTCGGGCGGTGCGGTAGCCGGCATTCTCCGGCGGCGGTGATCCGCCGGGTGCTCGTCCCGTGTCGAACAGATTGTCGGCCCGTAATGCGTTGCGTAGCCCGATGAGTACTGCGATACCGAACGTCGGCGGCAGCCGGGACCATCCGATCGATCGATCGATTCGTGTCGCGAGCCACGACGCCAGAGTGGTGGCCGAAGTGGCGGGTCTGTCCTTTTTCGGCATACCGCTAATGCTGACAAATCCGGTGGTCTGGAGCGTGAGTATTGAACTACTCGGTCCCATGAAATTCGGATTTGCGATAGCGCCGGGAATACCTCGTCATTTCACCCGCATCGATCCCGGTCGCGGCGCAGGATTGAGTAGTCGTGTACTCGTGCGCTCCCCGCCGGCCTTCACGACACTGACCAAGTCACCGTGTCCGACGGATATCGACAGTCTCGGACCACTAATACGGGAGGACTGGACCGCAATGGGCACAACGGAGCGACCACTCGATGCGACGCATACCTACCTTCGGTACGACGAGGACATGAATGTGGCTCCGCCCGGCGAGGAGGAGGCCATCGACAAGATCATCAAGGTATTGCACACGAACAACGAACGGGCCTTCCGGAAGTATCGGCATGCCGTCCGCGACGCACACGCGAAGAGTCACGGCATCTTGCGCGGCGAGCTGACCGTCTATCCCGACTTACCGCCGCACCTGCGCCAGGGCATGTTCGCGACTCCCGGTAGATACCCGGTCATCTCAAGGTTGTCTACGACCTCCGGCCTGCTGCGCAGCGACCGGATCCGGGGCGTGCGGGGCCTGGGTATCAAGGTCCTGGGCGTCGCCGGTGCACGTACTCTCCCGGATGACGAGGCCACCACCCAGGATTTCGTCCTGGTCACCCATCGCGAGTTCCTCTTCGCGGGCGCCAAGGCATATCTTCGGCGGGGAATGCCGACCGCATGGTTGCTAGCGCGCCTGCCGGACACCGCGCTCAGGCTGGGTAGCAACCTTCTCGGTGGCGTAGCGAAATTTCTTCCACGCGTGGGACTCTCACTACCGGAATCGGTGGCCGTGTTCGTGCGCCCCAACACGCACATCCTTGGTGACACCTTCTATTCCTCGGCGCCGCTACGGTACGGAGAGTATGTGGCCAAGCTCAGCTATGTACCCCTGTCATCGTCGGTACGGGACCTTGAGGGGGTGCTCCTGCCGGAGCCTATCGCCGACGACGAGCTCCGCCATTTGGTCGCAGAGTTCTTCCGGCACAACAGCGCTGAGTACGAACTGCGAGCGCAGCTGTGCACCGATGCCAAGACCATGCCACTCGAGGACGCCACTGTCGCGTGGCCGGAGGCGGACTCGCCACACCGGGCAATCGCCAAAATCGTCTTCCCCGTGCAAGATTCATACAGTGCCGAGCGGCAGGTATTTGGCGACGATGTGCTGTCCTTCAACTCCTGGCGCGCCCTGGCGGCGCATCGCCCACTGGGGTCGATCAATCGGCTGAAACTCCGAGTCTACGAGGCATCCAGCAACTTTCGGCATGAGAAGAACGGGGTGTCGCGGATGGAGCCGGCCGGGGTCGAGGATCTGCCGGACTGAGAGGGTTGCGATGACACCTACGATCACCAAACCCGCCGCGCAGGAGAAGTCGTCCGGCGGACTGGCCCACGCAAACCGGTATCGCGATCTAGACTCAGTTTCCATGTCGGGGAGCTGGCAGTTGCTCGACCGCCCAACCGAATTCGAGGCCGTCCGCTCAACGCTGGCGGACGATGTGTCGTGTGGGGTGGTGTTGGTCGGCTCCGCCGGGGTCGGCAAGACGACCCTCGCGCGCACGGTCACCGACTCGTTGGAATGCCAGGTTCGCTGGGTGGCGTGCACCGAGTCGTCGCGGAGCATTCCGCTGGGCGTGTTCGCTCACTGGATCCAGACGACCGGATCGCGTGATCCGGCCGCACTCATCGCGGCGGCGCGGGAATCTATTGTCGCAACGCCACATCCGATTATCGGAATCGACGACGCTCATCTGCTGGACGATCTCTCGGCGACATTGCTACATCAGATCGCCGTCGGCCATGCGTGCCGGCTGGTGGCTACCGTGCGTAGCGGCGAGCCCGTTCCGGATGCGGTCACCGCATTGTGGAAAGACGACTACTTGCGCCGGTTCGAGCTCGAGGCGTTCACCAAGGAGCAGAGCGTCGGCCTCGTCGAGTCGGTGCTCGGCGGCGCGCTCGAAGGGCTCAGCGCCGACGTGATGTGGGAGTCCTCCGGTGGTAATCCGCTGTTCCTTCGGCATCTGGTGGAAGGGGCTGTCGAGGCTGGATCCCTGACCGCTGTGCACGGGGTGTGGCAGCTGCGCGGTAACACGGTGGTTCCGTCGGGGTTGGCCGCACTGCTCGGAGATCGGCTCGAGCAGTTGGACGGCGATGTGCTCAACGTGCTGAAGCTGCTGTCCTTGTGTGAACCGCTTGATCTCGACACGCTGTGTGAGATCGCCGGGGGCGACGCCCTGGACGGCGCGGAGCTCACCGGCTTTGTCCGGGTCGAGGCCGACGGCCGGCGGATCAATGTGCGGTTCAGCCATCCGATGTTGGGTGAGGTGGTCCGGCGCCGAGTGGGAACCGCGTCGGCCCGACGTCTGCGAGGCCAGCTCGTGCGGGCGCTGCGGGAGCGCGATATCGGCTCGGCCGCCAAGCGCATCCGGCTGGCGCAGCTCTCGGTCGACAGCGACGAGGCCACCGACCCCGCCCTCTTGGTCTCCGCCGCGAAAGACGCGGTGTATCTGTCCAACCTGCCCGTCGGGGAGCACCTGGCGCGGTGCGCGGTGGAACGTGACGGAGGACTACGTGCGGCCGAGGTTCTTTCCCGCGCGCTGCTGTGGCAGGGCCGGCCCGAGGAAGCCGAGCAGGCGCTGGCGGAGTTTGATCCGGACCAGCTCGACGAGCTCTCGCTGGTCCTCTGGGGTCTTCCGCTGGTGTCCATCGCGTTCTGGTCGATGGGCGATGTCCAGCGTGCGCACGAGCTGATGGCACTGCTCCGTGAACGGGTGCGGCATCCCGCCCTGAAACTGGTCGTCGACGCGACGGGGGCGGCCTTGGCCGTGCACGAGAACCAGTTCGATGAGGGGCTCGCGGCTGCGACCCTGGTGCTGTCGGATCCGGAGGCTCCCCGGCAGGCAGTGGAATTCGCGGCATTCGGTATTGGGCTCGCGCTGCCCGTCGCTGGGCGCGGTGACGAGTTCGAGCCGATCGCGGCGAGGTGCCGCGCCCAGAAACGGTCTACCGACGGCATGATCGCGGTGATGGTCCGTTACTGCGACGTGCTGGCCCTCGTCTACACCGGGCAGCTCCGGCTGGCCGACCGCCGTGTTGCCGAGTACACCGAATTCTCCTCTGCTGGACAGTTTCTCGCATGGGCGATAGCGCGCATCATGGCCGGGCTGGTGGCCGTGCACCGGGGCGCCTTCCCGACGGCGATATCGTCGATCGAGCAGGCTCTGGCCGCGCTCAATGCCGAAAGGCCGCTGCCGTGGCAGCTGCCCGCGCGGCTTCTGCTCGCCCGAGCCTACGCAGCACTCGGAAAGGTCGAAGATGCCGAGCGCGTGTTGACCGAGTCGGGGGAACACTCGGGGCAGTTCGTCGCGTTGCACGACCCCCAGCTGTTGATCGCGAAATCATGGCTCGCCGCAGCGCGTGGTGCGGATCGCTCGGCGGTGGACGCCGCCCGGCGCGCGGCCGACGCCGCACACACCGCCGGTCAGTACGCGGTGGAGGCCGAGGCCCTGCACCATGCGGCACGTTTCGGTGACCGGACTGTGGGGCGCCGCCTCGGATCACTGGTACCGCGGGTTCATGGCCCATTGGTGGGGCTATATGCCCGGCATGCGGTCGCGGTGGGTAATTCGGATGCCACGGCATTGGATGCGGTGAGTGAAGAGTTCGAGAATGCGGGCCTGTTGCTTTCGGCGGCAGATGCCGCGGCACAGGCGGTGGCGTTGCGCGGTCGTGATGGGGATAGGAGCAAGAGCGCCGAGTCTGCCGCGCGCGCACTGCGGATCGCAGGCCAATGCGGTGGTGCGGCCACACCCGCGATCCGGGCCGCCGCCCGTCCGCTGCCTGTCACAGCGCGTGAGCGTGAAATCGCGGCGCTCATCGGGGAGGGACTGTGCAACCGGGAGATCGCCGAGCGTCTCACGCTGTCGGTGCGGACCATCGAAGGCCACATCTACCGTGCATGTATCAAACTCGATGTGGCAGATCGCGATCAGCTCGCCAAGATTGTGTGGAGCGATCTAGCCAACCCGCACGAATAGGCGATCCGCACGCGATCCGCTGCGTGTCAATCGTCCGCGGTGCCTTCTGATGCTGGTTGCCGAAGAACGATGCGCTCATGCACCAAGTAGCCGGATGCGACGGAGAAGAGGACGGTGATGGCCGATCCGACGTCTCCGGGTATCTCGACATTGAACTTGCCGAGGATGAAGACCAGGACAACCGAGATCGCGCCGGCGGTGCCGCTGGCGGCGACCTTGGTCGTGGGTGTGGGTGACGGCTGCCGGATTGCTTGTCGTTCAAGCGTTGTCATGATCGGCTCCTTCGGGTGATGGGTCTTCTCGAACCGTAGGCCCGGAGGGCGGTCACCCACACGAGTAGCGGGCTACTTCGTTCGTTGGGGGCGATATCGCGAATGCCGCTGCACTGGTGGATATCCCCGGAGTCATGGTCGTGGAGCCGGAGGGGCGGACGCACATCGCGCGGCCCCTTCCCTGTCGGTACTAACCGGCTAGCCTGCGCGCGTGCAGAGCTTCGAGGCCGGCACGGTTGACGCGGTGGATTGCGGCCCGACGCCGACCGCTGTTCGTCACCGGGATGGGGCTGACGCGGGCAGGCTGAGGGCGAACGTCGATGGATTCCAGGTAGGTGGCCGCAACACCGGGGAGCGTCCGCAGGTGCTCGGCGAGCTGATCGAATTCGGGGCCGGCGGGTGCCGTGACGACGAAGATGGAACGAAGCTCGGGTGGCACGCCCGCCGCATTGGCGTGAAGGGGTGCAACGGTGTGCCCGGCGACTCGAACAGCCTCGAAAATCGGTGTAGCTGAATTGATTCCACCTGGATGGTCACGAAGGTCATGAGCAGGACCGGCCTCAACCAGGATGAGCAGGTTGACGTCGGGCGAGACGCTGTGTGGGGCCGTTAGCGCAATCATTTCTACTCCTCCCGGCAAGGGCCGTGCAGTTTCGGTTCCGTTGTGTAAAAGCGATACACAGAATCCTGATCTGGCGCGGTCTCGATGACGCGAGTAGCGAGGTACCCCAAACGGGGAGTGATGCGCGCGGTGGGCGCCACGCGGGGGTGGTGCCTACTGCAGCCGCTGCCGCGCGGCAACGAGTACCGAAATGCGTCCTGCCCGGCACGCCGTACCCATTCTGGCCGACCAATTCCTGCACATGCGCCGCGTGGGCGCTTCGCGCAACGGTGCCCCGTGCGCGGCCAGCTCCAGCGGGGCGACGGACTCGTGGGACTCGTCGACCGCCACTACCAGCGGGATGTCGACCTGGACCATCACCGGCTTTCGGGTCGTACCGATCTCGCGGAGGGGGCGTGCGCTGCGGCAGCCCGGCGGGACTGGATCGCGGTCTGGTTGACGTCGACGTGAACCATGGTCTTGGGCATATCGGCTCCACCCGGCTGGTGGTGGTCTCGACTCTTGGTGAGGTACCCGGACGCGGACAGGGCACTTGGTCACCGGGACTGAGCCCGAAGTACCTGACGTGCCGAAGACTCAGCGAGCCTGTCGACGGAGGAACTGGTGACTTCCGACCCCACGGATCGAGGGCCCATGGCTGGATATCCGGATCGCACGCGCGGCGACGATGGACCCATGCGCGCATCACGATCAACCGTCAGTCCCACGTCCGTCGGTGCGGAGATCCGGGAAACCCACACCGGAATTGTCATTTTGGTCGGAGGCCGGGCATACAAGCTCAAAAAGCCCGTCACCACCAACTTCCTGGACTTCAGCACCCCGGAACTTCGCGAAAGGGCTTGTGCCCGAGAAGTCGCACTCAACAGCCGCATCTCTGGCGACAGCTACATCGGCGTCTCGCATCTCGCCGATCCCGACGGCGGACCCGGTGAGCCCGTCGTGGTGATGCGGCGTTATCCGGACTCTGCGCGGCTGTCGGCGCTGTCCAAGAGCGGCCGGGTCACCACGGCGCATCTGGACGCGATCGCGGAGGTGCTGGCGGCATTCCATACGCGGGCGGATCGCAGTCCGTCGATCGACGAGGCCGGCTCTCTTGACGCCGTCGTCGATCGGTGGGACGACACCTTGGCATCCTTGGAGAAGTACGCGGGGACGGTGCTCCCCACAGATGATGTGCGCCTGGTCCGGACACTTGCGACGCAGTTCATTTCCGGTCGGGCGGTGCTGTTCGCCCAGCGCGTCGTCGACAGGAGGATCGTCGACGGGCATGGAGATCTCATGGCGAGCGACATCTTCTGCCTGCCCGACGGGCCGGTGCTGCTGGACTGCCTGGAATTCGACGACCGGCTGCGACACGTGGACGGACTCGACGACGCGGCGTTCCTGGCCATGGATCTGGAGTTCCTGGGGCGGCGGGATCTCGGCCACTACTTCATGAATCGCTACGTAGAGTTGTCGGCGGATCCAGCGCCGGAACCGCTGCGGCACTTCTACATCGCCTACCGCGCATTGGCGCGCGCCAAGGTGGACTGCATTCGGTTCACCCAGGGGCAGCGGGCCGCCTCTTCCCGGGCCACCAAGCATGTGGCGATGGCGCTGCACCACCTGGGGGCCGCGACCGTGCGGCTCGTGCTGGTCGGCGGTGGGCCAGGTGCGGGAAAGAGCACGTTGGCTCGCCGGATATCGGAAGATATTGGTGCTCAGATAATTTCAACGGACGATGTGCGTCACCAGCTGCATCGGCTGGGGGTGATATCCGGAGGGAAAGGCGTGCTCGACGCCGGGTTGTACTCACCGGAGAACGTGGGCGTGGTGTACGACGCCGTCCTGCGCCGTGCGCGACTGTGCCTGGCGGGCGGCCACACCGTCATCCTGGACGGAACATGGCGTAATCCACGGCATCGGCTGCGCGCACATCAGCTGGCCTATGAGGCGGGGGCGCCGATGGTGGAGTTCCTGTGCGCGGCGCCGCTGGTCACCGCACAACATCGGGTGGCGACCCGTCACGACGGAGCGTCGGACGCCGGCGGCGATATCGCGGCCGCGTTGGGTGCCGAATTCGTAGGATTGGACAACGGGTGGGGCGAGGCGCACGTCATCGATACACGGCTGCCGCTGGACCGGTCGACCGCCGAGGCTGAGGAATTGTGCAGGCGGGCGCTGTACGCTCCGGTGCCCTGCCACCCCCGGTAGAGCTGGCGGGCCATCACTGCTCCCTCGTTCGACGGTACCTCGGCGTGAGATAACCGGATTTGCGCTTGTTTATGCACTGACCGGGTATTTCGTTGTGTGGGCAGGCGCGCGGCGCTGCCATGCATGAACCGCGTCAGAACGGGTACACCCGCGATGAGACGTCCGGAACGGTGAGGCCCAGAATGCGCTGGCCGATTCAGCTTGCGAGGAGAAGTGATGTCCGTCATTGCATTTCAAAGCCGGCCATGTCGGTAACCGTTCCGCTGGGTCGCCGGGATCTCGGTGACGAGCCGTACCGCGCCATCGCATACGACCGGGCGGTCGTGGTGGTGCCTGCACACAATGAAGCCGCCAATCTGCCGCGAAGCCTCAACGCGCTGGTGACTGCGGCCGCATGCTTCGCAGCGCCGACCCTGATCGTCGTCGTTCTGGACGACTGCGATGACGAAAGCATTCGATTGGCGGGGAAGTTCGGCTCCGATGTGCACTTTATCGAGGTCGAAGCCCGCAATGTCGGTGCGGCCAGAGCGGCCGGGTTTGCCTATTCGCAGACGGTGTGCGCAGTGGCGGCCTCGGCACAGCATCGTGTGTGGTACGCCACCACCGACGCAGACAGCCGGGTTGACGCCGATTGGCTGGTACGCCAGACAGATTCGGGAGCCGACATGGTGCTTGGCGTGGTTCGCGTGGAGAACTGGCAGCAGACCCCGGCAGGTGCGGTACGCCGCTACCTCAGTAGATACCGCGCGAAGCGCAAGCCCGACGGGCATGGCCATGTTCATGGTGCGAACATGGGATTTCGTGCCGACAAGTACTGGAAAGAAGGCGGATTCGCTGCGATCGGCAGCGGAGAGGATGTCGATCTCGCCCAGCGGTTCGAACAACGGAGCTACCGAATCCATCGCGATGACGGGCTATCGGTCGAGACGTCGGCCCGTCGCGTCGGAAGAGCCCCCGAGGGATTTGCGGCGTATCTGAGGTCCTTCTCACGCCGCGAGGGTGTGGGATGACGGCCGATCTCGTGCGACGGTGGCTGCACGCCGGTGAGCTGGCACTTCCGATGCCGGGAGCGGGACATACCGCCGCGCGATGGTGGAAGCTTGCCGCGCTGACGCAACACGACGTGACCGCGGGACGGCTTGCCGAAGCGCACTGCGATGCCGTGGCGATTCTGTGCGAACTCGACGGCCCTGCTCCCGGCCCGGCACAGCTGTGGGGCGTGTGGGCGGCAGAAGCGCCGAACACGATGGTCACCGTCGTGCAGAGGGACGGTGTCGGCGTGCTGGATGGGACGAAGGCATGGTGTTCGGGTGCCGGTTCTTGCACCCATGCGCTCATCACTGCCAGAGGAGAGGACAACACGCGGGGGCTCTACGCCGTTGACATGAGCCAGCCGGAGGCGACCGCGCTACCGCAGATTTGGCAGAACGCCGGAATGCGAGAAAGTGACACGCGCTCCGTGCAATTGAGTGGCGCAATCGGCGTACCCGTTGGGGGCCCTGGGCAGTACCTGGACCGGCCGGGCTTCTGGCACGGCGCCATGGGCGTGGCGGCCTGCTGGCTTGGCGGGGCCCGCGGCGCGGCCGAGCCCCTCTATCGAGCCGTCGCCGAGGATCATCAAGGCTCTTCCGGTGACCCCCACGCACACGCTCACCTCGGTGCGGTGGATGCGGCGCTTGCCGCGGCCGAGTCCATTCTCCTGACGGCCGCCGCCTATGTAGACGCCGAACCTCGTAGCGACCACACCGAACTCCTGGCGCGCCGTGTCAGAGCTGTAGTGGAGCACGCTGTAGACGAGGCGATCGTGCGCACCGGCCGGGCGTTGGGGCCCGGGCCACTGGCACTCGACGCCAGACACGCCCAGCACGTCGCCGATCTGACCATGTACGTGCGGCAGAGCCATGCCGAGCGTGATCTCGCGGCCTTGGGGAGAGCCGCGGCCGGATGAGTGTCGCCAGCGCCGGAAACTGCGGGCGACTCGCCGAACGCCCAATTTCGGCCGGCGGTACGTCTATTGACGAGTGGCTGGCGTGGCCGCGTGAATTTCCGCGCCTAGATCTCGACGAGTGCCCGTCCCTGGTCCTGGTCGCGCCGCATCCCGACGACGAGACGTTGGGGTTCGGTTCTGCGGCATCGCGGCTGCACGCACGGGGAGTCGATGTCGTCGTCGTGTCAGTGAGCGATGGTGGGGGCGCGTACCCGGGCTTGTCGTCGAGGGAGCGCCGCTGGCTGGAGCGAGATCGTCATGCTGAATTACTCTGTGCTACAGATATTCTTGGGCTCGATCCGCCTGTCAGGCTCGGTCTGGCCGACGGAGCGCTCGCCGAGTGTGAAGAGGAAATGAGCGGCCGTCTCGTCGAGATTCTCGATGCCGCACGGCCCGGGGTGTGGTGTGCGGCGACGTGGCGTGGCGACGGACACCCGGACCACGAGGCTGTTGGCCGCGCGTCCGCCGCCGCGGCAACTCGCACCGGTGCGGTGCTGCTGGAGTACCCGGTGTGGATGTGGCATTGGGCCGTGCCGGACGACAACGAGGTGCCCTGGCACCGGATGTGCACGGTACCCCGCGACCACGCCTCGTTCGGTCTAAAACAGCAGGCCACCGATGCGTTCCAGACGCAGCTATGCCCTCGGGGACCGGATGCGGAGGCGATACTGCCGCCGCACGTAGTGAACCGGCTCCTGGTCCTTGGCGAGGCGGTGTTCCGCTGATGGGGCGTGTACCGGACGACTTCTTCCACGAGATGTACGCCATATCTGACGATCCGTGGCAACTCGCACAGCGCTGGTATGAACAGAGGAAGTACGCCATCACGATGGCGATGCTGCCCAAGCCGCGCTATCGCCATGTCTTCGAGCCCGGCTGCTCCGTGGGGATACTCACCGAGCAGTTGGCGGCGCGCTGCGAACGGGTCACTGCCATCGATCTTGTGGGCTCGGCGCTCGATTCCGCGCATGCGCGCATCGCTCGGTGTGGACACTCGGCCCGGGTGAGTTTTCATCGGCAGTCGTTGGATTCGGATTGGCCTGCAGAAGATTTCGATCTAGTAGTGCTGTCGGAGGTGGCCTACTATCTTGACGCCGTCCTGTTGCGCGACGTGCTGGACCGTGAGCTTGGGCGGATGCGCGAAGGAACGACGATCCTCGCCGCGCATTGGCGTCATCCGGTGGACGATTATCCGTTGACGGGCGATGAGGCGAACCGGCTGATTGGTGCGACGGCCGGATTGCATCAGGCCGCGCGTTACCGTGACGACGATGTCGCCATCGACGTGTTCGTCGTTGGTCTCCTGCCGTCGGTCGCCGTGGCCACCGGGGTGCCGGGCGCGGATCACGGTGATCGATAAGAAAGCTCGGAAGAAGACCTGTTTGGCTCGGGCATCCGGTGGGTAGTCCTGTTCTGACGCTACATAGCGAAGGAGCTGATGATGACCACGTTCACTATCCCTGGGCTCTCCGATGCGCAGGGCAGAAAGATCGCCGATCTGCTGCAAACACAGCTCAGTACCTACAACGACCTGCACCTCACCCTGAAACATGTGCACTGGAATGTCGTAGGCCCCAACTTTATTGGAGTGCACGAGATGCTCGACCCACAGGTTGAGTTGGTACGTGGTTACGCCGACGAAGTCGCCGAGCGTATCGCCGCATTGGGCCGGTCGCCGCAAGGAACCCCCGGCGCCATCCTGAAAGACCGTACGTGGGACGACTATTCGGTCAGCCGTGACACGGTGCAGGCTCATTTGGCGGCGCTGAACTTGGTGTACGACGGCGTGATCGAGGACACCCGCAAGGCGATCGAGACACTCGACGATCTCGACCTTGTATCTCAGGACTTGCTGATCGGCCACGCCGGCGAACTCGAGAAATTCCAGTGGTTCGTTCGTGCGCACCTGGAGAATTCCGGCGGTCAGCTGGCCGGTGGGGATGCGAGCACGGAGAAGAAGGCCGCGGCTCAGGCCAAGAAGAAGGCTCTCGTCACCTGATGGGGTGTGGTCTGTGTGGCAGGCGCTCGCCGCATGTGTTGAAGGTTACTTCCCTTGCGGTTTAAGGGCACTGGGTACGGGAAGTCCGTAGGTAGGGACGGTGAACACCGTCTGCCGCGTGCATACGTGGTTGCAAAGAGGAAAGGAAACGTATGTCTGACAAGAGTGGTCCCGAAGAAGGTATCGAGGGCGTCGTTGAGGGCGTAAAGGGCAAGTTCAAGGAAGTCGCTGGCGCGGTAACGGGCCGTGACGACCTCAAGCGTGAAGGCCAGGCGCAGCAGGACAAGGCCGATTCGCAGCGTGAGGCTGCGAAGAAGGAAGCCGAGGCCGAAGCCGCGCGTAAGGCCGCGGACGTCAATGAGGCGCGCCAAGAAGCGCAAGCGCAAGCGCAACGGTAGCTACCGATCGACAGCGGCCCGTCCCCGGAGAGGGGGCGGGCCGCTGGCTTGGCACCTCGGGCGAGCCCCTGAGGGCCTTTTGTCTTCTCCGCGAATCGGAGGAGTGCAGGTAGGCGGATGTTTGAGGCGTCACGCCAGTGGGAATTCCTACTGGACATCGTTCTACTACGGAGGTGATTGTCGTGCCGAACTCGTCGATCAAGAACGAGAAGATGTACAAGGATCTGCGTAAACAGGGCGATTCCCAGGAGAAGGCGGCACGGATCTCCAATGCGGTCGCCGCCCGCGGGAGCTCCGCGGTGGGACGTGAGGGCGGCAAGTCGGGTTCCTACGATGACTGGACGGTGGCTGAACTCCGCAAGCGTGCCAAGGAGCTTGGCATGTCGGGGTACTCACGGCTGGCCAAGAGTGGGCTGATTGACATGCTGCGAAACCATTGAGTGCCGGGGCACCCACTCAAAAGCCTGATGCCACATCTTATTTCGCCCGGTGACCGCGGCGGAAAACCATGCAACTGCCATGCCGGGCGATATCACCGGCGGCGTAGACACCGCTCGCGGAGGTGCTCATCGCGGAGCCCGTGACGACACGTGAGTCCGTACCGATGCGCCCTCATGGTGCTCACGGAATGCTTCCGCCGCCGCACCTGCCGGGCCGCCGCCCGCGATGATCAGACCTGGTTCACTCATGACCACCGGATACCCGCATGAGCGTCTTCCGCAGGGGTGATACGTGACTGAAAGCGGAGGGGTCTGCCTCCCGGTAGAGCGGTTTTGGATCCGCCGACGTCACCGGGTACCCTCGTGAGGGCTTTATGCCCCCTTAGCTCAGTCGGTAGAGCGTTTCCATGGTAAGGAAAAGGTCAACGGTTCGATTCCGTTAGGGGGCTCGGTGGACGGAAGGCGGAAACGCCGGCTCTGTCTGCGGGGCGGTGTAGCTCAGCTGGTTAGAGCGCACGACTCATAATCGTGAGGTCGGGAGATCGAGCCTCCCCACCGCTACCACCCGTACATAGTCAACGAACGAAAGAGGGCAACTGCAGTGGCCTCCAGCACAGACGTCCGGCCCAAGGTCACCTTGGCTTGTGAGACGTGCAAGCACCGTAACTACATCACCAAGAAGAACCGGCGCAACGACCCTGACCGGCTGGAACTGAAGAAGTTCTGCCCGAACTGCGGATCGCATCAGCCTCACAAAGAGTCGCGCTGATCGCGCTTCTCCTTGGCCTTCCCGTGTCGTCTGAACGCGACACGAATAGGCAAGCCTTACTTGGTATCGGTCAACATCAGTAGGTAGGTTCCGCCCCGTGGCTTTATCGCAAGATCTCGTCGGAACGCACTACCGATACCCCGACCACTACGTGGTCGAGCGGGAGAAGATTCGCGAGCACGCCGAAGCTGTGAAGAGCGAGCACCTCGCCCATCACGAAGAGGCCAGTGCTGCGTCTCTCGGCTACGGTTCACTGGTCGCTCCGCCGACCTTCCTCTGCATCTTCGGATACACCGCTCAGGCAGCCTTTTTTGAGAACGCAAACATCGGGATCAAGGACGAGAAGATCGTCCAGGTTGACCAGGAACTCAAACTCCTGCGTCCGATCACGGCTGGCGACAAGCTGTATTGCGATGTGTACCTCGACTCGATCCGACGCTCGTTTGGTGCCGACATCATCGTCACCAAGAGCCTCATCACCAATGACAAGGGTGAGCTGGTGCAGGAGCTGATCACGACTCTTGCCGGGCGCACTGCAGAAGACGGAGAAGAAGGCGGGTTCAACTGATGGCACTGCGTGAGTTCGGTTCGGTCAACGTGGGAGACCAGCTGCCGGAGAAGATGATTCCGCTGACCCGGCAGGATCTTGTGAACTACGCCGGAGTCTCCGGCGACCTCAACCCGATCCACTGGGACGACGAGACCGCCAAGCTGGTGGGGCTCGAGGACGGCGCCATCGCGCACGGCATGCTGACCATGGGCCTCGGTGGTGGCTATGTCACCGAGTGGATCGGCGACCCGGCGGCTGTTACCGAATACAACGTGCGCTTCACCAGTTTCGTCACTGTGCCCAATGACGGTGTCGGCGCGGAGATCGTCTTCAACGGTCGTGTGAAATCGGTCGATCAGGACACCAAGTCGGTGACCATCGCGCTGACCGCCACCACCAACGGCAAGAAGATCTTCGGACGCGCCATCGCGACTGCGACGCTGGCGTAAATCATGGCGCTCAGTTTCGAAATCGTCGGAATGACGCACAAGTACTCGAGGACCTACGTGGTGGGCCGCGAGAAGATCCGCGAGTTCGCGCAGTCGGTCAAAGCGGTAGACCCGGCCAGTCTCGATCCGAAGGCAGCGGCCGAACTCGGGCATCACGGTCTTATCGCGCCCTTGGCCTTTCCGGCGGTGATGGCGCTGTTGGTGCAGAAGGAATTCTTCCGCACCTATGACGTCGGCATGGAAACCATGCAGATCGTGCATTCCGAACAGAAATTCGTCTACCACAAGCCCATCGCCGAGGGCGACGAGCTGTCCTGCGATTTCCAGGTGGACTCCCACAAGGAAGCCTTCGGCGTGGACATCGTGACCACCCGCAACATCGTCCGCAACCAGGCCGGCGAGCTGGTCATGGAGGCGTTCACCACGCTGATGGGTCGTGACTCGGAGCGGATGGCCGACATCAAGCTCATCTGAAGATCATGGTTGCCAGTCTGTGCTGATCGGCGGGCAATTTCAGTCTGGGGATAGCGTCGGGGTACACTCAAGATTCGGGGTTTTCCCACCACAACGCGCCTGTCGGGTACTCGGGAGGCGCGTGTGTTGTGTGAGGCCCCGGCCAACCGGGTTGGCATGCCAGCCATAGGGGTGTAGCTCAACTGGCAGAGCAGCGGTCTCCAAAACCGCAGGTTGCAGGTTCAAGTCCTGTCACCCCTGCAACATCCTGGGGTATGCACTAGGGAACGACGAGATCACTCGCCGAAAGGTAAGAGAGGTACGGAAGGGCATGAGCGACGAGCTAGACGAGTCCGGAGTCGACAGCGACCGGGCCGTCACCTCGACCAAGCCGCTTCGTCCGACGGGTAAGCGGACCCGCCGTGCTGACGCCTCGATCGCGGCTACGGAGCTCACCGATTCAGGTGCCTCCGAGACCGGTGAGGTGAAGAAGAAGGCCAAAAAGCCGGCCGCCAAGAAGGACAAGACGGGGCCGTCGCGCAATCCGATCGTCCAGCTGTGGGTGTTCCTCAAGCAGGTGGTTGCCGAGCTGCGCAAGGTCATCTGGCCGAACCGCAAGCAGATGGTCAGTTACACCTCGGTGGTGCTGGTCTTCCTGGTGTTCATGGTGACCCTGATCGGTGTGATCGACCTGGGCCTGGCCCGGCTGGTCATGCTGGTGTTCGGGTAGTAGAGAGACGAGAGAGGACGAACGGTGACGACCTTCGACGGCGACGCTACGAGCGAGCCAGAAGACACCGCGGATACCGCTGTATCGGTTGACGTGGTGGATGAGAGCACCGAGACCGAGGAGACGGCGCAGGAGCCGACCGCGGATGTGCCGGCTGCCGAGGCGGAGGCCGACGAGGATGCCGACCCGGCCGTCACGTTGAAGGCTCAGCTGCGTCGTGAGCCGGGCGAGTGGTACGTCGTTCACTCGTACGCCGGATACGAGAACAAGGTCAAGGCGAACCTGCAGACCCGCGTGCAGAACTTGGACGTCGGCGATTACATCTTCCAGATCGAGGTGCCCACCGAAGAGGTCACCGAGATCAAGAACGGCCAGCGTAAGCAGGTCAACCGTAAGGTGTTGCCCGGTTACATCCTGGTCCGGATGGAGCTGAACGACGAGTCGTGGGGCGCGGTCCGTAACACCCCCGGTGTCACCGGATTTGTCGGCGCGACGTCGCGTCCGTCGCCGCTGTCCCTCGATGACGTGGTGAAGTTCCTGCTGCCGCAGACTCCGGCCAAGAAGCCCGCCAAGGGTTCAGCGGCCGAGGCCGCAGGTGCGGCGGCCGAGACCGGTGGCCTGGAGCGTCAGCTCATCGAGGTCGACTTCGAGGTCGGCGAGTCGGTCACCGTTACCGATGGTCCGTTCGCGACGCTGCCGGCCAGTATCAGCGAGGTCAACGCCGAACAGCAGCGCCTCAAGGTGCTGGTGTCCATCTTCGGCCGCGAGACCCCGGTCGAGCTCAACTTCACCCAGGTGGAGAAGCTCTAACAAGACTTCGGACCGCGTGACGGTCCGCAGAACCTCCGGTCGAATAACGGCCGGAACACGGAAGGAAAGTAAGGAAACACCCCATGGCCCCGAAGAAGAAAAAGGTCGTCGGGCTGATCAAGCTTCAGATCAAGGCCGGCGAGGCCAACCCTGCGCCGCCGGTCGGTCCCGCGCTCGGTCAGCACGGCGTCAACATCATGGAGTTCTGCAAGGCGTACAACGCCGCGACCGATTCGCAGCGCGGCAACGTCATCCCCGTGGAGATCAGTGTCTACGAGGATCGCAGCTTCACCTTCGCGCTCAAGACCCCTCCCGCCGCCAAGCTGCTGTTGAAGGCCGCCGGCGTGCCCAAGGGTTCCGGTGAGCCGCACAAGACCAAGGTCGCCAAGGTGACCTGGGATCAGGTGCGCGAGATCGCCGAGACGAAGAAGGAAGACCTCAACGCCAACGACATCGACGCCGCCGCCAAGATCATTGCCGGCACCGCGCGCTCGATGGGCATCACCGTCGAATAAGACACGAAACGCCCAGTGGTAAGGCCCGCTTCGGCCTGCAGCGTTTGATGCTCTTCACCCAAGAGACTCATCGCACACCACAACCCAACGATTGATTGGATACCAATGAGCAAGAACAGCAAGGCATATCGCGAGGCCGCCGAGAAGGTGGACCGCGAGAAGCTGTACACCCCTCTTGAGGCCGCAAAGCTGGCCAAGGAGACCGCGTCCAAGAAGTACGACGCCACTGTCGAGGTCGCGATGCGCCTCGGCGTCGACCCCCGCAAGGCTGACCAGATGGTCCGCGGCACCGTGAACCTTCCGCACGGTACCGGTAAGACCGCTCGCGTCATCGTCTTCGCGGTGGGCGACAAGGCCGAAGCGGCCACGGCCGCCGGTGCCGATGTTGTCGGCAGCGACGACCTGATCGAGAAGATCCAGGGCGGCTGGCTGGAGTTCGACGCCGCCATCGCGACCCCGGATCAGATGGCCAAGGTTGGTCGTATCGCCCGTGTCCTGGGACCGCGTGGTCTGATGCCGAACCCCAAGACCGGCACGGTGACCCCCGATGTGGCCAAGGCCGTGACCGATATCAAGGGCGGCAAGATCAACTTCCGCGTCGACAAGCACTCCAACCTTCACCTGATCATCGGCAAGGCCTCGTTCGATGCCGAGAAGCTGGCGGAGAACTACGGTGCCGTGCTGGACGAGATCCTGCGTGCCAAGCCGTCGTCGGCGAAGGGGCGCTACCTGAAGAAGGTTGTCGTCACCACCACGACGGGCCCGGGTATTCAGGTCGACCCGAGCGTGACCCGGAACTTCATCGAGGCTCAGTAGCCTCCCGCGCACATTATCTGCACAAGCCCCCATTTCCCCTTCATATCGAGGGAGGAATGGGGGCTTTGTCATGAGTAGGGACCAAAGACCGTAGCGGCCCGGATCCTTCCCGTCCTACCGTGGAACAACGGGGTACGAAGGGAAGGAATGCCATGGTGGCACGTTCTATTCCACTCCAGGGCAGCGTGACCGCCGGAACGCTGGTCCAGGCGTCGGCACTGATCGACAGCAGGTTGCTCGCGTCTGACGATTCGCAGCACATCCCGGATATCGTGTCGGCCCGTCACTTGCTGGCCGCGATATCGCACAGCGACAAGAACATCGGTGATCAATACGTGGTTGGGCTGTAGTGATGCCGGTGCTGGATTCCGTCGCGGGTGCCACACTGGGTGTGGCAAGCGGAAGGGTGACGGACATGATCACTGTGTTCCTGGTGGATGATCACGAGGTGGTGCGCCGCGGTCTGGCGGATCTGCTGGAGGAGGAAGAAGACTTCTCGGTGATCGGCCAGGCATCCTCGGTGGCCGAGGCAATGGCGCGTATCCCCGCGCTACAACCGGACATCGCGGTGCTGGACATCCGGCTTCCCGACGGTAACGGGGTTGAGCTGTGCCGCGAATTGCGGTCCAGGTTGCCGAATCTCAACTGCCTGATGCTCACCTCGTTCACCGATGAACACGCCATGCTCGACGCGATCATGGCGGGTGCCGGAGGCTACGTCATTAAGGACATCAAGGGAATGGAGCTGATCTCCGCGGTCCGCACCGTTGGGGCAGGACGCTCGCTGCTGGACAACCGGGCCGCTGCCGCATTGATGAACAAGTTGCGCGCGGCGGCCGACAACCCGTCGCCGCTGGCGGGGCTCACCGCCCAGGAGCGGACGCTGTTGGAACTGATCGGGGAGGGGCTCACAAACCGCCAGATTGCGGAACGAATGTTCTTGGCGGAGAAGACGGTCAAGAACTATGTCTCGCGTCTGCTCACCAAACTGGACCTCGAACGTCGGACACAGGTTGCCGTACTGGCTACCAAACTCTCGCGTGAGAATCAGGGACCGCAGGGCTGACGGGGTTCGTGGTCACTCCAGGTCAGGGTGTGCGAGAGTTGATTTGTGGTGGAGGACGTTGGTGCGCAACCCAATCGGGTGACGGCGGAGCTGGCCCATTTGCAACTGCGTGAATTGCTCGCGGAGGTGCAGGGCCGGATCGAGCAGATTGTCGATGGCACGCGGGGGCGTATGGACGCCCTCCTTGACGCCGTCATGGCTGTCAGCTCGGGGCTGGAACTGGACGCGACCCTGCGGGAAATTGTCTGTGCGGCATCGGAGCTGGTTAGTGCCCGGTACGGTGCACTCGGTGTCGTGGGATCGGATGAGAAGTTGGCGGAGTTCGTCTACGAGGGTATCGACGAGGCGACCCGCGCGCTAATAGGCCCGCTGCCCACGGGACACGGTGTGCTTGGCGTCGTGATCGACGAAGCCAAGCCCCTGCGGCTGCGGGATATCGCGGCACACCCGGCCTCGGTCGGGTTCCCCGCGAATCACCCGCCCATGCGGACCTTCCTGGGTGTGCCCGTGCAGGTGCGCGGCGAGGTATTTGGACGGCTGTATCTCACCGAGAAGCTCGATGGACAGGAGTTCACCGAGGACGATGAGGTGGTGGTGCGGGCGCTGGCGGGGGCGGCCGGTATCGCGATCGAGAACGCCCGCCTCTATCAGCATGCCCGGCGTCGTGAGCAATGGCAGCGTGCCACCGCGGATATCACCGCTGAGCTGCTCGGTGGGGTGGACCCGGGCAAGGCACTGCACCTGGTGGCTTCCAGTGCGGCACTGCTCGCGGAGGCAGATTTCGCGTTCATCGCGCTGCCCGTCGGTGACGAGCAGGACACTGCCGAGCTGGTGGTGGCAGTCTGCGAAGGTGATGGTTCAGAAGTACTGTGCGAGAAGGTGATCCCCGTCGACGGGTCAACCTCCGGGAGCACCTTTGTCGATCATGAGCCGCGGAACGTGGGCCGGCTCGAGGTTAACCTGGCCGAGGGCACGGACTTAGCGTTCGGGCCCGCCTTGGTACTTCCGCTCGGAGGAGGGGGTGCGACGGCGGGGGTGTTGATCCTGCTGCGCACGGTGGGATCGGTGGCCTTCGACGAAGAGCAGCTCGATATGGCGGCCTCCTTCGCGGGGCAGGCGGCGCTGGCGCTGGAGCAAGCCGAGGTCCGTCTGGCCAAACATGAACTGGATGTGCTGGCCGATCGTGATCGCATCGCCCGTGACCTGCACGATCACGTCATTCAGCGGCTGTTCGCCGTCGGCCTGGCGATGCAGAGCACTCATCGCCGGTCCGTGGATCCGACGGTGGCGGCTCGCCTCGCCGACCACATCGATCAGCTGCACGACGTGATCCAAGAGATCCGGACCGCGATCTTTGATCTGCACACCAATGACGAATCCCTGCGTGCCACATTGCGTTCCACCATCAACGAGCTCACGGCCGACACCGGGCTGCGGGTATCTGTGCGCATGAGCGGGCCGTTGGATGTGATACCCGCCAGCACGTCCGGTGACGCCGAGGCCGTGGTGCGCGAAGCCGTGAGCAACGTGGTGAGGCACGCCCGCGCCCGGGAGTTGTCGGTGACGGTGTCCGTGGACGACGAGTTGGTGATCGACGTGGTGGACGATGGCATCGGGGTGCCGGACGTGGTCGCACGCAGCGGCCTGAGCGGGCTGGCGAACCGGGCCGCGGAGTCGGGGGGCACGTTCAGTGTGTCGGCGATGGACACCGGCGGCACCCGGCTGGTGTGGTCGGCACCGCTGCCTTAGCCGCCGCATTCGGTGATGCGGCGCCGCAGAAACTCGCGTCCCGGATCGGATCCGTTGGTGGACAAGGCCGTCCGGTACCAGTCGGCGGCCTCAGCATGTCGGCCGGCACGCCGAAGCAGATCGGCGCGGACGGTAGCCGCCAGATTCGATCGCGCTAGGCGTGGATCGTGGGCCACCTTCTCCAGCGCCGCCAGTCCCGCGTCGGGGGTGTCGCGCAGGCCGATCGCCAACGCCCGATTCACTAGCACCACAGGGGAATGCGTCATGATCGCGAGCCGGTCGTAGGCCTGACAGATGGCGTGCCAATCGGTCTCCTCCCAGGTTGGAGCCGTGGCATGCAGCGCGGCGATCACCGCCTGCGGCAGGTAGGGGCCGGTCGATCCCGCAGCTTGTCGCAACTGACTCAGCCCGCGGGCAATGCGATCGCGATCCCACCGGGCACGGTCCTGCTCATCGAGGGGTACTAGTGCGCCGTCGCGATCCATGCGCTGCAGGCGCCGCGAATCATGCAGCAGCACAAGCGCAGCCAGCGCATTGGCTTCCCGCTCCTGTGGCATGAGCTTGCACAGCTCACCGGCCAGACGCACGCCCTCATCGCACAACTCGTCGCGAATGGCCGATGGTCCGCCCGTCGACCAGTAGCCCTCGGTGAACACCGAATAGATGCAGCTGAGCACGTGCGGAGTGCGTTCGGGCAATAGCACGGCGGGCGGCACCCGCAACGGAATGTTGGCCGTACGAATCTTGGCCTTGGCGCGGGTGATCCGCTGACCTATGGCGGCCTCACTGTGCAGCAGCGCCCGGGCGATCTCGGCCACCGTCAGGCCCGATACCAGCCGCAGCGTGAGGGCCAGCTGCGACACTCGCTCCAGGGCAGGATGGGCGCAGGTGAACATCATCCGTAGCTCGTCGTCCGGCACGGAGTGCGGATCGGAGACGTCGGTGCGGGCGGTGATGTCGTCGAGCACGGCGGCCAGTTCCTTTCCCGGACGCAGCGTCTCGCGCCGTAGCCGATCACGCGCCCGATTCCGCGCGGCCGTCAACAACCACCCGCCCGGATTATCGGGTACGCCGTCGCGCGGCCAGGTGCGCACAGCGTCGGTGCACGCCTCCTGGACGGCGTCCTCGGCGACGGTGAGGTCCCCTGACCACCGTGCGATGGCAGCGACCGTTGGCCCCCACTGCCGCCGAAAGACGCCGTCCAGATTGGTCATCGTGGATGTGACGCGTGCGCGAAGACCATGTGGTTCGCCTAGAAACCCGAGACGCCGGTGAGCTGCCGCAGTTGCACCGCGGATGCCGGCAGCAGAGAGGCGAGCTCGATGGCTTGGTCGCGGCCATCGGTGGCGAGTACGTAGAAACCGTTCGCGATCTCGGTTCCCTCGACGTACGGGCCGTCGGTGAGAACGGTCTCTCCGTCGCGCACTCGGACCGTGGTGGCCGTGGACGGGGGATGCAACGGTCCCGCGATCTTGATATGCCCGCTTGCCTTCTCGCCGAATACCCCATGCTGAGCCGCCACCGCTTGCCATTCGGGGCTGCCCGGCACATATGCGCGTTCTCCGGGCTCCAGCAGCAGTGCGAGCCAACTCGTGGACCCCTGCCCCCCGAAGTCTTGGGAGCAGTCGACCAGCGGCCACACTTCTACGGCGCCGCGCTTGGCCTCCGGGATATCCCGTGCCAAGGCAAGGGCGTCATCGAGGTTGTCCGCCTCCAATACGTAGTAGCCGTTCGCGACCTCGGCGCCCTCGGCGAACGGACCGTCGGTGATGACAGGGGCATCGGGTCCGCCGGTGATTCGGACGCTGTCGGCTTCGGGATACAGCGCGTCGCCTGCGCGGATAGCTGATGCCGCCTTGGCTTGAAAGTTCAGGTAGTCCGTCAGTTCCTGAGCAGCCTCGTCGGGTGTGCGTTCCTGCTGGGGACCTATAAGCAGTGCGAGGTAATGCATGGTGGAGCCCTCCGTCGGTATCAGTGAGCGGAACTCTGCGATCCACTCTCTACCTGTCTGACGAACCGTGCACCACCCATCAGACACCTTCCGCCGAAAATTTCGCGATACGGCGTACAAAGGAACGCATGGCACGAAGCGATGGAGACAGCTGGGAAATCACGGAGAGTGTGGGCAGCACCGCGTTGGGGGTGGCCAGTGCCCGTGACGCGGAGACACACAGCGAGAACCCGTTGATCAGTGATCCTTACGCCGGGCACTTTCTCGCGGCCGCCGGCGAAGGAGTGTGGAGCATGTACCGCTTCGACGGGGAACCCCCCGCCGCGCTGCTGGAGGCCGAGCCCCGATTGGCCGAGCGCATTGCCGCCATGCGGTCCTATGTCGCGTGCCGCACCAAGTTCTTTGACGACTTCTTCCGCGAAGCGTCCGGAGCCGGTATTCGTCAGTCGGTGATCCTGGCGGCCGGTCTCGACGCACGCGCGTGGCGACTCGACTGGCCCGCCGATGCGGTGGTGTTCGAGCTAGACCTTTCCACGGTGCTCGCCTTCAAGGCCGACACCCTGGATGCGCAGGGCGCGACGGCGCGCGTTCGCCATGTCCCGGTCGCGGTGGACCTGCGCGACGATTGGCCCGCCGCGTTGGCGGCCAGCGGGTTGGATGCCGGCGAGCCGGTGGCCTGGATCGCTGAGGGCCTGCTGCCGTATCTGCCGCCCGCGGCCCAGGACTTGCTGTTCGAGCGGATTGATTCACTCAGTGTGTCGGGCAGTCGTGTCGCGGTGGAGAACTTCGGTGAAGGCTTCTTTGATCCGGAAACACTTGCACGGCAAAGGGAACGGGGGCAGGTGTTCCGGCGTGCCGCCGAGAATATCCAAGACCAGGACATTCCCGATGTGGCGGAGCTGTGGTATCTGGAGGAACGTACCGACGCGGGGGAGTTCCTGGCCGGCCGCGGATGGCAGGTGACCAGCGAGACCACGATCGCCCTGTTGGAGCGTCACGGTCGGGGTATCCCCGCCGATCTGCCCGACGCGACCCCGAACTCCGCATTCCTGATCGCGGAGAAGACCAGCTAGGCGAAGACGGTCAGGGCGCCGGGAACCACATCGATATCGATCGGCAGTGGTGCCACCGGATCCCCATCGGCATACGCGGTGATGTTGTCGGCGGACAGCCGGACTCGCCGTGACCGGAAGGTGCTCACCTCGGGCAGGTCGACGTGGGTGCCCTGGTAGACGGTGGGGGAGAGCCGCAGCAGGCGCAGCCGCCCACCGGCCGCCACCACCGTCACGTCGAGTAGCCCATCGTCCAGAATGGCGTTGGGGCAGATGCGCATTCCGCCGCCGTATGAGGTTCCGTTGCCGACCGCGACCAGGGTGACATCGGTCTCGATGACCTGATCGTCCAATTCGATGCGGAACGGCAGTGGCCGCAGCCTCGCGGCCTCCAACGCCATGGCGATGTCATAGCGGCGACGGCCCCGAGGCCAACGCATCCGGTTGGCGCGATCGTTGACCAAGGAGTCGAATCCGGATGCCACGACGGTGGCGAACCACGTGGTGTTTCCGTTGTATTGAATGCGTCCGGCGTCGATCACCTGGGTATTGCCGGTGGCGATCACGTCGGCGGCGGCAACGGGGTCGCCCAGCGGGATGTTCAGCATGCGGGCACAGTCGTTTCCGGTGCCGATCGGGATCACGCCGAGCGCCACCGGGGTGGATGCGACCGCCTGTAGCGCGATGCTGACCAGACCGTCCCCGCCCGCGGCGACGATTCCGCGGGCGCCGGTGCGGGCGGCTTCCTGTGCGAGGGCATGCGATTCCGATGCGGACGACGCCGCGTGGTGCGTCACCGTCAGCCCGCGCGTGCGCAGATGTGCGATGGCAGCCTCGGCTGCTTGCGCTGCGGTGTGGCCTGCGGCCGGATTCGTCAGGACGGTGAGGTGGGTCATCGGCGTTACTCGCTAACGGGAATCAGCTTGCCGGGGTTGAGAATTCCCCGCGGGTCGACGGTTCGCTTCACCGCCTGCAGGATCTCGATGCCGAGTTCACCGACCTCGTCGGCCAGCCACGGTTGATGATCGCGTCCGACGGCGTGATGGTGCGTGATGGTGCCACCCGCGGCGACGATGGCATCACCTGCCGCCTTCTTCGCCGTGCTCCACTGGGTCATCGGATCCTCGGCGGCCGCGCACACCACGGTGAAGTACAGTGAGGCGCCCGTGCGATAGGTATGCGAGATATGGCACAACACCAGCGGCGGGGTGCCCTGGGCCCCAAGCGCTTCGGCGAGTGCTGAGGTGACCGCCGTGCGCAGGGTGGCGAGGTTTTGCCACGAGGTCGCGGTCTCCAACGTCTCCACCACAGCGCCCGCATCGATGAGGGCATCGCGCAGATACGGCGCATCGAAACGGCCGTGATCCCAGGCCTTGGCGGGTTCGTCGCCGAGCGCGGTTCCGCCCGCAGCGGTGAGAACGGCGGCCACTTCGGCCGACCGGGCCTCGACGTGCCCGCGCGTGCCCTCGACTGTCGTGATCGCTAGTACGCCCGGAGCCGGGTTCTTGCCGCCGATGTCTTTGGCCAGAGCGAGATTCAGCCCGCTTTCGGCTTCGTCGGACAGCCGCAGCACGGTGGGCGCCGCATCGGCCTGCACGAGTGTGCGCAGCGCCCGCGCACCGGCGTCGAAGGAGGGGAAGGACCAACCCTGGTACCAGGTGTCCTCGGGGAGTCGGTGCACGCGCACGGTCACCTCGGTGATGATGCCGAGTGCGCCCTCGGATCCCAGGAAGAGCTGCCGCAGGTCCGGGCCGGCCGCCGAGGCGGGCGCCCTGCCCAGATTGAGATCTCCGCGCGGTGTGGCGATCCGGACCGCATCCACCATCGCGTCGAAGCGCCCGTATCCGCTGGAGGCCTGCCCGGAAGAGCGAGTGGCGGCGAAACCGCCGATGCTCGCGAACCGGTAGCTCTGCGGAAAGTGTCCGAGCGAAAAGCCCTGGGCGCCAAGCAGCTCTTCGGCCTCGGGCCCTGTCGTTCCGGGCAGCAGCACCGCCGTTCCGGATTCCTCGTCAAGGGAGACCAGACCGGACATCCGTCGTAGGTCCACCGCGATGACTGCGGTGAATCCGCCGCGCTCGGGGTCCAGCCCGCCGACCACGCTGGTGCCGCCGCCGAACGGTACGACCGCGATGGCCTGCTCACCGCAGAGCTCCAGGAGCGTGGACACCTCGTCGTGCGATGCCGGGTAGACGATGGCGTCGGGCGCCTCTTGGACGCCGGTGGAGCGCCGGCGCAGCAGGTCCGGTGTGCTCTTGCCGCCCGAATGCCGCAGCCGGGCGCCGTGATCGGTGCGCACATGCTCGGTGCCGAGCAGATCCGACAGGGCGGTCAACTGCTCTTGGGTGAGAGAGCTGGGGGACAGGGTGACGGTGGATTCGTCGCGGCTGACCGGATCCCGTTCGGGAATGCCCAGCGCAGATGCCAGGAGCGTCTTCACCTGAGGTGAGAGAGTCTGTCGTTTTTCGGCCACGCCCCAGGCGTCCCACTCCATCATGCGTTACAGTATTACATACGATGGCAAGTTGTAACGCAGATCTTCTGGTGAAGGTGAGGTGACATGACGGTCGAGACGACAGACGTCGCTGGGGTCGCGGAGATCCCGGCGGATCCCGTCACCGAACGCATCCTCGATGCCGCGCTGTCCTGCGTCACCGAGTTCGGGGTGCGTCGCACCACACTGGTGGAGGTCGCCAAGCGTGCCGGTGTCAGCCGTCCGTCGGTGTATCGGCGCTGGCCCGATGTGCGCTCCCTGGTCGCCGATCTGTTGACGCGGGAAATGGCCTCGATCCTGCCCGCGACCGGACAGGGGCACGCGCGCGATCGCCTGGTCCAGTCGGTGACAGGTCTAGTCACCCAGGTGCGTGAGCACTCGATTTTCGCGGCAATCCTGCGTTCCGATCCCGAACTCCTGCTGACTTACATCGTGCGGCGGTTGGGCACCAGCCAGCGCGCACTCGTCGGCTGGACCGCGCTGCTCATCGCCGAGGGCCAGGCCGACGGATCGATTCGCCACGGTGGCCCCGAGCAGATGGCGGCGATGGTGCTGCTGATCGGCCAATCGGTTCTCCAGTCGGCGCGCATCGTCGCCGACATTCTCTCGCCGGATGAGCTGGTGAATGAATTGGCCACTGCCATCGACGGATATCTCACGGCTTGATCTGCCCCTTAGGAGAGTTCATGACAACCCAGCTCAACAGCACACGACGCAGTGGCGATCTTGCCGCGCTGGCCGGTGGCGCTCCGGTTGACGTCCTCGTCATCGGCGGTGGTATCACCGGTGTCGGGGTAGCACTCGATGCGGCGAGCCGCGGCCTGCGTGTCACACTGGTCGAGAAGCACGACCTTGCTTTCGGCACAAGCAGATTCAGTTCCAAGCTGGTGCACGGCGGATTGCGCTATCTCGCTTCGGGTCAGGTGGGTATTGCCAGGGAAAGTGCGATCGAGCGACACATTCTCATGACGCGTACCGCGCCGCACCTCATTCACCCGCTCGCGCAGGTGGTTCCGCTGCATCCGGCGGTGAGCATGTTCAGCCGGACCCTGGTGCGGGTGGGATTCGTCGCGGGGGATGGGTTGCGCAAGCTCGCACACACCTCGGCCGATGTGCTGCCCCGCTCACGCGCGATCGACGCGGGTGAAGTGATCCGCCGGGCCCCGACCGTGCGGCGCAACGGACTTCGCGGTGGGCTGATGGCCTTCGACGGGCAACTCGTCGATGATGCACGGTTGGTGGTGTCGATCGCGCGGACCGCGGCCGGGCTGGGCGCCCGCATCCTCACCAGAGTGTCCGCCGAACAGGTCACCGGCGACGGCGCGGTGCTCCGCGACGAGCTGACCGGCAATACCATTGCGGTACAGGCGGGTTTGGTCATCAACGCCGCCGGGGTGTGGGCCGGCCAAGTCGATCATGACATCAAGCTGCGTCCTAGCCGCGGGACGCACCTGGTGTTCCGCGCGGCCAGCTTCGGCGGACTTACCGCAGCCCTGACCGTTCCGGTGCCCGGCACAATCAACCGTTTCGTGTTCGCGCTGCCCGCCATCCACGATCGGGTGTACCTCGGGCTCACCGACGAGCCGGCGCCCGGCCCGGTACCGGATGTGGCCGAACCCTCTGCGGCGGAGGAGCGGTTCCTCCTCGACACCGTGAACACCGTGCTGCAGACCTCGCTGTCCGAATCGGATGTGGCGGGACGTTTTGCGGGGCTGCGACCCCTGCTCGACGGTGATGACTCCGCGACCGCGGACCTGTCCCGCAAGCACGCGGTCCGGGTATCGGATTCGGGCGTCGTCAGCGTGGTGGGTGGCAAGCTGACCACCTATCGCAAGATGGCCGAGGACGCCCTTGACGCGGGTCTGGAACGCCGGCCGCTGGCGGCCTCGGAGTGTGTGACACAGAACCTGACGGTGGTGGACGACTGGCCGGGTGCCGTCGGTACCCGGCTGGTCGAAGATGTCGATATCACCTGTGAACAAGTCGAATTCGCGCTCACTCATGAGGGTGCGCTCGACACCGATGATGTTCTCGATCGTCGTACCCGTATCGGGCTGGTGCCCGCCGACAAGGAACTGGCTGCCGGCGCGGTTCAGGGACTCGTCGAATCCTACTTCTCGCAGGTGAACTGAACCACGTCGATCCAGCCCTCCCGGAAGGCATCGGCGCAACCTGTCAGGTACTTGATGTACCTGTCGTAAACCTCTTGGGATTGAAGGGAAATCGCTTCATCCTTGTGGGCGACGAGGTTCTCGGCCCAGCAGTCCAGGGTGCGTGCATAGTGGAGTTGCAGCGCTTGGTGGCGGGTAACGCGGAAGCCCGCTTGCGCGGCATGCTGGTCCACCATCGGCACGGAAGGTAAACGGCCACCAGGGAATATCTCGGTGAGCATAAAGTGCATGAATCGAACCCGCGACATCAGTAGCGGAACTCCCCTGCGCTTCAATTCCTCCGGGTGAAAGCTGACAATGGTGTGCAGCAACATCTTTCCATCGTCAGGAAGTATCCGATGGGCCATCTCGAAGAAGCTGGCGTACCGCTCGTGGCCGAAATGTTCGAAGGCGCCGATGCTGACGATTCGGTCGACGGTGCCGTCGAACTCCTCCCACCCGGCCAACCGAACCTCATGCGTACGCGAACTTTCGGTGGAGTCGAGAAGCTTGGTGACGTGCGTGAATTGGTTTTTGCTGAGGGTCAGGCCGATGACATTGACGTCGTAGTGCTCAAGGGCACGTTTCAGGGTGGAACCCCAACCGCAACCGACATCGAGCAGGGTCATCCCGGGCTCTAGGCCCAGTTTTCCGAGCGCGAGGTCGATCTTGGCCTGCTGTGCCTGCGCGAGTGTCAGGCTCTCGGGTTCGAAGTATGCGCAGCTGTAGGTCCTACTGGGGTCGAGAAACAGTGCGAAGAAGTCGTCAGACAGGTCGTAATGTGCTTGTACATCAGAGAACTTGGGGGTCAATCTGGACATGCAAAGGCCTCTCGCGAGAGATGGCGCTGTGCCCCGGACGGCGCGCGTGCGATTGATGGGATCTCGGGGTGGCTGCTACCCCGTGCCGAGGCTAAAGCATGATCGCAGCAGGTACAAGGATTCCACGCAGAATTAACAGCCAGCTTGATCCCGACGAAATCGTTCCCTACGGGACCTAATTAGCGGTCCGCGGCCTCGGATTCCGTTGCGTCCTCTGCGGGCTCTGATCGAGCGAAGTTCTCGGTGAGCTTGGCAATGACCCGGTTCCACAGCGGTTCGGGCAGATCGTGGCCCATTCCGTCGATCAGTGCCAACCGTGCGCCGGGAGTGGCGCGCGCGATGGCGCGCGCACCCGAAGGACGCATCAGCTTGTCGGCCCTGCCGTGCAAAACGAGTGCGGGCGAAGTGATTCGGTTGTCGAATGGCACCAGGCTGCCGGTCCCCATGATCGCGGCGAATTGCCGGGCGAACCCCTTGGGGTAGTAGCTACGGTCGTAATACTCGGCAGCGTGTAGATATGACTTCGCCTCGGACTGGCGGTATTTCGGACTGCCGATGGTCCGGCCCACCTGCACGCTATTGGCGATGATCTGCTCACGCGTGGCGTCGGCGGGCGGAGGCTTCAGCAGCGCCATCAGTTGACGGGGTCCGGGCGGCGGTAGGAACGGCTGGTTGTTGCTCGACATGACGATGCTGACCGTCTCGGTCCGGTTGGGATGCTCGGCGGCGAAAACCTGCGCGATCATGCCGCCCATCGAAGCCCCCACGATATGTGCCTGCTCGATGCCGAGATGGTCGAGTAGGCCGGCCGCGTCGGCCGCCATGTCCACCAGGGTGTAAGCGGTGTCGGCAATTTTCACTCCGGCAAGGAATTTCGCCATAGTGGGAAGGAGTGAGCCGCCGCCGGCGCGCACCCCGTTCAGTTTGGTCGACAGGCCACAGTCCCGGTTGTCGAAGCGGATGACACGGTAGCCCCGGTCCGCGATCTGCTGGCAGAACTCGGTGCGCCAGAACACCATCTGCGCACCGATGCCCATGATGAGCAGCACCGCAGGGTCGGCCGTGTTGCCGAACTCCTCGTAGCACAGCTCGATATCGCCGACCTTTGCGGTGCTGGCCGTCATGTCAGATATCTCCCTCGCGGTTGTGCTCGCGGCTGATGTCGACAATGAAGTTGCCGAAGTAGCCCTTGAGTTCGGGGTCTTCCATCATCTGCCAGCGCGGCGCCAGCAGCTTCATGTACCGCTCGACGTACAGGAATTGCTTGCCGATAAGCACCAACTCGCGCGGCAGCTTGACGTCGTATTGCTCGGCGAGTGTGGACAGCTGCTTGCCGATCTCCGAATATGACATGTCCTCAAGGGATTTCATAGTGAGGGGAGTGGCGAAGGATTGCATGTCCCGGGTGCCCTTGTCGGCGTCGCCGGGGTTGCCGACGGCGCCCAGGAGAACAACGATCTTGCCCGCGGCGCGATGATCCTTCTTGACCAGTAGCGCGTGAATCAGCTCGCGCAGCAGCCAGCGGGTCCGCGGGTCGATGAAGCCGACGATGCCGAAGTCCAGGAACACGATCCGGCCCTCGTGGTCCACCAGAAGGTTTCCCGCATGCAGGTCGCCGTGAAACAAGCCCTGGCGCAGACCGGATTCGAACACCGAGAATAACAACGACTTCACCAGCTCGGTGCCGTCGAATCCCGCCTTGCGAATGGCCGGTGCATCGTCGATCCGGATGCCGTGCACCCGCTCCATGGTGAGCACCTTGGATGTCGTGTAGTGCCAGTGCACATCCGGCACCCGGATGTTCTTGCCGAGCGACGAGGTGTGCAGGTGCTCCACCCAGGTCTGCATGGCCTGGCCTTCGGCAAGGAAATCCAGTTCCTCGGAAAGGTTTCCGGAGAAATCGTCCACAACATCGCGGGCGGAGAGCATCCGGCCCACCTTGCCTAGTTCCAGTAGCGCCGCTCCGCGCTTCATGATCTGCAGGTCGGCGGCGACCCGACGGCGGATCCCCGGACGTTGGATCTTGACCACCACGTCCTCGCCGGAATGCAGTGTCGCGTAATGCACCTGGGCGATCGATGCGGATGCGAACGGCTCGGAGTCAAAGCTGGCGAAGAGCTTTTCGGGTTCATCGCCGAGCTCGGAGATGATGAGTTCGCGAACCTGGGCTGAATCAGCGGGGGGGACGCGATCGAGCAGACCACGGAATTCACGGGACAGCGGCTCGCCGAACGCGCCCGGACTGGACGCGATGATCTGGCCGAGCTTGACGTACGTGGGACCCAGATCGGAGAAGGTCTGGGGAAGCTCGGCGATAACCTTCTGCTCGAAGCTGCCCTTCTTGGTGATCTTGCCCAGCACTCGGCCCGCGGTGCGGGCGACCTGCCAGCCTGTGGTGCCCAGCCGCGCGGCCTCAGAGAGCAACGCCACGCGCCCGAGCGGTGCAACCTGACGTCCACGGCCTTCACCTACGCTCCGGCCGGAACGTTCTTGGGCAGTCATGAAATGCAAGTGTGCCGCATCATGGCCGTGCGGCCCTAGTCAGTCCTGCACACAGTCTCCCGCGAGCGGGAGGTGCCCCTGTCAAAAGTTGCCAACAACTCCGTGGTCACGGGCTCCCACACGGGCTCGGGCAGATCGTGGCCCATGCCTTCGATGAGCGCGAACCGTGAGTTCCGGATGTTCTTGGCCACCACCCGCCCGTTCTGGTACGGCACCAGCGGGTCATTACGGCCGTGGATCACGACCGTCGGGGCGGTGATGGCGCGGGTGAAGCGCAGCAGGCTGCCGGTGCCCAGGATGGCATCAAATTGGCGCACGGTGCCCACCTTGTAGTCGCTGCGGGCCCGGTGTTCCAGGATGCGCTGTCGCAGGGCCTCGCGGGAGGGCAGGTTGTCGGGCCCGTTGTAGACGATGCCGGTGTTCACCTCGAACTCGAGCCATTCCTCGGGCGTTGCGTTCTTACCGGGGGCCGTCATGGTGGTCTTGATCAGTTCCCAGGACGGCAACCGTGAGAACGGGCGGCCGGTCGCCGAGTAGATGATGCCGACGGAGTTCACGCGCTCCGGGTAGGTGCCCGCGAAGACCTGCACGATCATCCCGCCCATCGAGGCACCCGCGATATGCACCGTGTCCAGCTCGAGGTGGTCGATGAGGGTGCGGACGTCCTCGGCCATGTCGATGAGCGTGTACGGGACCTCACTGCCCACGCCGAATGCGTAGCGGACCACCCGGCGCTGCACCGATCCCGGGGCCTTGTGCCCGTCCAGTTTCGTCGACAGCCCGCAATCGCGGTTGTCGAAGCGGATCACGCGATAGCCGCGATCGAGGAGCTGCTGGCAGAACCCGTCCGGCCACATCGGGAGCTGCGCCGCCACTCCCATGACGAGGATGACGGCCGGATCGCGGGGATTGCCGAGGTCTTCGTAGAAGAGCTCGATATCGCCGTTACGTGCAATGCCTGATCGGGTCGGAACTTCGGAGGACAGCGGCACCATTCCTGGATACCACGCCGTTTTGGATGATTGCCCCCATCTGCGGTAATCTCCTCGGAGCTCCACCGAAGACCGTCGGTCACCTCTCGCGAGGTTGAAGGTTCAGGACTTGTCCTGACGGCCCACGCAGGAGGACGAGGTTTAGAATCGCGGATCACAAGTCCGCGGATTTTCACGCCCCGACCTGTCTGCGTCGGGGCGTTCGTCATTTCAGACTCCTTCTCGATCTTGGGTTAACGGTGGAACGACCGAAACGAGATGAGGAGGCAATACATGGCCAAGACTGAAAAGGTCACCGCCGTTGCCGAGATCACCGAGCAGTTCAAGGATTCGACTGCGACCGTGATCACCGAGTACCGCGGCCTGTCGGTGTCTGCTCTGGGCACCCTGCGTCGCTCCCTCGGAGCTTCCGCCACCTACTCCGTCGCCAAGAACACGCTGGTCAAGCGTGCGGCTGCGGAGGCCGGTGTGGAGGGCCTGGACGAACTGTTCAGTGGCCCAACGGCAATCGCGTTCATCAAGGGTGAGCCCGTGGACGCTGCGAAGGCCATCAAGACCTTCGCAAAAGATAACAAGGCTCTGATCATCAAGGGCGGCTACATGGATGGCCGCGCTCTGTCAGTTGCCGAGGTTGAGCGCATCGCCGATCTGGAATCGCGCGAGGTGCTGCTGGCCAAGCTGGCCGGCGCGATGAAGGGCAACCTGGCCAAGGCCGCCGGGCTGTTCAACGCCCCGGCGTCCCAGGTTGCACGCCTGGCCGCCGCCCTGCAGGAAAAGAAGGCCAGCGAAGAGGCGGCGTAGAAGCGCCCCTTCGATCCGCCAGTACCAACCAAACCTGTTGTAAATCAAGGAAGGAACCAACATCATGGCAAAGCTGAGCACCGAGGAACTGATCGATGCTTTCAAGGAGCTGACGCTGCTTGAGCTGTCCGAGTTCGTCAAGACCTTCGAAGAGGTCTTCGAGGTCACCGCTGCCGCTCCGGTCGCCGTCGCCGCCGCCGGTGGCGCCGCCCCGGCCGCCGAGGCCGCCGAGGAGCAGAGCGAGTTCGACGTCATCCTGGAGAGCGCCGGCGACAAGAAGATCGGCGTTATCAAGGTTGTGCGCGAGATCGTCTCCGGCCTGGGTCTGAAGGAAGCCAAGGACCTGGTCGACGCGGCCCCCAAGCCGCTGCTGGAGAAGGTCGCCAAGGAGGCCGCCGAGGACGCCAAGGCCAAGCTCGAGGCCGCTGGCGCGACGATCACCGTCAAGTAGTTCGCAGTACCTTTCGAAACCCGGCCCCTGGGAGTCTTCGGACTTCCGGGGGCCGGTTTCGTGTGCAACCCGCACACTCGATTCTGTGATCGTCTTTCTGCTCATCGTCGTGGGCTGTCTCCTGCTGCTCCTCGTGGTGCTTCGCACCCGGCGTCGTCGCGTTCCCGAGACGGCCGCACCCACTCCGCGAACGAAGACGTGCACCGATGACGAGTTGCGCAAGCACCTGCTGGCGCGTCTTGCCCGGGATATGCGAGCTCCCGCCGCAACGGCCGTCCGTGCGGTGGCAGCCCTGCGGGATACGGCGGTGTTGGCACCATCACCGAGCGCGGTGCCGATTCGCCACGAAGATCCCGACGAATTGTCCTGGGCGCCCCTTTAGCTCGGCGCGACTCCGCTAGATGAGCGCGGCGATTCGGGTGGCGGCGGTAGCGGCCGAGCTGCTTACCTGTTCGGGGCTATCGCCCAGCGCGATAAGTAGATCCGTGGTCATGGAGCCCAGTACCGGGCCCACCGCGGCGCCGTTTTCGCCCCAGAAGCCGGCCAGTTCCAGCATGACAAAACCGTGCATGATGGTCCAGAACTTGGCGGCGGTCGCGGCGACCTTCGCGGCATCGTCGGGAGAGCCGTCGATCCGGTCAGCGGCCATGGCGCGCTGCACGCTGCGATAGAGCTGCGTGGCGCTGGCGTGCTGCGGCGTCAGGTGCACGGTGTTGAACATGTTGCGGCTGGGGGCGTTGATGCCGTGCGCGCTCGTGACCCCGAACATCAATCGGTACATGTGCGGGTGGTCGATGGCGAACTGGCGATAGACCATGCCCGTCACCATGAAATCGGCGATGGGGTCGTCGGTCTGAGGCACGTCGGACTGTGCTGCGGCGAACTGGCGCAGGCCTTCCTCGGCCACCTCGGCGATGAGCTCGCTCATGCCACCGAAATAGGTGTAGACCGCCATGGTGGAGGTGCCGGCGGCGGCGGCGATCTTGCGCGTCTGCAGTGCGTCGGGGCCCTGCTCGTTCAGCAGCTGTACGGCCGCGGACACCAGGTCGACCCGGGGATTGCGGGCGACGGTCCGGTCGTTTCCCTGACTGTTCCGCGGTATGGATGAGCTCATGGTCTTGCCATGTTCGCACAACGGGAGTAGGTTCACCATAACGGCGTAATAACGATGTTATGCCGGCCAGTCAGCCCCTGGAGGACACGATGACCGCCGCAGTCCAACCCACCGCCACGGAGAGTCTGTATCTGACCGGAGTCTGGGAGCCGGTTCAGCAGGAAGTGACAAGTACGGACCTGAAGGTCACCGGCACCATTCCGGACTACCTGGACGGGCGCTACCTGCGTAACGGTCCCAACCCCGCCGCCGAGGTGGACCCCGCGACCTACCACCTGTTCAGCGGAGACGCGATGGTGCACGGCCTGTCGCTACGCGATGGGAAGGCGCAGTGGTACCGCAATCGCTGGGTGCGTACCGCGGCAGTGCGCAAGGCACTGGGTGAGCCGGTGGTCGCGGTCGGTACCTCGGCGGGTACATCGCTGATCGGACCCAACACCAATGCGCTCAGTCATGCCGGTCGCACCCTGGCGTTGGTGGAGGGAGGTATCGCCAATTACGAGCTCACCGAGGAGCTGGATACCGTCGGGGCCTGCGATTTCCAGGGGACCCTGCCGGGTGGATACACCGCCCACCCGAAAATTGATCCCGATACCGGCGAAATGCATGCCGTCTCATACTCTTTCGCGCGCGGTAACACCGTCCAGTATTCGGTCATCGATATCTCGGGCAGGGCCCGCCGTACGGTTGACATCAAGGTCCATGGGTCTCCGATGATGCACGACTTCACCCTCACCGAGAAGTACGTCGTCTTCTACGACCTGCCCGTCACCCTGGATACCTCGATGATCACCAAATCGGTGCCGATGCCCGCGATTCTGCGTAAGCCCGCCCAGCTGGTCATGCAATCCCTGATTGGCAAGATCAAGATCCCCGGCCCGATCGCCGCCAGGGCGAGTCAACTCTCGGGGAAGTCTCCCTCGATTCCATACTCATGGAATCCCAAGTACCCGGCCAGAATTGGTGTGATGCCGCGCGAGGGAGGCAAATCCGATGTGCGCTGGTTCGAGATCGAGCCGTGCTACGTGTTCCACCCGCTCAACGGATACTCCGAGATGCGCGACGGCCAGGAAGTCGTGGTGATCGATTTGGTCCGTTATGACTCCATGTTCTCCGCCGATGTACTCGGGCCCAGTGATGCGCGTGGCCTGCTCGACCGTTGGGTCATCAACCTGGCCAAGGGCACCGTCACCATGGAGCGTCGCGATGATCGCCACCTCGAGTTCCCCCGTATCAACGAGAAGCTGACTGGCAAGAAGCACCGGTACGGCTACCTGCCCTGCATCGCCGGGGCATTCGAGTCCGACGGCAAGGTAGACGGCAGCCTGGTCAAGTTTGACTACCAGACAGGCACCGACTGCCGGACTGCGCTTGATTCGCTTGCGGTCGGCGAGATGTCGTTTGTGCCGAATCCTTCGGGAACGGCCGAAGACGACGGTGTGCTCGTCGGGTTCGGTCTCAGCGCCGGGACGTCCGAGGGCAAGTTCGTGGTGCTGGACGCGCAGACCCTGGAGCTTGCCGCGACGGTCGATCTGCCGCAGCGAGTTCCGGCAGGTTTCCATGGCAACTGGGACCCCCGCTAAGACGATGGACGGCCCCCTGCCGGAGTCGTTGCGCTACACGGACGGACGGTACGTCTTTGAACGAAGGCCGGGGCTGGATACGACGGCGGCGCCGCTGGCAGAGCGCCGTCGTTTCGCCGGAGCGCTGCATGCGATACATCGGCCATGGTTCGCGATCCGGGTGCCGCGCGGTGTCGGCGTACTGACCACCATCGGAAGAAAATCCGGGAGTCCGCGCATCACGTACGTCAAGGCGGTGCGCGATGGGGACAGGGCATATCTGGCCGCGATCACCGGCCGGCACACCCTGTGGGTCAAGAATATTCAGGCCAACCCGCAGGTGAGCCTGAGGCTCACCGACGGAACGTACTCCGGGGCGGCTCGGCCGATCGCCACCGGCGACCCGGTGTACGGCGCGGCCCGCGAGCGGTTCTGCGGCGTCATACATCCCTTCGACTACGTCGAAAACATGTTCCACCGCAAGGGGTTGCCATCCCGACGCAAGATTGTCGAACTGCATCGCGCCTGGTTCGAGGGCGGGACACCGCTGGTCGTCGAACTCGACACACACGCGTGACGCCGTCGGGAAATCGCCGCTGAAACCGCGTGACCGCGTCACACTCGTGACATGGAGATCACCGCGGCCATCAGCGCCATCCTCGGGGCATTCGGGCTTTCCGGTGCCGCCGGACTGAATGCCTGGCTGCCGCTGCTCGCGGTGGGTGCCGCCGATCGATTCGGGTGGATCGAGCTCGGATCGTCGTATGGCTGGCTGTCCTCTACGCCGGCGCTCGTCGTTCTTGCGGTCATCTTCGTGCTCGACCTCGTCGGCGACAAGATTCCGGCCCTGGACTCGGTCCTGCATGCGGTCGGCACATTCATCGCGCCGGCCTCGGGAGCCATTCTGTTCACGGCAGAAACGAGCCTTTCCTCGAATCTGCCCCCGGCGGTAGCGGCGATCCTCGGGGCCATCACCGCCGGCAGTGTGCATGCCGGCCGAACGGTCGCACGTCCCTTTGTGACGGGCACCACTGCCGGCGTGGGGAATCCGGTGGTCTCGACTGCCGAAGATGGCACTTCGCTGGTCCTGACGATTCTCGCCTTGGCGTTGCCGATCCTTGCGTTTGTCGTGGTGCTGATGCTGATGGTCGCGCTGGGATGGGTGGCCTTCCGGGCCATCCGATGGGCGCGGGGCAGGCGCAGAACCGACTCGGCCGGTCCATAGGTAGCTCTGGCGATAACGGCTATCGCAGGACGAATGTGGATGGGGCTCATAGAGTGATCACGACGAGAGAATGAAGGTGACATGAATCTGGCCGTACGGCACGTCTTTATCGCTTGCGCCGCGCTACTGGTGGCGAGGGTGACCATGCTGGACCACGGTCTGGCGGCGGTGTGGGGAGTGGACCGGGGTGATGACGCCCTCGGCACCGTGGAGTGGGCGACCGTCGCGGGTGACGTGGTGGCAGTGGTGACATTGCTTGTGTTCGCCCGGTTGGGAAATCACATTCGGCCGACAACCTTCCTGGCCGCCGGCCTGGTGATCCTGGGCCTGTCGACGGCCGGTTCGTTGATACCGGGATCGGCGACGTTGCTTGCCTGGGTGATGCTGGTTTCGGCACTGGGCGCTGGGCTGACCATGGTGGCCTCGATGCTGATCGTCCTGCATTCGACGCCTCGGCAGGGCCGCGGTCTGTCCTTGGGATTCTGGGTGGCGATGTACCCGTTGGCCATGCTGGCGGGTCAGGTTTTGGACATCAACTCGCCGCAGAACTGGCGCCCGATCACCTACGGGATCCTTGCGGCGACCGTCGTGGTGCTGGTCGTGGTTCTCACTCAGCCACACCGCGAATTCGTTGGCACCTTCGACACCTTCGACCTCGTTGGCGCGCTGCTGTGGCTGGTTGGGGTGTCCGCGCTGGCCTGGCTCCTGATCGACGAATCCTCGCCGGTGCGCGCGGTGATCCTCGGGATCATCGTGGTGGCGTCCTTCGGTGCGCTCTTCGCGCAGACGCGGCGCAGGGGCTCGGCGGCACTGATCGCCGCGGACGTGCTGACCCGTCCCGTCGTGCTGGCGGCACTGCTGGCCATCACCGTGCTCACATTCCTCGTGCGTTTCGCCGACTTCGACCATGCCGCCATGTGGTGGTCGATCGATCGTGAGCAGGCGCCGTCAGACACCCCCGCGTTGGCTCTCTTTGTCGCCGGACTCGTCTTGTCTCCGGTCGCCGGGTACCTCATCGACGCGGGCAAGCGGACGCTCGTCGCGGTGCTGGGTGTGGTGTTGCTGGTGGCCGGAGTGGTGGCGACCGTCATCGAACTGGACGCCGCGACGACTGAGGGGGGATTGATACTGGGTCTGCTGTTCTCCGGGGCCGGTATCGGGACGCTGGCCGTCTACCTTTTCTACGCGGTGTTCCACGGGGTTTCGCCGGTGCAGCTGACGGTGGTCGGGGGCCTGGCGGTCACCGCTTCTGCGCTGGGTGTTGTCCTCGGTCAGTTCGTTCGGCAGCGTGCTGAGGTGGATCTGCTGACCGGATATGGCCTGACACATCCGAGTGTCTTCGCCGATGTCGTCGGGTTGATCGTCGTGCTCATCGCGCTGCTGGCCGGGGCACTGCTCATCGTGGAGCGCCGACGGCATGATTCTGCGGACAGCGAGCCCGCCGACAAGTAGTCGTCGGCGCGTGGGAGGGCGAGTTGGCCGAAGACCGGCGACAGCGTGCACTAAACGCGTAGTGCCTGGTTATCACAGTTAGCCAGTCGACGGGCTGGTCTGGGCACAAACGCGATGCAGCTCCTGGGCATGCGCTAAAGTGATCCGAACCACAGCCTGGCCGGGTTGGTGGTGACGTGTGCGTGTCGCGGAAGGATCGCCTGGTGGGTGCAGAAGTCTCCGTTGAGGGTTTGACCAAGTCCTTTGGTTCACAACGAATCTGGGAGAATGTCACCCTGTCTCTGCCGCCGGGTGAAGTCAGCGTGCTACTGGGGCCGTCCGGTACCGGTAAGTCCGTCTTCCTGAAGTCGCTGATCGGACTGCTGCGTCCGGAGCAGGGTGCCATCTACGTCGACGGCACCAACATCATGGAGTGCTCCTCCAAGGAGCTGTACGAGATCCGCAAGCTGTTCGGCGTGATGTTCCAGGACGGCGCGCTGTTCGGCTCGATGAACCTGTACGACAACACCGCCTTCCCCTTGCGTGAGCACACCAAGAAGAAGGAATCCGAGATCCGCGACATCGTCATGCAGAAGCTTGACGTCGTGGGTCTGACCGGCCACGAGACCAAGTTCCCCGGTGAGATCTCCGGCGGTATGCGCAAGCGCGCCGGCCTGGCCCGCTCGCTGGTGCTGGACCCGCAGATCATCCTCTGCGACGAGCCGGACTCCGGTCTGGACCCGGTGCGTACCGCCTACCTGAGCCAGCTCCTCATCGACATCAACGCGCAGATCGACGCCACGATCCTGATCGTGACGCACAACATCAACATCGCCCGTACTGTCCCGGACAACATGGGCATGCTGTACCGCCGCCAGCTCGTCATGTTCGGCCCCCGTGAGGTGCTGTTAACCAGTGACGAGCCGGTGATCAGGCAGTTCCTCAACGGTCGCCGCATCGGGCCGATCGGTATGTCCGAGGAAAAGGACGAGGCCACCATGGCCGAGGAGCAGGCCCTCGTCGACGCCGGCCACCACGATGGTGGCGTCGAGGAGATCGAGGGTGTGCCGCCGCAGATCATCGCCACTCCCGGTATGCCGGAGCGGGCGGCGGTTGGTCGTCGTCAGGCGCGGGTGCGTGAGCTGATGCACTCGCTGCCGCCGAGTGCGCAGGCCGCCATCCAGGACAGCCTTGCGGGCACTCACCAGTTCCCCGTGCATACCTTCGCCGATGAGCCCGGTACCGCGGCAACCGCCACGTTGGCGCCGCCGCACACCGAGCAGCCCACGCAGACCATTCATACGGTCGATGACGACGACGCTCCCACGGGCCAGATCCCGCCCGTACGGGGGTAGTAGCGGCCTCGGTGAATCCGGGGTTGATATTTGCAAACACGCGTTATCAAATAGGGGTCAGCCCTGTGTGACGTGTGAAAGCGGTGCCGACTATGACAGTCGAGACGAAGGCGACATTCTGTCGTATCTGTGAGCCGTTGTGCGGGATGGTCGCCACGGTCGAGGACGGCAAGCTGCTCTCGCTGCGTCCCGACAAGGAGAATCCGCTCTCGGCGGGCTTTGCCTGTCAGAAGGGCATTGCCTTCGCCGAGATACACAACGACCCGGACCGGGTAACCGTCCCCTTGCGGCGCACCGCATCTGGTGAGTTCGAGCCGGTGGACTGGGAGACCGCGATGGCCGATATCGCGGCCCGGGTGCGAGATATCCACCGCGCGCACGGATCGGGCGGCCTGGCCTGGTACTTCGGAAACCCCGGGGCATTTAGCTACTCGCACGTCATGTGGCTTCAGCTGATGACCAGCGGGATAGGTGCCGGGTTCCACCTGTTCACGGCCGGTTCGCAAGACATCAACAATCAGTTTGTCGCCAGTCAGCTGCTGTACGGGTCGCCGCTGGTGTTTCCCATCCCCGACATCCCGCGTACCGACCTGCTGGTCGTGATCGGCGCGAATCCCGTGGTGTCACATGGAAGTGCGCTATCGATGCCACGGATCAAGGACCGGATGCGCGAGGTAGTCAAGCGTGGTGGGCGAGTCCTCGTCATCGATCCACGCCGTACCGAGACGGCCTCGGAGTTCGAGTGGATGGGTATCACCCCCGACGGAGACGCCTTCCTGATGCTATCGCTCATTCAGGTGATGTTCGCCGAGGGGCTGGTTGACCGTGCGCGAATTACTAAGCAAGCCAACGGAATAGATTGGATCGAGGCCGTCTCTCGGGACTTCACGCCCGAATCCACTCATGCGAAGACGGGGATCGAGCCGGTGACGGTGCGCCGGTTGGCGCGGGATCTTGCCGGCACGCCCCGCGCGGCCGTGTATGGACGCGTCGGGATCTGTCTCGGCGAGAACGGGACGTTGACGAGCTATCTGCTCAATGTCGTGAACATCGTCGCCGGTAACGCCGACATCCCCGGTGGTCAGGTCTTCGGTGGGTACGGGATGCCGGGGGAGCGGTACGCCATGAAGGTCGCGGGCCGGGCGCTCGGCGCGATCTACCGGCGCCGCCGCTCACGCATCGGCGGTTTCCCTTCGGTACTCGGGTCCGAACCCGCGGCCCTGATGGCCAAGGAGATCACCACGCCGGGCAAGGGGCAGGTGCGCGGGTTGTTTGTAAGTGCCGGAAACCCGGCGCTCTCGGTGCCCAACGGCGACGAGCTCGAAGGTGCACTGAAACAGCTCGATCTCATGGTTGCGATCGACCTCTACGTCAACGAGACGAATGCCCACGCCGACTACATCCTGCCGGCCACCACCATGTATGAGCGCGACGATTTTCCGGTCGCCTTTCCGTCGATGCAGCCCACTCCGTTCCGTCAGGCCAGTGAGGCCGTCGTCCCACCGGCGGGCCTGGCTCGGCAGGAATGGGAGATCATCGACGATCTGACGGCGCGGCTGTGGCGGATGACCCCGCTATTGGGCGCGGTTCAGGGCGTTCGCAGGCTGATGTCGCTGTTCGGTAGCCGTCTCACTCCGCGCCCGATGATCGACATGGTGATTCGCCTCGGCGAGGGCGGTGACTGGTTTGGGCTGCGGCGGGGCGGTGTCAGTTTCCGCAACCTGGTGGAGCAGCATCCCCACGGCAAGGTGGTGGCGCCGATGGTGCCCGAGGGCGGCCTGCGGCGGGCCGTAGTGCACCGCGGTGGCCGAGTGCGACTGCAGCACAACGACATAGAGCGGGAGATTGCCTCGCTGGCCGGGCGGCGCAGCGATCCGGACTACCCCATGCGGCTGATCGGGATGCGGGAGGCGCGCTCAGAGAACTCGTGGATGCACAACTCGCCGATGCTCATGCGCGGCGCGAGGATGCAGCGCGCTCAGCTTCACGTCGACGATGCCGACCGCCTGGGAATCGCCACCAATGACCGGATCCGGATCAGCTCGCCGCACGGACAGATCGAGCTACCCGCCGCGGCGACCAAGGACATCGTTCCCGGCGTTATCGCCGTACCGCACGGATGGGGCCATAACCGCGGCGGTGCGTGGCAGACCGCCAATGCGAACCCCGGCGCCAACGTCAACGTGCTGATGTCCAGCGAGCCGGAGGACCTGGAGGCGCTGGCCGGGATGGCGCGGCTCAACGGGGTGCCCGTCAGGGTGGCGCGCGTGTGACGGGTGCGGAGTGGTCGTCGGGCTGGATCCTGCGGGAGCGTACTGGCCGAGGCAGTCGCCGCTCCTGCCCGCCGGGCGAGGCGGGACGGCGTGGATTCCTGCGTGCCGACGGCCCGCGGTCGCCGTTTCCCGACGGCAGCCCATCGTGCTCATTACCCCCGTCTGCCCATCCGCCGCGGGCCGGCCGAGCGTCGGCGGTACTTCTCCGGGCTCAGTCAGACGCTCGGCGCGGCCACGCCCGGCCAAGGCGGCCGAAATAGCGAAAAAGAAACGCCGAAAATACTGGCGCTATCTCTTGACGGGCGGCGTGCGACGAGTCACTCTGTTTGGCAGCACGGACGTTTGCGAATGCAGTGAGGCCGCCAGCCAGCACTGATCCGCAGAATTGACCGGGCAGTTGAAGGCTGCGCGATAGTACGCTATTGTTAGACGTTGCGCTGGCTGCCTCCTGCCCACCTTCCCTCGCCACGACGGTGTTGGTTCATGTTGTGATCGATCGGGTGTGTGTTTGGTCGTTGCTTGCGCAAAACAACGCAGATGCGCGGCAACACTGGAGGACCGATCTTGGCAGTCTCTCGCCAGACTAAGACCGATAACGCAACCACTAACTCCGTACCTGGGGCGCCTAGCCGACTGTCTTTCGCCAAGCTGCGTGAACCGCTTGCGGTTCCCGGCCTGCTCGATGTGCAGACGGATTCTTTTGAATGGCTGGTTGGCTCACCCCGATGGCGTGAGGTTGCGACTGCTCGCGGTGAGGTGAACCCGACCGGCGGCCTTGAGGAAATCCTCACGGAGCTCTCGCCGATCGAGGACTTCTCGGGCTCGATGTCGCTGTCATTCAGCGACCCGCGCTTCGACGAGGTCAAGGCACCCGTTGACGAGTGCAAAGACAAGGACATGACGTACGCGGCTCCGCTGTTCGTCACGGCCGAGTTCATCAACAACAACACCGGCGAGATCAAGAGCCAGACGGTCTTCATGGGTGACTTCCCGATGATGACCGACATGGGCACCTTCATCATCAACGGCACCGAGCGTGTGGTCGTGTCGCAGCTGGTCCGTTCGCCCGGCGTCTACTTCGACGAGAACATCGACAAGTCGACCGAGAAGACCCTGCACAGCGTCAAGGTCATCCCCGGCCGCGGTGCGTGGCTCGAGTTCGATGTCGACAAGCGAGACACCGTCGGTGTCCGCATCGACCGCAAGCGTCGTCAGCCGGTCACCGTGCTGCTGAAGGCGCTCGGTTGGACCAACGAGCAGATCGTTGAGCGTTTCGGGTTCTCCGAGATCATGATGGGGACCCTGGAGAAGGACAACATCGCCGGTCCCGACGAGGCGCTGCTGGATATCTACCGCAAGCTGCGTCCGGGCGAGCCGCCGACCAAGGAGTCCGCGCAGGCCCTGCTGGAGAACCTGTTCTTCAAGGAGAAGCGCTACGACCTGGCCCGCGTGGGCCGGTACAAGGTGAACAAGAAGCTGGGTCTGGGTGGTGCTAACCCTGCTCTGGTGACTGCCACCACGCTCACCGAGGAAGATGTCGTCGCCACCATCGAGTACCTGGTGCGTCTGCACGAGGGCCAGACCACGATGACCGCCCCCGGTGGTCTCGAGGTTCCCGTAGAGGTCGACGACATCGACCACTTCGGTAACCGCCGTCTGCGTACCGTCGGCGAGCTGATCCAGAACCAGATCCGGGTGGGCCTGTCCCGCATGGAGCGCGTCGTGCGTGAGCGCATGACCACTCAGGACGTCGAGGCGATCACCCCGCAGACCCTGATCAACATCCGTCCCGTCGTGGCGGCGATCAAGGAGTTCTTCGGAACCAGCCAGCTGTCGCAGTTCATGGACCAGAACAACCCGCTCTCGGGGCTGACCCACAAGCGTCGTCTGTCGGCGCTGGGCCCGGGTGGTCTGACCCGTGACCGTGCCGGCCTTGAGGTCCGCGACGTGCACCCCTCGCACTACGGCCGCATGTGCCCGATCGAGACCCCGGAAGGCCCGAACATCGGCCTGATCGGCTCGCTGTCGGTATATGCGCGGGTTAATCCGTTCGGCTTCATCGAGACGCCGTACCGCAAGGTGGTCGAGGGTGTCGTCACCGATGAGATCCGCTACCTGACCGCCGACGAAGAGGACCGCCACGTGGTGGCGCAGGCCAATTCGCCGACCGACGAGAAGGGCCGCTTCACCGAGGAGCGCGTCCTCGTGCGCCGTAAGGGCGGCGAGGTCGAGTTCGTGCCGTCGACCAACGTCGACTACATGGACGTCTCGCCGCGCCAGATGGTGTCGGTCGCGACGGCCATGATCCCGTTCCTCGAGCACGACGACGCCAACCGCGCACTGATGGGTGCCAACATGCAGCGCCAGGCGGTCCCGCTGGTGCGTAGTGAGGCCCCGCTGGTCGGTACCGGTATGGAGCTGCGTGCTGCCATCGACGCCGGTGACGTTGTTATCGCGGAGAAGGCCGGTGTCATCGAAGAGGTGTCCGCCGACTACATCACCGTGATGGCCGACGACGGCAGCCGCCAGAGCTACCGGCTGCGCAAGTTCGCGCGGTCGAACCACGGCACCTGCGCCAACCAGCGTCCGATCGTGGACGAAAGTCAGCGTGTCGAGGTCGGCCAGGTTCTGGCCGACGGTCCTTGCACCGAAAACGGCGAGATGGCCCTCGGTAAGAACCTGCTCGTGGCGATCATGCCGTGGGAAGGCCACAACTACGAGGACGCCATCATCCTGTCCAACCGCCTGGTGGAAGAGGATGTGCTTACCTCGATTCACATCGAAGAGCACGAGATCGATGCGCGCGACACCAAGCTGGGCGCCGAGGAGATCACCCGGGATATCCCGAACGTCTCCGATGAGGTGCTGGCCGATCTCGACGAGCGCGGCATCATCCGCATCGGCGCCGAGGTCCGCGACGGCGACATCCTCGTCGGCAAGGTCACCCCGAAGGGTGAGACTGAGCTGACCCCCGAGGAGCGCCTGCTGCGTGCCATCTTCGGCGAGAAGGCCCGCGAGGTCCGCGACACCTCTCTGAAGGTGCCGCACGGTGAGTCCGGCAAGGTCATCGGCATCCGCGTCTTCTCGCGCGATGACGACGACGATCTGCCCGCCGGTGTCAACGAGCTGGTCCGGGTCTACGTCGCGCAGAAGCGCAAGATCTCCGACGGTGACAAGCTGGCCGGACGCCACGGCAACAAGGGCGTCATCGGCAAGATCCTGCCTGCGGAGGACATGCCGTTCCTGCCCGATGGCACCCCGGTGGACGTCATCTTGAACACGCACGGTGTGCCGCGTCGTATGAACATCGGCCAGATCCTGGAGACCCACCTTGGGTGGGTGGCCAAGACCGGCTGGAACATCGAGGGCAACCCCGAGTGGGCGCAGAACCTCCCCGAGGATCTGCAGTCGGCCCCGGCCGACACCCGCACGGCCACCCCGGTGTTCGACGGTGCCCGCGAGGAGGAGCTGACCGGACTGCTGTCCTCGACGCTGCCCAACCGGGACGGCGAGGTCATGGTGGACGGTGACGGCAAGGCGCGGCTGTTCGACGGCCGTAGCGGCGAGCCGTTCCCGTACCCGGTGACCGTCGGATACATGTACATCCTGAAGCTGCACCACTTGGTCGACGACAAGATTCACGCGCGTTCGACCGGCCCGTACTCGATGATCACCCAGCAGCCGCTCGGTGGTAAGGCGCAGTTCGGTGGTCAGCGATTCGGTGAGATGGAGTGCTGGGCCATGCAGGCCTACGGTGCGGCATACACGCTGCAGGAGCTATTGACCATCAAGTCCGACGACACCGTCGGTCGAGTGAAGGTCTACGAGGCGATCGTCAAGGGCGAGAACATCCCCGAGCCGGGGATCCCGGAGTCGTTCAAGGTTCTGCTCAAGGAACTCCAGTCGCTGTGCCTGAACGTGGAGGTGCTTTCCAAGGAGGGCACCACCATCGAAATGCGCGACGGCGATGACGAGGACCTGGAGCGCGCTGCCGCGAACCTGGGAATCAACTTGTCCCGCAACGAATCTGCGTCCATTGAGGACTTCGCCTAACCGAATTCTATCCCGCAAGGGGAAAGGGAGTTTACGTGCTCGACGTCAACTTCTTCGATGAACTCCGTATCGGCCTCGCGTCGGCGGATGACATCCGTAACTGGTCCTTTGGCGAAGTCAAGAAGCCGGAGACCATCAACTACCGCACGCTCAAGCCTGAGAAGGACGGCCTGTTCTGCGAGAAGATCTTCGGACCTACTCGCGACTGGGAGTGCTACTGCGGCAAGTACAAGCGCGTGCGCTTCAAGGGCATCATCTGTGAGCGCTGCGGTGTCGAGGTAACTCGCGCCAAGGTGCGCCGTGAGCGGATGGGCCACATCGAACTGGCCGCCCCGGTCACGCACATCTGGTACTTCAAGGGTGTTCCGTCACGTCTCGGGTACCTGCTCGACCTGGCGCCGAAGGATCTGGAAAAGATCATCTACTTCGCCGCCTATGTCATCACCGCCGTCGACGACGAGCTGCGTCACAACGAGCTCTCGACGCTCGAGGCCGAGATGGAGGTCGAGAAGAAGGCCGTCGCAGATCAGCGCGATGCCGACCTGGAGGCCCGCGCCCAGAAGCTCGAGGCCGACCTGGCCGAGCTCGAGGCCGAGGGTGCCAAGTCCGACGTGCGCCGCAAGGTGCGCGACGGTGGCGAGCGTGAGATGCGTCAGCTCCGTGATCGGTCCCAGCGTGAGCTGGACCGGCTCGACGAGATCTGGACCACCTTCACCAAGCTCTCCGTCCAGCAGCTGATCGTCGACGAGCTGCTCTACCGCGAGATCGTGGACCGCTATGGCGAGTACTTCACCGGTGCCATGGGTGCCGAGGCCGTGCAGAAGCTCATCCAGAACTTCGATCTCGATGCCGAGGCCGAGAACCTGCGCGAGACCATCCGCAGTGGCAAGGGGCAGAAGAAGCTTCGTGCGCTCAAGCGCCTGAAGGTGGTGGCAGCATTCCAGAACTCCACCAACAGCCCCGGTGGCATGGTGCTCGACGCGGTGCCGGTGATCCCACCGGAGCTGCGCCCGATGGTTCAGCTCGACGGCGGCCGCTTCGCGACCTCCGACCTGAACGACCTGTACCGCCGCGTCATCAACCGCAACAACCGCCTCAAGCGACTGATCGATCTGGGTGCGCCCGAGATCATCGTCAACAACGAGAAGCGGATGCTGCAGGAGTCCGTGGACGCGCTGTTCGACAACGGCCGTCGTGGACGTCCGGTCACCGGACCGGGTAACCGTCCGCTGAAGTCGCTGTCGGATCTGCTCAAGGGCAAGCAGGGTCGGTTCCGTCAGAACCTGCTCGGTAAGCGTGTCGACTACTCGGGCCGTTCGGTCATCGTGGTCGGCCCGCAGCTCAAGCTGCACCAGTGCGGTCTGCCCAAGCTGATGGCCCTCGAGCTGTTCAAGCCGTTCGTGATGAAGCGCCTGGTCGACCTGAACCACGCGCAGAACATCAAGAGCGCCAAGCGCATGGTGGAGCGTCAGCGCGCACAGGTGTGGGATGTCCTCGAAGAGGTCATCGCCGAGCACCCGGTGCTGCTGAACCGTGCACCAACGCTGCACCGCCTGGGTATCCAGGCCTTCGAGCCGCAGCTGGTGGAAGGCAAGGCAATTCAGCTGCACCCGCTGGTGTGTGAGGCGTTCAACGCCGACTTCGACGGTGACCAGATGGCCGTGCACCTTCCGCTGTCCGCGGAGGCGCAGGCCGAGGCGCGCATCCTGATGCTGTCCTCGAACAACATCCTGTCGCCCGCGTCGGGCCGCCCGCTGGCCATGCCACGTCTGGACATGGTGACCGGTCTGTACTTCCTGACGACCGAGGTCCCCGGCGATACCGGTGCGCACACGCCGGCCGCCAAGGACCAGCCGGAGACCGGTGTGTACAGCTCGCCCGCCGAGGCCATCATGGCCCTCGACCGTGGCGCGCTGAGCGTCCGTGCACCGATCCGGGTGCGGCTGACCCAGCAGCGTCCGCCGGCCGAGGTTGAGGCCGAGCTGTTCGAAAACGGTTGGCGGCCAGGCGATGCCTGGGTTGCCCAGACCACTCTGGGTCGCGTGCTGTTCAACGAGTTGCTGCCCCACGGGTACCCGTTCGTGAACAAGCAGATGCACAAGAAGGTGCAGTCGGCGATCATCAACGACCTCGCCGAGCGGTTCCCGATGATCGTGGTCGCTCAGACCGTCGACAAGCTCAAGGACGCCGGTTTCCACTGGGCCACGCGCTCGGGTGTCACGGTGTCGATGGCCGACGTGCTGGTGCCGCCGCAGAAGGCGGAGATCCTCGACCGCTACGAGAAGGAAGCGGAGCGGATCGAAAAGCAGTACCAGCGTGGTGCTTTGAACCACCAGGAGCGTCGTGACGCACTGGTCAAGATCTGGCAGGAAGCCACCGACGAGGTCGGTAAGGCGCTGGAGGAGCACTACCCCGAGGACAACCCGATTACCTTGCTGCCCAAGTCCGGCGCGACCGGCAACATGACCCAGGTGCGAAACCTGGCGGGCATGAAGGGTCTGGTGACAAACCCGAAGGGTGAGTACATCCCGCGTCCGATCAAGTCCTCGTTCCGTGAGGGCCTGACCGTTCTGGAGTACTTCATCAACACGCACGGCGCCCGTAAGGGTCTGGCGGACACCGCGCTTCGCACCGCCGACTCGGGTTACCTGACCCGTCGTCTGGTGGACGTCTCGCAGGACGTCATCGTCCGCGAGCACGACTGCGGTACCGAGCGTGGTATCAACGTGACCATCGCCGAGAAGCTGGACGATGGCTCGATGATCCGCGACGCGCACATCGAAACCTCCGCCTACGCACGGACTCTCGCCGCTGATGCGGTGGATGCCGATGGCAACGTGCTGGTGGAGCGCGGACACGATCTAGGCGACCCGGCGATCGAGAAGCTTCTCGCCGCGGGTGTCACCACGGTCAAGGTGCGGTCGGTGCTCACCTGCACCACCGGTACCGGGGTCTGCGCGATGTGCTACGGCCGCTCGATGGCGACCGGCAAGCTCGTCGACATCGGTGAGGCCGCGGGCATCGTGGCCGCACAGTCGATCGGTGAGCCCGGTACCCAGCTGACCATGCGTACCTTCCACCAGGGTGGCGTCGGTGACGACATCACCGGTGGTCTGCCACGTGTCACCGAGCTGTTCGAGGCGCGAGTTCCCAAGGGCAAGGCACCCATTGCCGATGTCTCCGGACGGGTTCGCCTCGAAGAGGGCGAGCGCTTCTACAAGATCACCATCATCCCGGATGACGGTGGCGAGGAAGTCGTCTACGACAAGCTCTCCAAGCGTCAGCGTCTGCGCGTCTTCAAGCACGAGGACGGCTCCGAGCGTCCGCTGGCCGACGGTGACCACGTCGAGGTCGGACAGCAGCTCATGGAGGGTGCGGCTGACCCGCACGAGGTGCTCCGTGTCATGGGCCCGCGTCAGGTGCAGGTGCACCTGGTCAACGAAGTCCAGGAGGTGTACCGCAGCCAGGGTGTGTCGATCCACGACAAGCACATCGAGGTCATCGTGCGCCAGATGCTGCGTCGCGTGACGATCATCGATTCGGGCGCAACGGAATTCCTGCCCGGCTCGCTCACCGAGCGTGGCGAGTTCGAGACCGCGAACCGTCGCGTGGTGGCCGAGGGCAACGAGCCCGCGGCCGGCCGTCCGGTGCTGATGGGTATCACCAAGGCATCGCTGGCCACCGACTCGTGGCTGTCGGCAGCGTCCTTCCAGGAGACCACTCGCGTGCTGACCGATGCGGCCATCAACTGCCGCAGCGACAGGCTCAATGGTCTGAAGGAGAACGTCATCATCGGTAAGTTGATCCCGGCCGGTACCGGTATCAACCGCTACCGCAACATCTCGGTGCAACCGACCGAAGAGGCTCGGGCTGCCGCGTACACGATCCCGTCGTACGAGGATGCCTACTACAGCCCCGATTTCGGTTCCAACACCGGTGCTGCGGTGCCGCTGGACGACTACGGATACAGCGACTACCGCTAAGTCGTAAGCACGAGAAGGGCCCCCGGGTAATTCCGGGGGCCTTTTTCGTTTCTCCCGCTCTCCCGCGTCAGCGTCGCACGAGCCCCGTCAGGAGCAGTCCGGTGCCGGACGACACCGGTCCTCACCCGCACGTGGTTCCACGCCGTCCGCGCTGTCGACGATCTGCGTCAGTGTCCTTGTGCTCGCGCGTCATTCTTCTGGCCGTGGCAGTGCGTGTGTATCGGAACGCACTGGCGGCCACAACCGTGAGTACTGTCGGTGCAATAAGCCACTCAAGCAGCATGTCGATCGGGATGATCGGACCGGACACGGGGCACTGATTGCGGAGCTCCGCGTAGAAGAAACCCTGCAGGGCTGTCAGTGCGGCTAATCCAACCCAGTAGATCGCCCAGGGGTAGCTCACCGTCAGCATAGGACCGGCGGTCTTGCGCATGCCGAAGGTGACGATGCCGGTCACGATTGCCACAGAAGCCGCGATGTCGTAGACCATCCACCAACGACACAGATCGAGACCGAGTTGACCGGCGATGATCGCGAACGGGAAGACCGCAGTAAGCGCTGGCAACATCATGCGTTCGAAGACTGATGCTTTGATCACCCTAGAAGCCTATGCAGGTCAGCGAAGTTGACTCAGCACACAATTACTCATCTTCGGCCCGCAATTCCACGTACGCGCCAGTTTGTCTCGCCACTGTGCACGGCTGTCCGAGGTTTCCTCTGCAATAAGTGTCTGCTCACGCAATGATGTTCCGATGACCGTTGCCAATTCCGAGTCCGAGACGCCCGACGCCGGATATTCACGTGGGCTCTCTGCCCGCACCGTGCAGATGATCGCGATCGGCGGTGCCATCGGCACTGGCCTCTTCTATGGCGCCGGTGGTGCGATTGAGAAGGCTGGTCCGGCGCTCATCTTGGCCTATCTGGTCGCGGGTCTGGCCATCTTCGTGATCATGCGCGCACTCGGTGAGTTACTGGTCTATCGACCAGTCTCGGGCAGCATCTCCGAGTATGCCGAGGAATTCATGGGGCGTTTCGCCGGATTCGCCAACGGCTGGACCTACTGGGCGGTGTGGGCCACAACATGTATGGCGGAGATAACCGTCGCCGGCGTGTATATCCAACGGTGGTGGCCTGGTGTGCCGCAGTGGGTCACTGCCTTGGCCGTCCTTCTCCTCCTGTTTGGGGCCAACCTGATATCGGTGAAGATCTTCGGTGAGGCGGAGTTCTGGTTCTCGATGATCAAGGTGACGGCGATCGTCGGCATGATCATCATCGGTATCGGTGTACTACTTCCTATTTCGGGACTCGGGCCGGAATCGGGCCCCACCGTCGCCAATCTCTGGAACGACGGCGGGTTCTTCCCGACGGGATTCAGTCAGGCCCTGCTGAGCCTGCAAATCGTGGTGTTCGCCTACGTCGGCGTTGAGCTCGTCGGTGTCACGGCAGGGGAGGCCGAGAACCCGAAAGTGACCCTGCGCAAGGCGATTAACACGTTGCCATTCCGTATCGGGTTGTTCTACGTGGGTGCGCTGATCGTCATTCTGTCGATCCAGGGCTGGCGGAACTACCACAAGGGTGAGAGTCCCTTCGTCGCGGTGTTCGAGTACCTCAATATTCCGCAGGCGGCGAACATCGTGAACTTCATCTTGCTGACGGCCGCACTTTCCTCCTGTAACTCGGGCATCTATTCGACCGGCCGGATGGTGCGCAGCCTGGCGCAACGCGGCGATGCCCCGGTGGGTCTGCAGTCGTTGAGCTCCCGTCACGTCCCGATGTTGGCCATCTGCTTCTCGGCGCTCGCCATGGGTATTGGCGTGTTCGTCAACTGGCTGTCGCCGGACAAGGCATTCGCCTACATCACGTCGGTATCCACTATTGGCATCATTTTTGTGTGGGGTTCGATCCTGGTGTCCCACTTGATTTATCGGAAGCGGGTCGCTGCCGGGGAGCTGCCCGCCTCGGATTACAGGCTACCCGGTGCGCCGGTGACAAATGTGTTGGCGCTGGCCTTCCTGGCGCTCGTGGTGGTGCTTCTGTTCTTTACGGAGGACGGCCGTACCGCGATCTTCGTGGGCCTGGTGTGGTTCGTGATTGTGGTGCTTGGCTACTTTGTGCACCACGGCGAACCTGCGCGGCAGGAAAGGCAAGACGCCTAGGTGCGCTCGGTGTCGAGCCTGACCTCCACGGTCACTCGTTCCCCGGGCCCCTTGCCCAACTGTTCCTGGATGTCCTTGCGCACCCCGAGCAGGTGCTTGCCGCCGTACGGCGCCAAGGATCCCGTGTACGTCACCGAGTCGTCGAACAGGGCCCGCACCGGTACGCGGGCCTTGACTCCGAAGGTATCGATCACGGAGAACGGGAACTCGACGAATGCGCCGGGGCCCTCGGGCTTCTCAATTGTCGCCTCGAAGGTGATGGTGCCGGGGTTGCGATACTCCACCATGACGTGAGCGTAGAGGACGCCCGCACCGGCAGCAGGGGTGGCGGGCGTCCCAACGCTCACAAGCGGACGAGGTCGTCGATCTGGTTGATCGCCGACGATGCGCCCTCGATGACGCCCATGTCCAGTACCTTCTGCAACGCCTCGGCAGTCTCAAATGTGCTGACGTAGGTTGCCAGGGTGCGGCCATCCTTCTCGATGAATGTGTACAGGTTCTCCGAGACCGGCATGTTGTCAACCGGATTCAGGTTCTCGTCGGAGAAGCCGTCCCGGAACGCGAAGCTGTTCGGTTCATCGACTGCCGTGATCTCCCACCAGCCCGCATACCGTTCGCCCTGCGGCCCTGTCATGTAGTAGTTCACTCGGCCGCCCGGCGTGAAGTTGTGATCGACAAACGTTGCCGGGCAACTCGGTGGGCCCCACACCTTTTCGAGCTGGCGCGGGTCGGCGTAGATCTGCCAGATCCGGCTGAGCGGGGCCTCGAATTCGGCATCAATGGTGATGGTTCGGGTCTCGGCATCGTGAGTGACGTTGGTGACGGGCATGATTCAGTCCTTCCGTGGTGATTTGAGCGTCGGTGATTCGAATGCGATGAGTTCATCGATGCGGGCGATTCGGCCGCGCCAGAACTGCTCCAGCTCGGTGAGCATGGCGCCGACCGAGCGAACCGCGTCCACATCGCCGCTGGCCAACTGCTCTCGACCGTTACGCCGTTTTGTCAGCAGCCCGGCCCTTTCCAGGACGGCGACGTGCTTTTGCACTGCGGCGAAACTCATGTCGTAGTTCTCCGCAAGCGTTGAGACCGAGTGCTCACCGGCCAGTACTCGCCGCAGGATGTCGCGTCGGGTGCGGTCGGAGAGCGCATGGAACATGGCGTCCGCCCTGTCCTCATCCGTCTCGGTCACGCATCCCAATGTACAACCATTTGGTTGTATGTCAATATCGCGTAACGTGCGAGGCGGCGAGAGTGATCACCCGAATGGGTGTATCACGTCGTACCTACTCGTGGCGACGGTGTCGATATTGGTATGAGCACCAAAGGCTTTGACGCTCTCCAGCATGGCCATCGCGCGCTGGCCCAGCTGGTGTTGATCCAGGGCGCCGTACCAGGCCAACGGATCGGTGAGGGCCGACTCGGGAAACTGTTCGAGGACGATGGCCGAGATCGCGGGCGCATCATCGGTAACGGTGCGGACTACCAGGTTCTGTTCGTAGCCGATAGTCGATTGCAGGTCGAGTGCGTTCTGGGTGTGCACGCCCTGCCACTGCTGTCGCCACGCCTCGAAGGGCATGTCGGCGGGCCTGCGCAGCAGTGCGATGTTGGTGAAACCCGTTGACCGCGAGATGGGTTCGGACTCAGGAGGGGGCAGCGGCACCGACTCCGTAACGAGATATCCGTGCACATGGTCCGACGTGGCGGCCAGAATTGCCTCGATCTCGCGTATTGCCGGGCCGTACGACTGCTGAACCCACACGCTCGCGACGGCGGCCAATGGTGGGTCCAGGGTCACCAAGCGCAGGCTGGCGGCACGCACCGCGGCGTCGTGCACGCACACGGTCAGGCCGTGCACACCTGTTGCCCGGATCTTGTCGACGACGGTTGTGTGCAGCTGCACGGACCAATCGTCTGTAGCGGCATCGGACGATTGGCGCAATACGAAGACGACCTTCTCCACGCTCTCTTTGTAGCGCAGGAGTAGCGCGCCCACGGCCATGTGAACAGATCTTGTGCGGTTGTCGTAGAAATGTAACACTGATTGCATGGCCGATACGCATGTCGTCACCAATCAGGTCCCTGCGCTGCACGACTACAACGCCGCGACCAGTCCCGTGCTGATGGAAGCCCTCATCCGCGAGGGCGGGCAGTGGGGCGTCGACGAGGTTGTCGAGGTTGGTGCGCTCAATGGCACCGATCGCATGCAACGCGCCGGGGAGCTGGCGAACCGGAACGGGCCCGTGCTGCACACCCACGACCGTTGGGGGCATCGCATCGACGAAATCGAGTTCGACCCGGCCTATCACGAGCTGATGCACGAGGCTGTTGCGCACGGGCTACACGGCGCACCGTGGGCCGATGAGCGCCCGGGCGCCCATGTCGTCCGCGCCGCGAAGACCGGCGTGTGGACCGCGGACCCCGGCCACATGTGTCCCATCTCGATGACCTACGCGGTAGTGCCGGCACTGCGTGCCAACCCCGAGCTGGCGGCGATCTATGAGCCGCTGCTGTCCAGTCGCGTGTATGACCCGGTGCTCGCGGTGCCCGCCACCAAGGCGGGGCTGACGGCGGGTATGTCCATGACGGAGAAGCAGGGCGGCTCGGACGTACGCGCGGGCACCACGATCGCCACGCCTAATGCCGATGGCAGCTACACGCTGGTGGGTCACAAGTGGTTCACCTCAGCGCCGATGTGCGACGTGTTCCTGGTGCTTGCGCAGGCGCCCGGCGGCTTGTCGTGCTTCTTCCTGCCGCGGATATTGCCGGACGGCACCCGCAACCGGATGCGGTTGCAGCGCTTGAAGGACAAGCTCGGTAACCATTCCAACGCATCCTCGGAGGTCGAGTACGACGGGGCCACGGCGTGGCTGGTCGGCGAGGAAGGAAGGGGCGTCAAGACCATCATCGAGATGGTGAACATGACGAGGCTGGACTGCACGCTCGGATCGGCCACCAGCATGCGCGCGGGCGTGGCGCTGGCCATGCATCATGCTCAGCACCGCAAGGCCTTCGGCGAGTACCTCATCGATCAGCCGCTCATGCGCAACGTGCTCGCGGACCTGGCGATCGAGGCTGAGGCCGCCACCATGGTGGCGATGCGGATGGCGGGTGCCACGGACCGTGCCACTCGTGGCGACGAGACCGAGTCCTTGCTGCGTCGTATCGGGCTGGCAGCCAGCAAGTATTGGGTGTGCAAGCGCGCCACCCCGCATGCCGGCGAGGCCATGGAGTGTTTGGGTGGCAACGGGTACGTCGAGGACTCGGGCCTGCCACGTCTCTATCGCGAGGCGCCGCTGATGGGAATCTGGGAGGGGTCCGGAAACGTCAGCGCCTTGGACACCTTGCGCGCCATGGCCACCAAGCCCGAATGCGTCGAGGTGTTGTTCAAGGAGCTTGCCCTGGCCCAGGGGCAGGATGAGCGTCTGGACCGTCATATCAACGGATTGCATACGCAGCTCACCGATCTGGACTCCGTCACCTACCGTGCCCGCAAGGTCGCCGAGGACATCTGCCTCGCCCTGCAGGGCGCGCTGCTGGTCCGACATGGTCATCCGGCGGTCGCACAGGCATTCCTGGCCACGCGATTGGCCGGCGACTGGGGTGGTGCATTTGGCACGCTCCCCACGGGATTGGACCTGTCGCCGATTCTGGAGCGGGCGACCGTCAAGTCGGGTAGCTAGCCTGTGGACACCTTGAAGACGATGACCTATGAGGTCACCGATCGCATCGCGCGTATTACCTTCAACCGCCCGGAGCAAGGCAACGCGATCATCGCCGAGACCCCGCTGGAGCTCGCTGCCCTCGTGGAGCGTGCCGACCTGGACCCGCAGGTTCACGTCATTCTGGTGTCGGGCCGGGGAGATGGGTTTTGCGGCGGTTTCGACCTCAGTGCCTACGCCGAGGCGAACGATGAAGGCTCGGCACAGTATTCGGGTACCGCGCTGGACGGTCAGGTGCAGCTGCGCAACCATCTGCCGAACATCAACTGGGACCCCATGCTCGATTACCAGATGATGAGCCGGTTCACCCGCGGCTTCTCCTCGTTACTGCATGCCAACAAGCCAACCGTGGTGAAGGCGCACGGGTATTGCGTGGCCGGTGGCACCGATATCGCCCTGCACGCCGACCAGTTGATCGTGGCCGCGGACGCCAAGATCGGATACCCGCCAACCCGGGTGTGGGGCGTACCGGCCACCGGGCTGTGGGCGCACAAGCTCGGCGATCAGCGTGCGAAACGTCTTCTGCTGACGGGAGATTGTCTCTCGGGTGCACAAGCCTACGAGTGGGGACTGGCGGTCGAGGCGCCGGAACCCGAAGACCTGGACGAGCGCACCGAGCGGCTGGTGGCACGGATCGCGGCGATGCCACTGAACCAGTTGATGATGGTCAAGCTCGCGTGCAACTCGGTGCTCATCAATCAAGGGATCGCCAACAGCGCCATGGTGGGAACCGTCTTCGACGGCATATCCCGCCATACCGCGGAGGCCCACGCGTTCACCGCCGATGCCATCGGGAACGGCTACCGGCAAGCGGTCCGGCATCGCGATGAGCCCTTCGGCGATTACGGCCGTAAGCCCACCGATCTGTAGTGATGGACAACCCGGTCGATCATCACCCGATGACCGCTCGCTCGGTCATCCTGAGCCTGCTGCTGGGTGCGCACCCCGCCGAGCTGTCAGTGCGGGAAATCCGCGCGCTGACCGTCTTGTTCGGAATCAGTGACACCACGGTGCGGGTGGCGCTCACCCGAATGGTCTCCGCGGGAGATCTTGCGAGAACCGAATCGGGATACCGGCTCGCCGAGCGTCTGCAGGCCCGTCAGCTTCGGCAGGACGAGGCCTGTGATCCGCATCGACGCTCCTGGGATGGCAATTGGACGCAGCTGGTGATCACCAGCGTGGGTCGTGACGCACGTGACCGTAACGACCTGCGAACTACTTTGCGGCAGAGGCGTTTCGGAGAACTGCGCGAGGGTGTGTGGCTGCGTCCGGACAATCTGGAGATGGATCTTCCGTTGTCGGTTACCGACCACGTCTGGGTCCTGCGCACCCGAACCACAGACTCCGAGGCGCTGTCCGCCCAGCTGTGGGATCTGCCCGGGTGGACTCTGTATGCGACGGCCCTGCTGCAGTGGTGGGATCAGGCCGAGGCGATTCCCGCGCGGTTTGTGCTGGCAGCCGCGATGGTGCGCCATCTGCTCGCCGACCCCGTACTGCCGGACGAGTTGTTGCCCAAGGATTGGCCTGCTGACGAAATACGTTCCCGATACCGGGAATTCAAGGATGAATTGGTGACGCTGCGCGACAACGCTGAGATGGAGGACGCTTCCCTGTGATCGAGCCCATGAGTGAGAACGCAGTTCGCGTCGAGAAGACAGGGCCGGTGACGACGGTCATTCTCAACCGGCCCCACGCCCGCAACGCCGTCGACGGCCCGACCGCCGCGGCACTGCTCGCAGCCTTCACCGAATTCGACGCGGACCCCGAGGCATCCGTGGCGGTGCTGTGGGGCGACAACGGAACATTCTGTGCGGGAGCAGATCTCAAGGCCATGGGAACCGACCGGGGAAATGAGCTGCATCCGCACGGCCCCGGCCCGATGGGCCCGTCTCGGCTGCGGCTGTCGAAACCGGTGATCGCGGCGATCTCGGGGCATGCCGTGGCGGGCGGTATCGAACTGGCGTTGTGGTGCGATCTTCGGGTGGTCGAGGAGGACGCCATACTGGGTGTGTTCTGCCGGCGCTGGGGTGTGCCGCTCATCGATGGCGGGACGATCAGGTTGCCGCGGCTGATCGGACACTCGCGCGCCATGGACCTCATCCTCACCGGACGTTCCGTCGCGGCGCATGAGGCGCTGGACATCGGGCTCGCCAATCGAGTGGTCCCGCGTGGGCAGGCTCGTGCGGCAGCGGAGACCCTGGCCGCGGAGATCGCCGCGTTCCCGCAACAATGCGTGCGGGCAGACCGCGATTCCGCCATCGCGCAGTGGGGAATGGCCGAGGAAGCGGCGTTGGACAACGAATTTGGCAGCATCGAGCGGGTCGCGGCCGAAGCGCTGGAGGGCGCCGGCAGGTTCGCCGCGGGTGCGGGTCGCCACGGCGCTGGGGTCTGATACACCGGGTTCGGTGGTGCCGACACACTCGGACATAGGGGAGACCTGCGGGATGCGGACGTACTGTGGACACCGTGAGTGTGCGGATTGTTCCGGTATCGGCCCTGGTGGTTGTCGCCGTGGTGCTGGCCGGATGTTCGCCCCGGTCCTCTTCCCGTGACGACGACGGTGGCGGATCGCCCGACGTGCAGGTGACCACGGTGCCGGAGGTGAACAACGGGCCCGGTAAGGGTTTCAAACTTGGCGACTGCGGCGGCATGACTGACGCGGAAGTCACTGCGGCGGTAGGCAATCCGGCACTCAAGCGCGACGTGGACAGCCTGCTGGGCTGCCGGTGGTCCACTGGCCCGGGCAGTGGGGACACGTCCCTGTCGCTGTACTGGTACCGGGGTAGTTCGGCGCAGAAAGAGGCGTCAGTCGCGCGAAACCTCGGGCATACGGTGGAAACGGTGACCACCAAGTCCTATCCCGGTTACCGCGTGAGCAATGTCGGGCTGTGTGAGCTGTCCGCGGGATCGGGGCCGGACTTCCTGCATTGGTCCCTGCAATCGGGGAACGTCAAAAACGACCCGTGTAAGGCCGTCGAGACCCTGATGGACTCGCTGCTCAGCAAGGTGGGCAAGCAATGAAAAGGATTGTCGGCGCGCTTGCCGCTGCGGCGTTACTTCTCGCAGGACCGACCGGGTGTGCGCGCAGCGTGGACGGCACCGCTGTCGCCCCGGGCGAGACGCTGAACTCCAGCGAGCGGGGCGAGAACGACAAGCTGGACCCGTACGGCTTCGCCAACGGCCAGTGCGGTCCGCTCGATGAGAAGACGATTGTCGAGACCGTCAAGGCCGCCCAGATCTACCAGAATTTCTTTGGGGCACTGTGCTATTGGGTCGCCGCCGATGACGCGGGAAATCTCATCGACCTCTTGTACGCGTACTACGAGGGTGGTGATGTCGATCGCGATCGCACGTCTGCCGGCGGGATGGGGCAGAAGACCGCCGATATTACGATCAACGGCCGCAAGGGATTCACCAGCACCGGGCCCGGTGGGTCGGGATGTGGCGTCACCGTTCCGGCGGGAACCGGCTCCTTGACCTGGTGGGTCCAGTACCGCAAGGGCGGTGACAGCTGCGGCGCGGCCCGTCAGCTGGTCGAACACATTGTGCAGACGGTGCTCTGAGCGGACCGTTGGGTAAGGGTTAGGAAGCCTTCACGATCGTGTTGTTGCTTCCGTAGTTGTTGACCTTGGGCTCGCCTGCCTTGTAGGTGAGTTTGTTGCCATAGCCGGTGACCGTCACCTCGGTCTTCAGCTCGTCGAACGCAATGGTGTTCGAGAAGCCCGAGACGGTGACCGTGTCGCAGGCGCCGGTGATGGTGAGTGTGTTGTTGGCGCCGGTGATGTTCAGGCGCTTGCCCGCTTGGCACGCGGCGGTCGTGGTCTGGCCGAAGTACCCGATCACCGTCTCGTCCCCGATGTCGACCTTGGCGGAGGTAGGCGTGGAGGGGCTGGAGGAGGCCGAGGTGGATGGGGGAGTCCAGGTGCCGGGTGTCGGGTTGCTCGAACCCGGCTTGATGACGCCGCAGCCGGCAAGTCCGAGGGTGGTGACGGCGAGGGCAAGGACCACGTGACTGCGGGGCATGGAGTTGATTATCCCGAGATTTGGTTGACCGGAGGGGATCAGCCGGGAACGCGGTCGATGAAGTTCATCATGCCCAGTTCACGCCCGCGATCGATGACCGCGGGCTCGCCGGACTTGTAGAGCACCTTCTGGTTGAAGCCGTACACGGTGATGTCATTGACCACGTTGTCGGCGATGATCGTGTTGGACGATCCCTGTACCGAGATCGCATAGCAGCTGCCGAGAGCGGTGATGACGTTCTGCGATCCGTTCACAAAGACCGTGGCGTCACTGCAATCGATGGTGGTGACGAGCCCGTACTGGGTGATGTGAGTGTCGCCGTTCTTGGCCAGGCGAATGTTGTCGCCGAGGCCCGAACGGCCCTCGGGTGAGCCCGTCAATGTGACGATGCCGCCGGTCACCAGGACGGCGACCAGCAGGCGTCGCCCAGCCGAAACTAGAACGTGTGTCATTTCAGCGTCCAGATCACCTGATGAGAATAAGCCACGGCGCGCCACGACAGGCTCGGTAGGCTGACAAACACAAAGGTGACGGTGGGGAGAGATAGGGTCATACCAGGCCATCTGCCGAGGAGGCCGCACCAAAGAGCACCGAACTAGAACGACTCACCCCCGAAGGCGGCCAGACGTGACGACCGAGCCCGCAACCGCGCACCGCAGAAATCCTGCGCGGGCAACACGGCTCAACCGCGACACCGTTGTCAATGCCGCGCTGTCATTTCTCGACCGGGCCGGCTGGGACGCGCTGACCATCAACGCGCTGGCTGTCGAGCTGGGTACCAAGGGGCCATCGCTCTATAACCATGTGGACAGCCTCGATGATCTGCGCCACGAGGTGCGCGGCCGGGTGCTGGTCGAGATTGTCGGCATGCTGCACACCGTGAGCTCGGGTCGTACCAGCGAGGACGCAATCCTGGCCATGGCGGGTGCATATCGCAGCTACGCGCACCACCATCCGGGAAGATATGCCGCCCTGACCCGGATGCCGTTCCTGGATGATGTGAACCGTCCGACGATCGACGCACGTGAATTGGCCAAGCCCGCGACCGAGGCCATTGGTGTGTACGGGCTCGACGAAGACACCGCCTTTCACGCGGGCGTTGAGCTGTGGGCCGCGATGCACGGGTTCGTCATGCTGGAGATGACAGGCTTCATGGCGGGCATCGAGATGGATCCCGACATCGCGTTTACGGAGATGGTGCACCGCTTTGCGTCGGGTCTGGCCGAGCGGCGATGAGCGCTCGGCGCGAAGAGTAGACCTCACCGATGAGCGCTCGGCGCGAAGAGTAGACCTCACCGATGAGCGCTCGGCGCGAAGAGCAGGCCGCTTAGTCAGGTATGTTGCCCGCGCATTGGTGAGTTGTCGATGACCTGCGCTTTGTCGCTGGTAGGCGAGTTTGTCTCACTGTGATCAGCCCTGGTATGGTAGGGCGCTGTGCCTGGCCAATGGCCACCGCTGGGGTATTCGGTGGGGGTCAGATAGGGCGCCAGGTCAATTCGCATGCCCAGAGGGTGAAGGAGTTTTTCTTCGCGTCCGCGGTGTGTGCGACACGCCCGGCCTCGGGATACCGATATGGGCGAGAACTGCAGGACAACAGGGCCTTTTGACGGGCTCGCGACGCTAGAGCCCCACGTACGTAGTTAGAAGTAGCTCGAAGGAAGAGAAAGCCGGTACATGCCAACCATCAACCAGCTGGTCCGTAAGGGTCGCCGGGACAAGATCGCCAAGGTGAAGACTGCGGCCCTCAAGGGCAGCCCGCAGCGCCGTGGCGTCTGCACCCGCGTCTACACCACCACCCCGAAGAAGCCGAACTCGGCGCTGCGGAAGGTGGCCCGTGTGCGGCTGACCAGCGCGGTGGAGGTCACCGCCTACATCCCAGGTGAGGGTCACAACCTGCAGGAGCACTCGATGGTGCTCGTGCGCGGTGGTCGTGTGAAGGACCTCCCCGGTGTGCGCTACAAGATCATCCGCGGGTCCCTGGACACCCAGGGCGTCAAGAGTCGCAAGCAGGCCCGGAGCAAGTACGGCGCCAAGAAGGAGAAGAGCTAATGCCACGTAAGGGACCCGCGCCGGCGCGCCCCCTGGTCAACGACCCTGTTTACAGTTCCCAGCTGGTGACCCAGCTGGTCAACAAGGTGCTGCTCGATGGCAAGAAGTCCATCGCCGAGCGCATCGTGTACGGCGCACTGGAGCAGGCCCGCGACAAGACTGGCACCGATCCGGTTGTCACCCTCAAGCGCGCCATGGACAACGTCAAGCCTGCCCTTGAGGTGCGCAGCCGCCGCGTCGGTGGCGCCACCTACCAGGTGCCGGTCGAGGTTCGTCCCGATCGTTCCACCACCCTTGCCCTGCGCTGGTTGGTGAGCTTCTCGCGGGCGCGCCGCGAAAAGACCATGATTGAGCGTCTGGCGAACGAGATCCTGGACGCCAGCAATGGCCTGGGTGCCTCGGTGAAGCGTCGCGAGGATGTTCACAAGATGGCCGAGGCCAACCGGGCGTTCGCGCACTACCGCTGGTGATCTGACGGGCCTCATCTCACGGCGAGGCGCGACCAGTTCGTCCATCCCCAATTCGAAGCGAAAGAGCGGAAACTTCTGTGGCACAGGAAGTGCTGACCGACCTGAACAAGGTCCGCAACTTCGGCATCATGGCGCACATCGATGCCGGCAAGACCACCACAACCGAGCGCATCCTCTTCTACACCGGTATCACGTACAAGATCGGTGAGGTCCACGACGGCGCAGCCACCATGGACTGGATGGAGCAGGAGCAGGAGCGCGGCATCACCATCACGTCCGCCGCGACGACCGCTTACTGGAAAGAAAACCAGCTCAACATCATCGACACCCCGGGGCACGTCGACTTCACCGTCGAGGTGGAGCGCAACCTGCGTGTGCTCGACGGCGCGGTGGCCGTTTTTGATGGCAAAGAGGGCGTGGAGCCGCAGTCCGAGCAGGTGTGGCGTCAGGCCGACCGCTACGACGTGCCGCGTATCTGTTTCGTCAACAAGATGGACAAGCTGGGCGCCGACTTCTACTACACGGTGAAGACCATCGAGGATCGCCTCGGTGCGCGCGCGCTGCCCATCCAGCTGCCGATCGGTGCCGAAAACGACTTCGAGGGCATCATCGACCTGGTCGAGATGAACGCCAAGGTGTGGCGTGGCGAGACCAAGCTCGGCGAGCAGTACGAGGTTGTCGAGATTCCCGCCGAGCTGGCGGAGAAGGCCGCGGAGTACCGCGCGAAGCTCCTCGAAGCCGTCGCTGAAACCGATGAGACGCTGCTGGAGAAGTACTTTGGCGGCGAAGAGCTGACCATTGACGAGATCAAGGGTGCGATCCGCAAGCTGGTAATCAGTTCCGAGGCCTACCCGGTGCTGTGTGGTAGTGCGTTCAAGAACAAGGGCGTGCAGCCCATGCTTGACGCCGTCATCGACTACCTGCCGTCGCCGCTGGACGTCGAGTCGGTCACCGGCCACGTGCCCGGCAAGGAAGACGAGCTGATTCAGCGCAGGCCGTCTACTGACGAGCCGTTCAGTGCGTTGGCATTCAAGGTCGCCACCCACCCGTTCTTCGGCAAGCTGATCTACATCCGCGTGTACTCGGGCAAGGTCGATTCCGGCACCCAGGTGGTCAACTCCACCAAGGGCAAGAAGGAGCGTCTGGGCAAGCTGTTCCAGATGCACTCCAACAAGGAAAACCCGGTCGAGTCCGCATCCGCCGGCCACATCTATGCCGCGATCGGTCTCAAGGACACCACTACCGGTGACACCCTGTGCGACCCGAGCAACCAGATCGTGCTGGAGTCCATGACCTTCCCGGATCCGGTGATCCAGGTGGCCATCGAGCCCAAGACCAAGAGCGACCAGGAAAAGCTGGGCACCGCGATCCAGAAGCTCGCCGAGGAAGACCCCACCTTCAAGGTCAAGCAGGACGACGAGACCGGCCAGACCATCATCGGTGGCATGGGCGAGTTGCACCTGGACATCCTGGTGGACCGCATGCGTCGCGAATTCAAGGTCGAGGCGAATGTCGGTAAGCCGCAGGTGGCCTACCGCGAGACCATCCGCCGCGCGGTGGAGAAGGTCGAGTTCACCCACAAGAAGCAGACGGGTGGCTCGGGTCAGTTCGCGAAGGTGATCATCTCCGTCGAACCGCTGGTGGATGCCGAGGACGGCGCCACCTACGAGTTCGCGAACAAGGTCACCGGTGGCCGCGTTCCGCGTGAGTACATCCCGTCGGTGGATGCCGGTGCGCAGGACGCCATGCAGTACGGCATCTTGGCCGGTTATCCGCTGGTGAACGTCAAGGTCACGCTGCTCGACGGCGCGTACCACGATGTTGACTCGTCGGAAATGGCCTTCAAGATCGCGGGTTCCCAGGCATTCAAAAAGGCTGCCGGGCAAGCACAGCCGGTCATCCTGGAGCCCATCATGGCTGTCGAGGTCACCACACCCGAGGACTACATGGGTGACGTGATCGGCGACCTGAACTCCCGCCGTGGCCAGATCCAGGCTATGGAGGAGCGCAGCGGTGCACGTGTCGTCAAGGCGCAGGTTCCGCTGTCGGAGATGTTCGGCTACGTCGGCGACCTTCGGTCGAAGACCCAGGGCCGGGCTAACTACTCCATGGTGTTCGACTCGTACGCCGAAGTTCCGGCGAACGTGTCGAAGGAGATCATCGCGAAGGCGACTGGGGAGTAGCGAAAGCTCACAACCCATTCGGACTTGCGCGAGTGAGTCCGCTAGGCAAATGAAAACCCTTGCCTCTGAGAAAGTCTCAGAGACAACAGAAAGTCCAGGAGGACACAACAGTGGCGAAGGCGAAGTTCGAGCGGACGAAGCCGCACGTCAACATCGGGACCATCGGTCACGTTGACCACGGCAAGACCACTCTCACTGCGGCAATCACCAAGGTGCTGCACGACAAGTACCCCACTCTGAACGAGGCATCAGCCTTCGACCAGATCGACAACGCTCCCGAAGAGAAGGCTCGTGGTATCACGATCAACATCTCGCACGTGGAGTACCAGACCGAGAAGCGTCACTACGCGCACGTCGACGCCCCCGGCCACGCCGACTACATCAAGAACATGATCACCGGTGCCGCCCAGATGGACGGCGCGATCCTGGTAGTCGCCGCGACCGACGGCCCGATGCCGCAGACGCGTGAGCACGTGCTGCTCGCCCGTCAGGTGGGTGTGCCCTACATCCTCGTCGCGCTGAACAAGTCCGACATGGTGGATGACGAGGAACTGCTCGAGCTCGTCGAGCTGGAGGTCCGGGAGCTGCTGAGCAGCCAGGACTTCGACGGTGACAACGCTCCCGTGGTTCGCGTCTCCGCGCTCAAGGCGCTCGAGGGCGACGCCGAGTGGGCCAAGACCGTTGGCGATCTGATGGACGCCGTTGACGAGTCGATCCCGGACCCGGTTCGCGAGACCGACAAGCCGTTCCTGATGCCCGTCGAGGACGTGTTCACCATCACCGGTCGTGGCACCGTGGTGACCGGTCGCGTCGAGCGTGGCGTGATCAACGTGAACGAGGACGTCGAGATCGTCGGCATCAAGGACACCGTCACCAAGACCACGGTCACCGGTGTCGAGATGTTCCGCAAGCTGCTCGATCAGGGCCAGGCCGGCGACAACGTTGGTCTGCTGGTCCGTGGTGTGAAGCGTGAGGACGTCGAGCGTGGCCAGGTTGTGGTCAAGCCCGGCACCACCACTCCGCACACCGAGTTCGACGGCAGCGTCTACATCCTGTCCAAGGACGAAGGCGGCCGTCACACGCCGTTCTTCAACAACTACCGCCCGCAGTTCTACTTCCGTACCACGGACGTGACCGGCGTGGTGACACTGCCCGAGGGCACCGAGATGGTTATGCCCGGTGACAACACCGACATCTCCGTCAAGCTGATCCAGCCGGTGGCCATGGACGAGGGTCTGCGTTTCGCGATTCGTGAAGGTGGCCGTACCGTCGGCGCCGGTCGCGTGACCAAGATCCACAAGTGATCTAAAAGACGCCAAGAAAACGGCGCTCACCCTTCCAAGGGTGGGCGCCGTTTTCGTTGTGACCTCGACCAACTCACAAGGGCGGGCGGTAGGAAGCGATCCCTAGCGGGCGAAGGCGTGCCCGGAAGTGTTGTTGTCGTGCATTGTGTATGTCGATGCCACCTTGGCGCGTTTCTCGATCAACTCGGACAAAAGATTGTTCACCGCACTGGGATTGGGGTTGAAGGCATCCAGCCGGTGGCGCACCAGGCCGATGCCAGGCAGCCGATCGAGAACCGCGGACGCGTTGGCGTTGACGGTGGCCGCTCGACGGAACAGCCAGCCCGAGAGACGGTGGTTGATGCCGTCGAAGGTTGTGCCCTGGAAGAATTCGTCCATCGCCTCGGGTCCCATCAGCATGGAGCCGGGGCCGGCGAGTACTTCAGCGAAGAGGCGCCGGACGGGGCCGGTACGCGCGCCGGACATGCCCGTGGCCAGCGCTTCGATCAACTCGACGCGCCAGCGTGAGGCATCTCCGGAACGGGCCAGCAGGTAGTCGAGATTGCGCATGGCGTCGATGCCCGTCCGCGGCAGCAGGTCTTCGGTGACGCCGAACATCAGCGCCCAGCGCAGCAAGTAGTGCCACACATCGTCGATTTCCCTGAGCGTGCAAGATCTTCCGAGTCGATAGTCGACGAGGAGCGCCCCGAGCATGGCCTCGATGAATCCACACATGGACGCGTTGGAAATGGGAGCACCGTACTGGGCGAAATTGTCTTCGCCCCAGGCGCTCCGCAGACCCCGTCGGGCCAGTGAGTGCACCAATCGAACGCGCATGGTGAGCTTGATCTGCTCGGAGCCGGGTACCAATCCGTCGCGGTCGAAGATCATGGAGAAGAACCGATTGGTCTCGGCCAGCCGTTGGGCACTCTGATAGCGGAACCGGCCGGTTGCTCCGGTGGCCGCCGATACATCCGAGTTCATGACGGTGTCGAACACCGCGAAGGTCGCCATGACCGCGGTGGTCGCGGTGGTCACCTGGCGTGCCCGCAGTCGACCGCGTTCCGCCTTGGCCGGATCCCACCACTGCGGCACGCGGTAGGCATCCGCGAACAGAGCCCGCAGTGCCTCGGGAGGATCGTCGAGGCTGTCGATGCCGTGCTCGACGGCCTGCTCGAACAATGCTCGGGCCTGAGCGGACCCCAGCTCGTGAAACAGCTCCACCACGGCGTCCATCGGCTCGTCGCCCTGCCACATGTGATCGTCGAACAGGCGGGTCGCTGGTGTCGGGGTCACCTCGTCCTCGACATCGAACCAAGGGTCGAACAAGTAGTGCCGGCAGTGCCGCCAGATCCAGCCGAATTCATTCTTGCCCTCCGGAATTGGGCGTAGATCCATTCCGGGGCGCAAGTAGTAGTCAAACGGGTGCGAACCGTCTGACGGTGGTTTGTCGACCACGGTGAGCTCGGGCATCCGGCGCCTCCTGGGGTGTTGACGTCGACATCATTGACAACGCGCATTGTCAATATTAGGTCGCCGGGCGGAGGCTTACAAGTGCTGACATTGCGACCTAGCGGGCGAAGGCATCCCCGGAGGTATTGGTGTCGTGCATCGTGTACGTGGAGCTGACCTTGTTGAGCTTCTCGAGAATGCCGAACGCTGGATTCAGCACCGCGCTGGGGTTCGGGAGCAGAGTCCCGTAGACAATCCTGCGTGCCACCTGTGTGCCGGGTACCCGGTCACGGATCGCCGCCACTCGCGCGCTCACCGACATCGCGGCCTGTAGTGCCCGTCCGGGGAGCTGGCGGGGGAGCCGTTCATAGCTTGTGCCACGGACGAATTCGTCCATCGCCTCGGGCCCCATGAGGACCCAGCCCGGCGCGCCTATGCCCGCCACGAACATCAGGTCGCTGAGTAACTTACGCAGGCGGGGAACGGGTAGTGGGGCAATGACTGCCGAGGGGAGTGCCGAGAGGACCTCGACGAGTTCAACTCGCCAGCGTGAGGCATCACCGGAGCGCGCCAACAGGTAGTCGAGATTGTGCATGGCGTCGGTCCCGGTCTTGGGGCATAGCTCCTCGCTAATGCCGAAGAGCAGTGCCCATCGCGTCATGTAATGCCACGCGTCATCCAGCTCGTCGCGGGTGCAGGGCCGGCCGAACCGATGCTCAATGAGCATCTGCCCGAGTGATTCGGCTTCGATGAATCCGCACATCGACGAGTTGGAGATGGGCACACCAAAGTCGGAGAAGTTCTCCGTTCCCCACGCGGCGCGAAGCCCCTTGCGGGCCAACGAATGTACGAGGCGTACGCGCAGCGTCATCTGTACCTGTGGCGATCCGGGTCGCATCGCATCACGGTCGCGCAGAGCCGCGAAAAAGCGCGCTGTTTCGAGGAGTCGTTGTTGGCCTTGGTCACGGAACCGGCCGGAGGCGCCGGTGGTGGCCGACACGTCGGAGTTCATGACGGTGTCGAAGACCCCGAATGACGCCATCAGGAGCACCGTGGGTGCCGCCATCTGGTTCAGGCGGACTCTTCCCCGCTCCGCTTTGGCCGGGTCCCACCATTCTGGAACCCGATACGCATCCTCCAGGAGTGCACGCAGCTCGTCGGGTGGGTCGTCCAGCGCATCGATGCCTTCGGTGATGGCCTGTTCGAACAACGGGCGGGCCTGTTGGGAGCCCATCCGGTCGAACACGGCCACCACGGCGTCCATCAGCTCGTCGCCCTGCCACATGTGGTCATCGAACAGGCGAGTCAGCGGTGTCGGGGTGACTTCGTCTTCGACGTCGAACCAGTTGTCGAACAATGTGTGTCGGCAGTGGCGCCAGATCCAGCCGAAATCGTTCTTGCCCCCGGGGATCGGGCGTAGGTCCATGCCTGGCCGGTGGTAGTAGTCGTAGGGGTGGGGATCACGCGCTGACGAGCGATCCGCGGCGGTGAGCTTGGGCATGCGAGTGCCTCCTGTCGGGCGATGTCGGCATCGTTGACAACATCTATTGCCAATATTAGGGCCTGGTCAGATCCCACACAAGATGCCGCGCAGGTGGTGGATGATGAACGCCATGAACGTGGTCGCACGCTTTCTGAAAATCCTGGCCTTCTCGCTGCTCTGCGGGATCGTCGGGCCGATATTCATCGTGATGTATTACGTGATCGACGAACCCGCGACGAGTTGGATGCTGTACAGCGGTGTCGGTATCACCATCGGAATCGTGGTGTTGGCATTCGTGTTGACACTGATATTTACCAGGACCGACGAGGCGCGCAAGTCGTTGGAGGCCAACGGTATTCTCGCGCTTGCCGATGTGGTGGCGGCCAATGAGACCGGGATGCGGGTCAATGATCAGCCGGTGATCAAGCTGACGCTGCAGATACACGGAGACGGGATCAGTCCGTTCCGCGCCGAGACGAGAACGCGAGTGTCCGTGCTGCAGGTGCCGGCTCTCTCGCGGGGCAAGCTCGTCGTGCTCGTCGCGCCAGGCACCGAGCAGTTTCAGATCGACTGGCAGCGTAGTGCATTGCTCAACGGTCAGGTACCGGCCAAGTTCACCAGCTCGTCGCAAGGCCGCGAGTATGACCTCACCGGGCAGGCCGGCCCGCTCTTCGAGATCATGAAGGTTCTCAAGGCCAATGGCATAGGCACCGACGGCGTGGTGGATATCCGCTCGAATCCGGTTGTTCGCCAACAGATCGATGCGATCCTACGCAAGACGGAGGGGGCCGAGCGGGCACCCTCTGCCGACCCCACACCCTCAGGTTCGGTGGCCGATCGGCTTGCCGAGCTCGATCGGTTGAAGCTCGCATCACTGGTATCGGAGGCGGAGTACAACACCAAACGTGCGGAGATCCTCAGCGACCTCTAGGCCCGCTTCTTCCTGCCCACTGAGCGGGTCCTCAATCTGGAACACGTTCTAGAACGGCTGCTAGCCTGGTGTCGATTGCAAAGGAGCAGACATGGCGGATCAGCCGGCCCATCAGACCTTGTCCGGAAAAGTGGCCTTCGTAACCGGTGCGGCTCGTGGCCAGGGACGCCAGCATGCGGTGCGGCTGGCCCAAGCCGGCGCGGACATTGTCGCGATCGACGCCTGTGCCCCCGTGTCGGAGTACGCGGGGTATGACCCCGCCACCCCCGAAGACCTCAAGGAGACCGCGCGGCTCGTCGAGGCCGCCGGGCGCGAGATCATCGCCGAGCAGGCAGATGTCCGCAACGGTGCGGCGCTGCAGAGCGTGGTCGAGGGGGCTGTCGCCCAGTTCGGGCACATCGACATCCTGATCGCCAATGCCGGAGTGCTCAGCTGGGGCCGGTTGTGGGAGATGCCCGATCAGCAGTGGGAAGACATCATCGACACCAACCTCACCGGCACCTGGAAGACCGTGAAAGCCGTTGTGCCGACGATGATCGCGGCCGGCAACGGTGGTTCGATCGTGATCGTGAGCTCGGTATCCGGACTCAAGGGCACCCCGGGTAACGGCGCCTACGTTGCCTCGAAATTCGGCCTGACCGGACTCACGAAGTCGTTGACGATCGAACTCGCCGAATACGGGATCCGGGTCAACTCGATCCATCCCTATGGAGTGACAACCCCGATGATCACCGGCGACGCCATGATGAAGCTACTGGCCGAGCACCCCAACTACCTGCCGAGCATTGCTCCAATGCCTTTGTCACCCACCAAGATGCTTGAGCCCGACGAGATCTCCGACGTGGTGCTGTGGCTAGCGGGCGATGCGTCGGGCACGCTGGCCGGTGCGCAGGTGCCGGTGGACAAGGGGCACCTGACGTATTAGCCCGGCATCACAACGACGGGCACCGGGCTGTGCCTGACGATCTTGGTTGCGCGTGAGCCGAGGAAGACGCGGGCGACGGTGCTATGCGGGCGACTGCCGAGAACCAGTAGCTCGCCGTCGAGCCATTCGGCGTTGTCCAGCGCGTCATCCCAGCTGTCGCCGGTGACGACCTTCAGCTCCACATCGGAGTCGAGTATCCCCTCGTGGCGCAGCGTGGCCAGAGCGTCCTCGGACTGGGAGACCCAGCTGGCGAGCACCGCGTCCTCGGCCTCGGGGCCAACACCGGCGGTCAGCATCGTGCGTCCGCGCACCGCGAAGGTAACGACACGCAATGGTGCGTGCAGGCGCTGGGTCAGTCGAACTGCTTGTTGCACAACATCAACCGCATCCTCGGTGCCGGGGTACCCGCAGGTGACCCGGCTGACCGTGCCTGCCTTCGAGCCGCGATAGCCGCGGGGGCTGATGGCCAGCGGGACGGGGGAGGAGTGCAACAGCCGGTCGCCGGTCGAGCCCAGCACCACCTGTCCGAGACTTCCCTCCGAGGCAGAGCCAACGACGAGTACCTCCGCGTCAGATGCCTCGACGGCTTCCAGCAGCCCGCCGGACACCGAGCGATGCGCCACGTTGTGGAACGTGACATCTATTCCAGCGCTGATCTTTTCGAGATATGCGGCGGCTTCGGACTTCGAATCTTCGGATAGCTTCTGTGCCCATTGGGCGTACTCGGCGTCGATCTTGGCTTTCGACAGAGTGGTCCAGGGCTTGGGCACCACCGTGGTGACAGTCAGCGAGGTTTCCAGAACGCGGGCAGATTCGACAGCCAGGTGCAGGGCACCCTTACCGCCCTTGCCCGAGAGATATCCGACGACGACGGTCATATCTGACGCTCTTCGCGCAAGCGGGGGGTACCACCCACACGTGGGGGCCTCATCGCACCGGCTCCTCAATCAATTCGGCTGGGTCGCTGGGTGAGTCGTTCAGCGCGCTGTGGTGTCGGCCCCACACCAGGTAGAACGCCAGCACCACGACCACCCAGGATCCGAATGCGATCCAGGTGATCCAGGGCAGGCTGAACAGAATGTAGCCGCAGGCGATGACGGACAGGACCGGTGTAACCGGGTAGCCGGGAACACGAAAGGCTCGCGGCAGTTCGGGCTCTCGCACCCGCAAAATGATGACGCCGATGGACACCACGATGAATGCCGTGAGAGTGCCGATCGACACCATGTTCGCCAGGCTGTTCAAGGGGACGAAGGCGGCCATGAGGCCCACGACGATCGCGACGATGATCGTGTTGTTCACCGGAGTGAGCGTGCGGGGGTTGACCTGCGCGAAGACCGAAGGCAGCAGGCCGTCGCGGCCGATGGCGAAGAGAATGCGGGTTTGACCGTACATCGACACGAGGGTGATCGAGAAGATTGAAATGACCGCCCCCAACGCGAGGAACGTACTGGCGGAGGTGCTTCCGGTGACCTTATCCAGAATCAGGGCAAGGCCCGCGGACTGACCCTCGAACTCCCTCCACGGCTGTGCGCCCAATGCGGCCAGGGCCACCACGAGGTAGAAGACAGTGACAATCAGGAGCGCGGCGATGAGCGCGCGCGGCATGGTCCGCTGCGGGTCTTTCACTTCCTCGCCGGCGGTGGACACGGTGTCCAACCCGACATAGGTGAAGAAGATTGTCCCGGCCGCGGCGCCGATGCCGCTGACGCCGAACGGCGCGAAGTCGGAGAAGTTACCCGCCTGAAACGCGGTGAACGCGATGATCGCGAACACCGTCAGTACGGCGAGTTTGAGCAGCACCATGACCGTGTTCACCAGTGCGGACTCACTTGTCCCGCGGATGAGAAGGATTGCGCACATGACGATGAGGACCACCGCGGGCAGGTTGAGCCAGGCATGCGGCATCCCCGGATCGGCGTTATCCCAGGGGGCGGCGCTGATCGCATGCGGCAGATGTGTTCCGAAGACGTTGACCAAAAGCTTGTCGAGATACTGGCTCCAGCCCACCGCTACCGCGGCCGCTGACACGCCGTACTCCAGCAGCAGACAGGCGGCCACCACCATCGCCGCCAGCTCGCCCAAGGTGGTGTACGCGTAGGAGAACGAGGATCCCGATACCGGTACCGCGGAGGCCAACTCGGCGTAACAGAGTGCGGCGAGTCCTGCGGCGAGACCCGCGACAAGGAATGAGACCATCACCGCGGGGCCCGCTTTGGGCACGGATTCGGCCAGGATGAAGAAGATGCCGGTGCCCACCGTGGCGCCGACGCCGATCATGGTCAGCTGGAATGTTCCCATCGACTGCCTCAGATGCCCACCGGCGCCGTGCGCGGTGGGCGCCCCGGACGTGGGACGGCGGCGCAGCAGCTGCTGGGCAAGACTGGGTGACGAGGGTGCCATAGTGCCTCCTGTGACCGGGCGAAACCTATCGGCTATTGGCCAGCGCATCAGCGAACTGGTCTATCGCCCAATCGATTTCGTCCTCGGTGATGACAAGGGGTGGTGCAAATCGGAGAGTCGCGCCATGCGTGTCCTTCACTAAGACGCCACACTCTGCCATGCGCAGACTGATTTGTCTTCCGGTTGCCACATTCGGATCGATGTCGACCCCGGCCCACAGCCCCAGCGAACGCACCTCGGTGACGCCATGGCCGATCAGGGCGTCGAGACGGCTTCGCAGGTGTCTGCCCAGAACGGCTGCCCGGCGCTGGAACTCACCGCGCTCCAGGATTGCCACGACGGTGGATCCGATAGCCGCGGCCAATGGATTACCGCCGAAGGTGGAACCGTGCTCGCCCGGATGCAGCACGCCGAGCACATCGGTATCGGCGACCACGGCCGAGACCGGGACCACGCCGCCACCGAGTGCCTTGCCCAGCAGGTACACATCCGGGACCACGTTCCAGTGGTCGCACGCAAAGATCCTGCCGGTACGCGCGAGCCCGGCCTGAATCTCATCGGCGATGAACAGGACATTGTTCTCGGTGCACATTGTGCGGACCGCGGGCAGGTAATCGTCGGGGGGGATGACGATGCCGGCCTCACCCTGAATAGGCTCGAGCAGGACTGCGACGGTGTTGTCGTCGATCGCCCGTGCCAGGGCGGCGATATCGCCGAACGGCACGACGCGGAACCCGGGAGTGAACGGGCCGAACCCGCCGCGCGCCGTCTCGTCGGAGGAGAAGCTGACGATGCTGATGGTGCGTCCGTGGAAATTGTTATGTGCTACCACGATATTGGCTTGTCCCGCAGGCACTCCCTTGACATCGGTACCCCACTTGCGCGCGACCTTGATGCCGCTCTCCACGGCCTCGGCCCCGGTGTTCATCGGCAGCACCATGCCCTTGCCGCAGAGGCGGGCGAGATCGCGGCAGAACCTGCCGAGACGATCGGAATGAAACGCCCTGCTCACCAGGGTCACCGTGTCGAGCTGTGCGTGTGCGGCCGCGAGGATCTCGGGGTTCCCGTGGCCGAAGTTCACCGCCGAGTAGGCAGCCAGGCAATCGAGATACCGCTTGCCGTCCACATCCTCGATCCAGGCACCCTCGGCGCGGTGAGCGACGACCGGTAACGGCGCATAGTTGTGTGCGCCGTACAGCTCGGCCAACTCGATGTATTCAGAACTCTTGTAGGAATCGGGTGACATACGGGGAGCCTGTTCCGTCAGTGCGTGACTCTCTTCGCCCACGTGGCTCATCGCAGTCACGAGTGCAGCTCCAGTGTGCAGCATTTCACCGATCCGCCACCCTTGAGTAGTTCGGAAAGGTCGATGCCGACCGGTTCGAACCCGGCGGCACGGAGCTGTTCGGCGAATCCGGTCGCCGCTGCGGGCAGCATGACGTGGCGACCGTCGGAGACCGCATTCATCCCAAGTACGTAGGCGTCTTTGGAGCTGGCAATGATCGCGTTGGGGTACATGAGCCGCAGCCTGGCTTGTGAGGCCTCACTGAACGCCTGCGGGTAGTACGCCACGGTCTGCGGATCCAGCACGGCCAGCGCCGTATCCAGATGGTAGAAACGCGGATCGACGAGCTCCAGCGTGACGACGGGAATGTCGAGCATCTGTGCCACCTCGACGTGCGACCTGACATCGGTGCGAAAACCCGTGCCCGCCAACATGATGTTGCCCGCTAGCAGAAAGTCACCCTGCCCCTCGTTGGTGTAGCGCGAGTGCATGGGGCGCAATCCATGCGCACGCATCCATCCGGCGTGTGCGGCAGATTCACCCGCGCGCTCGGCATGCGTGAATCGCGCGACAACAGCCTTTCCCCGCAACACGATTCCGCCGTTTGCGGCGTAGACCATGTCCGGCAGTCCGGCCACGGGGGGCAGGATGTCCACCGTGTGCCCGAGACGTTCGTAGGTGTCGCGCAATGCATCCCATTGCGCGACGGCGAGTGTCGGGTCGACGGGATTGGATACGTCCATCCAGGGATTGATCGCGTATTCGACTGTGTAGTACGTCGGCGGCACCATCACGTAGTGACGCGTCGTCGGTGTTCTGTCTGGTTGCTGGATGGGGGAGCCGGCCGGGTGTCCACCCTCGTGCACAACGGTCATGTGGTGAGCGTATGAGAGGTGATTACTGCAATCAATCTCCATACGTTGTCTGGTCGATCATGATTCATTGCGTCTAGACGGCAAATTTGGCATTCTGTTGCAGGAATGGATGGGATTGCCGGAGGAGGATCGTGAATGGCCGAGCTCGATGCCACCGATGAGCGGATCGTGACGCTGTTGATGCGTAATGCTCGAGCGACGTTCGCCGAGATCGGCGAGGAGGTGAACCTGTCGGCCCCCGCGGTCAAGCGTCGTGTCGATCGCCTGGTCGCGACGGGGGTGATCAAGGGCTTCACCACCGTGGTGGATCGCGCCGCGGTCGGATGGAACACCGAGGCCTACGTTCAGGTCTACTGCCAGGGCACCATCACCCCGGAAGCCCTGCGGCGGGCGTGGATCGATATTCCCGAGGTGGTGAGCGCCGCGACGGTGACCGGAACCTCCGACGCGATGTTGCGTGTGCTGGCTCGCGATATTCAGCACCTCGAGCGCGCGCTGGAACGCATCCGTGCCAGTGGGGACATCGACCGCACCGAGAGCATTGTGGTGCTCTCCAACCTGGTGGACCGAGCGCAGGTCCAGGGGTAGGAGGCTCGGGCGATAGGCGTGACACCGCGCATGTCCAGTCGTGTATGAAGTAGACCGTGAGTGATGCGACTGGGAGCGACGCGGAGCAGGGTGTCCTGATCATCGGTGGTGGGCTGGGCGCGGTGCGAACCGCCGAGCAGCTGCGCCGCGCGGAGTTCACCGGGCCGATCACCATTGTGAGTGGCGAGGCTCATCTGCCCTACGATCGCCCGCCGCTGTCCAAGGATGTGCTGCGTGACGCGGAGAAGACCATCGACGCGGTCGTGCTCAAGCCGCGAGAGTTCTATGACGAGAAGCAGATTGAGCTGCGACTCGGCGCGAGGGTAGTGGCATTGGACCCCGCCGGCCGCACGGTCGCTCTGGATGACGGAAGCACGGTGCAGTACGGGGAGGTCATCATCGCGACCGGCCTCGTTCCCCGGCGTATTTCCGCATTCCCCAACCTGGACGGCATCCACGTGCTGCGGACCGCCGACGATAGCTTCGCCTTGCGGGGAGACGCCGCGAATGCGCGCCGCGCGGTGATTGTGGGAGCCGGATTCATTGGATGCGAGGTCGCATCAACATTGCGGGCCAACGGGGTTGATGTGGTTCTGGTCGAACCGCAACCGGCCCCGCTGCTGGCTGCAATCGGTCAGCAGCTCGGTGACCTGGTCGCCCGTCTGCACCGCAACGAGGGTGTCGATGTTCGCGTGGGTGTCGGAGTGGACGCCGTGGAAGGCGAGGGGCGAGTCCGGTCCGTCACGCTGTCGGATGGCACGAGGCTGGACGCCGATCTCGTCGTGCTGGGGATTGGGAGCCGGCCCGCGACGGACTGGCTGGTCGGATCCGGCGTCGAGGTGGACAACGGCGTGGTGTGCGATGCCGTCGGCCGCACCGGCACCCCGCATGTCTGGGCGCTGGGTGATGTTGCCGCATGGGCAGATGCCGCCGGGCTTCCCAGCCGTGTGGAGCACTGGAGCAATGTCGCCGAGCAGGTTCGTGCGCTTGTACCAGCGTTGCTTGGGCAGGAGCCTTCCGCCAGTGCTGCTGCCGTGCCGTACTTTTGGAGTGATCAGTACGACGTGAAGATTCAGTCGCTCGGCCATCTGGGAGGCTCGGACACCGTGCATCTCGTCTCCGATGACGGTCGTAGGTTCCTGGCCTACCTGGAGCGCGATGGTGTGCTGACCGGAGTCGTCGGCTGCGGGATGGCCGGCCCGGTGATGAAGATGCGGGCCAAGATCGCAGCGGGGACGCCCATCGCCGAGGTACTGGAGTAGCGAGATTTAGCCGAGGGCTCGCAGCCCCGCCTCGGCGGCGTCGAAGCCCTTGCCGAGTAGCGCGGTAAGCGCCGACGATTCGTCGGCGAGCCATTGTTCGTAGGCGGCGAGCGCCACGCCGAGCAGTGTCCAGCCGACGGTCTGCGGCAAGAGGGCAGTGGGATCCGCCCCGCTGCGTTTGGCCACGAACTGTGCGATGACGTCACGCCAGCCGGTGTACATCAGCATCGAATATGCCTGTAGCGCCGGGATCTCCAGGATCAGTCTCATCCGCATGCGGTGTCGCGGGGCTTCGTCGACCGGAAAGTTGTTGAATGTCAACAGCGCCTGGCGCAGTGCGGTGCTGATGTCCACGGTGTCCGGAGTCTCATCCAACAGCGCACGCATCACCTCCAGGTGAGAATCGAAGTCGCCCCACACGATTGCGTTCTTAGAGCTGTAGTACCGAAACACCGTGCGCCGGGCGATGCCGGCTGCCGCGGCGATGTCATCGACGCTGACGTCGTCGAAGCTGCGCTGCGTGAACAGCGCCATGGCAACCGCGGTGATCTCGTCCCGGGTTGTGGAAGGGCGTCGTCCTACGCGCGTCGGCTGCGCATTCATGTCGAGAACTCCACCATTTCCTGACACCCTCTTCCCTTTCTGCACTCGATGCCATTATTATCGTGATCGTTGCCACAGTCCAGACTCACAAAGGAGTGAACAGATGGCCGAGCCCACCACTGTCGCCGGACAGACCACCGACACCGAACTGGTGCAGGAATCGCTGGTCGAAGAGGTATCGATCGACGGGATGTGCGGCGTCTACTGAGACGCCCGGTCTCGATGAGCGCCATGATTGACGAGGCGCCCGCCGGTTTCGACTGGACCCGGCCCTGGCAGTTACACCCCCAGGTGTCGTTGCGTCCGGAGCCGTTCGGGGCGCTGCTCTACCACTTCGGCACCCGCAAGCTGTCCTTCCTGAAGAACCGCACCCTGTTGCAGATCGTGCAATCCCTTACCGACCACAGCAGTGCCGAGAATGCTTGGCGGGCCGCTGGTGTCGAGGACGGTCAGGTTGCCGCGTACCAGCGGGCCCTGGCGGTACTGGCAGATTCAAAGATGATCGTGACCCGAGAGGACGCCTGATGAGCGCTCCCGCAGTACCCCGCCCGAATGTCGCCGGCGTCGCGGCTCCGAGACTGGATGTCGCCGGCGTCGCGGCTCCGAGACTCGTGGATCAGTTCGAGCAGGGGCTGGATGCTCCCATCTGCCTTACCTGGGAGCTGACCTACGCCTGCAATCTGTCCTGTGTGCATTGCCTCTCGTCATCGGGCAAGCGCGATCCACGTGAGCTGTCCACCAGGCAGTGCAAGGACATCATCGACGAGCTCGAACGCATGCAGGTGTTCTACGTGAACATCGGCGGCGGCGAACCCACTGTGCGATCAGACTTTTGGGAGCTCGTTGATTACGCGACCGAGCATCACGTAGGGGTCAAATTCTCGACCAACGGCGTGCGTATCACCGAGGAGGTGGCGGCGCGACTGGCCGCGAGCGACTACGTCGATGTACAGATCTCACTGGATGGCGCGACCGCGGAGGTCAACGACGCCGTGCGCGGTGTGGGATCGTTCGCCATGGCGGTGCGCGCGCTGGAGAACCTGGCCGCCGCCGGATTCAAGGACGCCAAGATCTCGGTGGTGGTTACCCGCCACAATGTGGACCAGCTCGATGAGTTCGCGGATCTGGCCGCAAAATACGGTGCCACACTGCGGATTACGCGACTGCGTCCCTCCGGTCGTGGCGCCGATGTGTGGGACGAGCTCCATCCCACCCCCGCCCAGCAGCGTCAGCTGTACGACTGGCTGGTGCCCAATGGCGAGCGGGTACTCACGGGCGATTCCTTCTTCCACCTATCGGCCTACGGCGACGGGTCCGGGGGTTTGCCGGGCCTGAACATGTGCGGCGCCGGGCGGGTGGTGTGCCTGATCGATCCGGTGGGCGATGTCTATGCCTGCCCGTTTGCCATCCATGACCGATTCCGTGCCGGAAATGTGTTGTCCGACGGTGGATTTGACACGGTCTGGAAGCACTCGCAGCTGTTCACCGAGTTACGTGAGCCGCAGTCCGCGGGTGCATGCGGCAGTTGCGGGCATTACGACAGCTGCCGGGGCGGCTGCATGGCGGCCAAGTTCTTCACCGGGTTGCCGATGGACGGGCCCGACCCGGAGTGCGTGCAGGGCTATGGCGAGGCGGCCCTGGCCGCCGATCGAGTGGTGCCCAAACCCAGTGGCGACCACTCGCATTCGAAGGGCAAGCGCGGACCGTCCGGGGGCCCCGTTGCCCTGACTCTGACGCGTCGGCCACCCTCGCGCGCATGCGATGAGAACCCCATTTCCAATGTACGAGCAGGACGGTAGATGGCCCGCAACACATGGTTCGAGACGGTCGCGATTGCCCAGCAACGGGCCAAGAAGCGACTGCCGAGGTCCGTCTACAGCTCGCTGATCTCCGCCAGTGAAAAGGGGCTGACCGTCAGTGACAATGTCGAGGCGTTCGCAGAGCTCGGATTCGAGCCTCACGTCGTCGGCATTCAGCCGGACCGTGAACTGTCGACAACTGTTCTAGGGCAAGAGATCTCGTTACCGGTGATGATCTCTCCGACCGGGGTTCAGGCCGTTGATCCCGACGGTGAGGTGGCGGTGGCCCGGGCCGCCGCCGCACGTGGAACCGCCATGGGATTGTCCTCCTTCGCGAGTAAGCCCATCGAGGATGTGGTGGCCGCGAATCCGAAGACGCACTTCCAGATTTACTGGCTAGGCGGGCGTGACGATGTTGCCCAGCGCATTCAGCGTGCGAAAGATGCTGGTGCAGTGGGTCTTATCGCCACGCTTGACTGGAGCTTTTCGCACGGTCGTGATTGGGGCAGCCCTTCCATACCCGAGAAGATGAACTTGCGGTCGATGATCCGGCTGGCGCCGGAAGTGGTCACCAAGCCCGGCTGGCTGTGGTCGTTCGGGAAGAAGATGAACATTCCGGATTTGCGGGTGCCCAACCAGGCTGCTCGCGGCGAGGCCGGGCCGCCCTTCTTCGATGCCTACGGGCAGTGGATGGGAACTCCGGCGCCGACATGGGATGACGTTCAATGGATGCGTGAGCAATGGGACGGTCCATTCATGCTCAAGGGCGTCATGCGCATTGATGATGCCAAAAGGGCTGTAGATTGCGGAGTTTCGGCGATTTCGGTGTCGAATCACGGCGGTAACAATCTCGATGGAACGCCCGCGTCGATCCGTGCGTTGCCGGGCATCGCACAGGCTGTCGGTGGTGACGTCGAGGTGCTGCTGGATGGCGGCATTCGGCGGGGTAGCGATGTCGTCAAGGCATTGGCACTTGGAGCGCGTGCGGTGATGATCGGACGGGCGTATCTCTGGGGCCTGGCGGCCTCGGGTCAGGCCGGCGTCGAAAATGTTCTGGACATCATGCGCGGCGGCATCGATTCGGCACTGATGGGGCTCGGCAAGAAATCTGTGCACGAACTATCCCCAGATGATCTTCTCGTCCCTGACGGATTTGCCCGGGGCCTCGGACGGCACTAGTTCAGCGCATCGGGAATTGAACACGGTGTCGGCAGGGTCGATGTGGCGGCAGGGGCTGGCGTGACAATCGGTGCGAAATAGCGCCCAGCACCTAAGCCGACGGCCAGCAAGGATGTAAAGACCTCAATTGGGTGGGCCAACTTTGGATGCATTTGGCGTGAATTCGGCCTACCATCGGCGGGTGGCTGTACCGACTGTCTTGAGCACCGCCATCTCTCCGGAGCTCGCAGACGAGGCCATCACGCTGTTCACCCCGCTCGGCTCAACCGAGCAACACGGGCCGCACTTGCCGTTGGATACCGACACCCGGATTGCCGATGCTGTGGCTACCGCTGCGGCCGAGATGCTGGCCTCCGATGCGGGCGCCGGCCGGACGGCTCTCGCCCCTGCCCTCGCGTACGGATCCAGCGGAGAACATCAATCCTTCGCTGGAACGATCTCGATCGGTACCGCGGCGCTGACCCAGGTCCTCGTGGAGTACGGCAGGTCGGCCACGCAGTGGTGCCGACGCATCGTGTTCGTGAACGGTCACGGCGGCAACATCGAGGCGACGGTCTCCGCGGTGCGGCTCCTGCGTTCGGAGGGCCGCGATATCGCGTGGTGGGCGTGCGCGGTCGAAGGCGGTGACGCGCACGCTGGACATGCGGAAACATCTCTGCTGCTACATATTTCACCGGATGCAGTGCGCCACGAGGAAGTGCTCGCCGGAAACTCGGCACCGCTGCACGAGCTGATGGCGCCGATGCGTGCGGGCGGCGTAGCGGCGGTCAGCGCGATCGGTGTGCTCGGAGATCCGACGACCGCCAGCAGCCAGGACGGCGCGCGGATGCTCGCGACGATGACCCGACGATGCGCCAACGCGGTGCGCCGTTGGTTACCTGATGCCGACGGGCGGCTGGTATGACGACGAGCGACGACGCGGTGCAGGGCATGTCCGCATCACACGGACGGCTACCCGATGGATTCGCGGTTCAGGTGGATCGACGGGTTCGCGTGCTCGACGAGGGGTCGGCGCTGCTGGGTGGGTCGCCGACTCGGCTCCTGCGACTGGCGCCTGCCGCGCGGACGCTGCTTTCCGGCGGGCGGCTTGAGGTACGCGATGCGACGAGCGCTCAGCTGGCCCGGACGCTGCTCGATGCGACCGTCGCCCACCCGCGCCCCACGAGTGGTCCGGGCTATCGGGACGTGACTGTCGTTATTCCATGCCGTAACAATGGTTTTGGATTACGTCGACTGCTGCGGGCACTGCGCGGAATGCGCGTGATCGTTATCGACGACGGTTCCACCATTCCGATCGTGGAGTGCGAGCTGGAGGGTATGCACTGTGACGTGCGGGTGGTGCGGCACACCGACAGTCAGGGTCCGGCGGCGGCCCGCAACACCGGGCTGAAGCTGGCGACCACGGACTTCGTCGCGTTCCTTGATTCGGATGTGGTGCCCAGGCGCGGTTGGCTGGAGGGACTGCTGGGGCACTTCAGCGATCCCGCGGTGGCTCTGGTTGCTCCGCGGATTGTTGGATTAGTGTTGAGCGACAATGCGATTGCTCGGTATGAAGCAGTCAGGTCCTCGTTGGATCTCGGCCTTCGTGAGGCGCCGGTCGTACCGTACGGCCCGGTGTCGTACGTCCCCAGTGCCGCCATCGTGGTGAGGCGGGTCGCCATCGACGAGATTGGCGGCTTCGACGAGTCACTGCAGTGCGGCGAGGACGTGGATCTGTGCTGGCGGCTCATCGAGGCGGGGTCGCGGCTTCGGTACGAGCCGGTGTCCCAGGTGGCCCATGACCACAGGCTTACTCTTCGAGAATGGTTCGCGCGCAAGACATTCTATGGAAAGAGTGCGGCGCCGCTGTCGACGCGTCATCCCGACAAGGTGGCGCCGATGGTCATCTCGCGGTGGACGCTGCTGGTGTGGATTCTCGTAGCGGTGGGTTCGGGGATGGGCTATCTGGCCGCGGCAGGCATGGCCGCGCTCGCGGCGGGGCGCGTCGCGAGGACACTCCGGGGAGTCGATACCCCGCCACGGGACGTCGTTCGGGTAGCCGCCCAAGGTGTGGGCGGTGCGGCGTTGCAGATCGCGTCCGCGCTCTGCCGCCACTACTGGCCGTTGGCGTTGGTGGCGGCCGCGCTGTCCCGGCGCAGCCGCCAGGTGCTCGTTGTGGCCGCGATTGTCGACGGCGTGGTGGATTGGATGAAGCGCAACGACAATTCGGCCTCTCCCGATGATCGCATCGGTCTGCTCGAGTACGTACTGCTGAAGCGCCTCGACGACATCGCCTATGGGATTGGCCTGTGGTCCGGGATTGTGCAGGAGCGCGATCTCGGTGCGCTCCGACCGGAACTACGGCCCTGAGCAGGCCGATCCATGCGGATGCGCTCATCGTGGGCGCGGGCAGCGCGGGATCGATTCTGGCAGGGCGCCTTTCCGGGGACCCATCGTTCCGGGTGGTGCTTGTCGAGGCCGGCCCGGCATCCTCCGCGGACGAGGACGGCGTACGCGACGGGTACCGACTGCCGATTGGGCCGGACAGCCAGATAGCCACGTACTACTGGGCGACGCTGACGTCCACGGGCGATCAGGCAGAGTTGGTGCGAGGATCGGTGGTGGGCGGCTCCGGCGCAATCAACGGCGGCTACTTCGTGCGTGGCCGGCCCGCGGATTTTGACGGATGGTCGGTGCCGGGATGGGCCTGGGCAGATGTTCGCGATCACTTCCGGGCGATGGAGACGGACCGTGACTTTCGGGATGACCCGTTACATGGGTCGTCGGGGCCCATACCGATCGGCCGAAAGCACGAACAGAGTAGCGCTGGAAAGGAATTGGCCGAGCTCGCAGTCAAAGGCGGGTATTCGGTGGTGGCGGATCTCAATGGCAAGGCCGGTGTCGGGGTGGGACTGGTGCCGCTCAATATCGACAGCGGGATGCGAGTTGGGCCCGCGCGCGCATATCTGGAGGGGGCGGGTTGGCGCCCAAATCTCGCGGTGTACTCAGGTACCCGTGTGCTGCGGGTGCTCTGCGGCGGCGGGCGTGCGACCGGTGTGCAGGTGGCGGTGGGGAACTCGGTGCGTACGCTGACCGCCGATCGAATCATTTTGAGTGCGGGAGCGATTGAGACGGCGAAGCTGCTGTTGCTGTCCGGGATAGGGCCCGCGGATGACTTACGCGCGGTGGGCGTTGAGCCCGTTGTCGACCTGCCCGGTGTCGGTACCCGGGTGATGGACCACGCGGAATGGGTGTTGGACACGGGCGACGAGGGGCAGCAGGGCTATCCCGTTCTGGACACTGTGTTGCACACCGATCGTCAGATGGGTATCGAGATACGGCCGTATACAACCGGATTCGCAGCCATGGCGGGGGTGGCGGTGAGCGGTGCGGATCCGCGGCAGATCGGTGTCGCGTTGATGACGCCGAGGTGTCGCGGCCGGCTTGAACTGCGTTCGACCGATCCCGCGGCGCCCGTATACATCGACTTGCGGTACGACAGCGAGACGGCAGACATGGATCGCTTGCGCGACGGAGTGCGTCTGGTGACCGAACTGTATGGACGACGGTTCGGTGGTCCGCGGTGGTCCACCTCGCAGCATCTGTGCGCGACCGCCCCGATGGGCAATGACGAGGACAAGCATGCGGTCGTCGACAAGTACTGTCGTGTCAGGGGAATCGATGGGCTGTTCGTGATCGACGGGTCGATCATGCCGACCATTCCGAGCCGGGGACCAGCGGCCACGATCGCGATGATCGGGCATCGTGCGGCCCAGTTTGTTGCGTGGTCGTAACAGGAGTGCGAATCTTGGCGTCTACCGCACGCGCGCACGCCATCGGTCGCACAATTGGACGATGTCGACTCCCGATGACGCCGTCAGTTCACGTGCCGAGGCGCCGCTTGATCATGCCGGCGTCCAATCGCACCTCGAAGGTGCCGACTACCTCGCCCGGCGGCAGCTGAGATCGGGTACCGCGGGCTGGGTGCTGCTGGCGGGGCTCGGCGTGAGCTACGTGATTTCCGGAGACTACGCCGGCTGGAACACCGGCCTGAGCAAGGGCGGTTTCGGCGGGATGGCCATCGCGGCCGTCGTCATCGCCGCGATGTATCTGTCCATGGTGCTCAGCATGGCGGAGATGTCGTCGGCATTACCCACCGCGGGCGGCGGGTACACCTTTGCCCGGCGCGCGATGGGCCCCTGGGGCGGATTCGCCACGGGGACCGCAATTCTCATTGAGTACGCGATCGCGCCGGCCGCCATCGCCACCTTCATCGGAAGTTATGTCGAATCACTGCACCTGTTCGGCCTCAAGGACGGGTGGTGGATCTATCTGGCGGTGTACGCGATCTTCATCGGCATCCACCTCAGCGGTGCGGGTGAGGCACTCAGGACGATGTTCATCATCACGGGGATCGCGCTCGTCGGCCTCATCACCTTCGCCATCGGAGCCGTCGGCCGATTCGACGCGAAGAACCTCACCAACATTCCCGTCGATGAAACGGCAACGGGTGCATCGGCATTCCTACCCAACGGATATTTGGGAATCTGGGCAGCGGTGCCGTTTGCGATCTGGTTGTTCCTGGCGATCGAGGGCGTGCCGCTGGCCGCCGAGGAAGCCCGCGATCCCGCCAAGAACATCCCGCGCGGCATTGTGATGGCGATGCTGGTGCTTGTCGTCACCGGTACGGCCGTGCTGATCCTGGTGCCCGGAGCGGGCGGCGCCGAAGCGATGGGGCAGTCCGGGAATCCCTTGGTAGAGGCGCTGGGCACCACCACGGTGGCCAAGGCGGTCAATTACATCGGGCTGGCCGGACTCATCGCTAGCTTCTTCTCCATTGTCTACGCCTACAGTCGGCAGACCTTCGCGTTGTCCCGGGCAGGCTACCTACCGACCGGGTTGTCGGTCACCAACAGTAGGAAGGCTCCCGTGCTGGCGCTGATCGTGCCCGGAATCATCGGATTCCTGTTGTCGCTCAGCGGTAAAGGGGCGATGCTGCTCAACATGGCGGTGTTCGGTGCGGCACTGAGCTATGTGCTGATGATGGTGAGCCACATTGTGCTGCGCATTCGCGAGCCGGAGATGCCGCGGCCGTACCGCACCCCGGGTGGCATCGCCACCAGCGGGTTCGCGCTCGTGATCGCCTGTGCTGCGGTGGTGGCGACATTCATCGTCGATACCACCGCGGCTTTCGCCACGTTCGGCGTATTCATCCTGTTTATGGCGTATTTTGGGTTGTATAGCCGTCACCGTTTGGTCGCGAACTCCCCGGACGAGGAGTTCGCGGCGCTTGCAGAAGCCGAGAACGAACTGAAATAGGCACATTATGAGCACTTTTCGCCACATTGTCGGGCCGGTCACGTACCAGTTCAGGTCGCTCGCCGAAGTTCTCGCGAAGGCCTCGCCGCCTCGGTCCGGTGACGAGCTCGCGGGCTGCGCGGCGCAGTCGGACGCCGAGCGGGCCGCCGCACGGTGGGTACTCGCCGAGGTACCGCTCGCGGACTTCCTGTCCGAGGAGATCGTCCCGTACGACACCGACGAGGTCACCCGGCTGATCATTGACAGCCATGATGCGGAGGCCTTCGCGGTGATCTCGCATCTCACCGTCGGCGATTTCCGCGACTGGTTACTGGAGACCATCACCAAACCCCATGGGGCGCAGTCGCTCAGGGATATTTCGCTCGGATTGACTCCGGAGATGGTGGCTGCTGTCAGCAAGCTGATGCGCAATCAGGACCTCATTGCCGTCGGTGCCGCGGTGCGCAACCATAGTGCTTTTCGTACGACCATCGGACTGCCGGGCACGTTGGCGACCCGATTGCAGCCCAACCATCCCACCGACGACGCGCGCGGTATCGCCGCTGCCACCCTCGACGGTCTGCTACTGGGTTGCGGCGACGCCGTCATCGGCATCAATCCGGCGACCGATTCCCCACATGCCGCGGCCGACCTGCTGCGTCTCATCGACGACATTCGCCTGAGATTCGACATCCCCACACAGTCGTGCGTGCTCGCGCACGTCACCACCACCATGGAGCTCATCGAGCGAAATCTACCGGTGGACTTGGTTTTTCAGTCGATCGCCGGTACCGAGGGTGCCAACGAGAGCTTTGGGGTCAACCTGGCGCTCCTGCGTGAGGCGAATGAGGCCGGGCGTTCGCTGGCGCGGGGCACCGTGGGTAATAACGTCATGTACCTGGAGACGGGCCAGGGATCGGCGCTCTCGGCTGGGGCGCATCTCGGGGTGGGTGGCGTCGCGGTAGATCAGCAGACGCTAGAGGCCCGGGCCTATGCGGTCGCGCGGGAGGTGGAACCACTCCTGGTCAATACCGTTGTGGGATTCATTGGGCCGGAATACCTTTACGACGGGAAGCAGATCATCAGGGCTGGCCTGGAGGATCACTTCTGCGGCAAGCTTCTGGGGCTCCCGATGGGGGTGGATGTCTGCTACACCAATCATGCCGAGGCTGATTCGGATGATATGGACGTCCTGCTCACCGTGCTCACGGCCGCGGGGGTTGCGTTTGTCATCGCGGTGCCCGGGGCCGACGACGTCATGCTCGGATACCAGAGTCTGTCCTTCCACGATGCGCTGTTCGCGCGTCGCACCTTCGGCTTGCGGCCGGCCCCGGAGTTCAACGACTGGCTTGAGCGCATGGGCATGCTGGACCGCGATGGGGGGCTGCGTGAAATTGCGGTCAACGACTCGCCGTTGCGGGCGCTGTTATGAGTGATGTCGCGAACAACGGAGCGGCGGAGGATATCTGGGATACGTTACGCCGTTCCACGCAGTCACGAATCGGGTTGGGGCGCAGTGGGGATGCGTTGCCCACCAGTCGAGTGCTGGAGTTCGGGACCGCACACGCTGCCGCTCGCGACGCGGTGCACACGCCGCTGGACGCACGCGCCCTGGCCGGCCGTATCGACGGTCTCGGATTGGGTACGCCGCTGCGGGTGACCAGCCGGGCGGGCGATCGATCCGAGTATTTACGCCGCCCGGACCTGGGTCGGGCTCCCGCCGATGGCGCGCTGGATGTGCTGTCGGATTCCGCCGCCGATATCGGCATCGTGCTGGCTGACGGTTTGTCTCCGCGCGCCCTCGACGACCACGGGGTCCCGCTATTACAGGCGCTACACCAGCGGCTTCACGGATATTCGATCGCGCCGCTCGTCATCGCGACACAGGCGCGGGTGGCCCTGGGTGACCACATCGGCGTCGCACTTGGCGTCGACACTGTCCTGGTACTCATCGGGGAACGTCCCGGCCTGTCCGTCGCCGACAGCGTCGGGATATACCTCACACACAATCCTGTTGTCGGATGCAGTGATGCACAACGTAATTGCGTGTCCAACATCCATCCGCCGGAAGGGTTGGGCTACGACCAGGCGGCGCAGGTCGTTGCCGCCCTGGTGGCGGGCGCACGTGAGATCGGTCGATCAGGCGTCGCCCTCAAGGACATGACGGGCGCGGGTAGTCAGATCGAGGGGTCCGGGCCCGCTCTCACCACGTAGCGGGATGGCCCTCCGGGACCAACCGGGTGGTTGGTTACCATCGGCTCATGGCCCTCGACCCTCGCACGCCGGTCCTCGTCGGTACCGGACAGGTCAACCAGCGGACGGATGCCGATTGTCCGTTCTCCGAGATCCCCGAACCCCTCGATCTTATGGAGCGAGCGGCCCGGCTGGCGGCCGAGGATGCGGGGGCGGCCGAGTTGCTCACCGCGATCGACACGGTGTCCGTGGCGAACATCTTCTCGTGGAAGTATCGCGACCCCGGCGTGCTGCTCGGTGAACGCCTGGGTTCGGCGCCCAAGCGCACGTTCTACACCGGGCCCAGCGGCAACTCGCCGCAGCTGTTGGTCAACCATGCGGCCGCGGACATTCTCGCCGGGGATGCCGAGGTGGTTCTCATCGGCGGGGCGGAGATGTGGCGGTCGCGCAACAAGATGATGGCCACCGGTGTCCAGCCCACGTGGACCACGCAAGACGAATCCATTGCCGAACCAGCCATTCTCGGCGGCCGCATGGATCAGGTGGGCGGTGCCGAGACCACCATTGGCCTGATCTCTCCCGGCCATGTGTATCCGCTGTTCGAGCAGGCGATTCGGGTCGCCAACGGTGTGTCCGTCGCCGACCATCGCGCCGCGATTTCTCAGCTGTGGCAGCGCTTCAACGCCGTGGCCGTGAACAACGTGCATGCCTGGTCCAACGATGCGTACACCGCCGAGCAGATCGCCACACCCGGTCCCGACAATCGGTGGATCAGCTCGCCGTACACCAAGCTGATGAACTCCAACAACATGGTCGAGCAGGGGGCGGTGCTGCTGCTCACCTCACTAGAGACAGCGCGACGGCTCCGAATTCCTAAGGACCGCTGGATATTTCCGCTCGCTGGCAGCCAGGCCAACGACACCTTCGCGCTCAGTGAACGCGACGAGCTGCATCGGTCTCCGGCCATCCGCCTTGCGGGCAAGCGCGCATTCGATATCGCCGGTCTGGGAACCGATGACGTGGACCTGATCGACATCTATTCGTGTTTCCCCTCGGCGGTGCAGGTCGCGGCCACCGAGCTGGGAGTGGCGCTCGATGACCCGGCGCGGCCGCTCACGGTCACCGGTGGACTCACGTTCGCCGGTGGCCCCTGGTGCAACTACGTGACCCATTCCATTGCCACCATGGCCGAGCGGCTGCGTGAGCGTCCCGGTGCTAAGGGGCTGATCACAGCCAATGGCGGATACCTCACCAAGCACGCATTCGGAATCTACGGAACCGAGCCGCCCACATCCGGCTTCAGGTACGAGGACGTGCAGTCCGACGTCGATCGGGAGCCCAGAACCGCGGCGGCCGATGGGTATTCGGGCGCGGCAACCGTCGAGGCCTGGACCGTCAACTATGGACGAGACGGATCGCCATTCCAGACATTCGTGAGCGTGCGTACCCCCACCGGGGCGCGTACCTTCGCCAAGATCGACGACCGCGCTGCGGCGGCGCAGATCGCGGACACCGATATCGCCGGTGCGTCAATCGAAGTCGCGGCGGATGGTTCCGCGCGGCTCACCTGATCGCCGCCGTCACCGCAGGGCGTAGCGGATCGGCAGGTGTTTGATACCGCCGACGAATATGGTCGACGTCCGCTCGACATTCCCGTCGATCTCGATGGACTCCAGCCGGGGGAGTAGTGCCGAGAAGAAGCTGTTGACCTCCATTCGTGCCAGTGCCGCTCCTAAACAGAAGTGCACACCGAACCCGAATGCCAAGTGTTTATTGGGGTCTCGTCCCACATCGAAGGTGAACGGATTGGCGAAGGTGTCTTCGTCGCGGTTACCCGACGGGTAGGACAGCAGAACCGATTCGCCTTCGGCGATGGGTACTCCGCGAATCTCGGTGTCCGCGGTCGCTGTTCGCATGAATTCCTTGACCGGTGTCACCCAGCGGATCATCTCGTCGACCGCCAAGGGCATGAGGTCGGGGTTTTTGCGTAGTCGCGCGAGCTGGTGCGGGTGCTCCAGAAGTGCTTCCAGGCCACCGGCAATCGTGGCGCTGGTGGTGTCGTGTCCGGCGGTGGCGATGATCGTGTAGTACGACGCGATGTCGACATCGGAGAGTGGCTCGCCATCGACCTTGGCATTCGCGATGGTCGATGCCAGGTCGCGGGTGGGGTTTTCGCGCCGGGATGCGGTGAGCCCGCTGAAGTATCCGAAGAAGTCCAGCAGCGCCAGCAGCTGCTCCTCCGGAGTCGCGCCGCGCTGGAATTCGGTGTCGTCGCCGCCGAAGAGTTCCTGGGTGAGCTTGAGCATGCGGTCGAAATCCGACTCGGGAATGCCGAGCAGCGACATGATGACGTACAGGGGAAAGTGCACGGCCACGTCCTGGGCGAAGTCGCAGGTTCCGCCGGCCTCCATCAACTTGTTCACGTATCTGGCGGCCAGCTCGTCGGTGCGGATTTTCATGTCCCGCATGGCCTTTGGCCGGAACCAGTCGGCTCCGATGGCGCGCAGCACGCGGTGTTTGGGGTCGTCGATATGGACAAGGGTTTTGAGCTCGATGCCCATCGCCGCCTGCCGGTCCAGCTCGGCCTCCTGCTCGAGGTTCATCAGCAGCGGACGCGGTTCGTTGATCCAGAGTGCGTTGTCGCGCTCAACGTCCATGATGTCGTCGTGCTTGGTGATCGCCCAGAACGGTCGGTAGTTGTCAGTAACGACCTTCGTCACGGGCTGTTCACGCCGTAGCAGGGTCAGCGCATCGTGCAGACGGGGCTCGTCTGCGTACGCGGACGGATCGGCCAATAGTCGGCCGGCGTCTTCGATTTCGGATAGTGCAGTCGCCATAGCCGGAGTGTGCGCGTGGCGCACCATAGATTTGACCGTAACGGCTGAATTTGACCGCCGGTCGCGGGCGCTAGGCGGGGGTCACCCAGGTGGTGATCTCTGCCTTCACCACTTCCTTGCCGTCACGGTCGGTGATGCTGATCGGCACCACGACATCGGTGCCCTCGGTGATCGAGGCGAAGTCGAGGCCCTCCAGCTTGGCGACCGCGCGTAGTGAGGTGGTGGCCTTGCCGAGGTACTGAACATTCATCGCCTTGGGGATCCAGCGATGCGAGGACGGGGTGGTGGCCTCCATCAGCATCCCCATCGCGACCTCGGCCAGGTTGCACGCGGCGATCGCGTGGAAGGTCTTGAGGTGGTTGTAGACGAAGTACCACTTGGGGGCGGTTACCTCGCAATAGCCCGGTTCCATCCGGTGCACGTGCGGCACCACCGAGGCGAAGTAGGGGACGCGGGCCATCATGGCGGCGGAGAACAGGGCGGAGCCGCCGGGCTTGTTCTGCAGACGCTGCCAGATCTTGTAGGTCGGAGATGCACTCACGTCACGTACCTTACTCGAAAGTAAGATGACGTCGAACGCACATGCCAAGCAGTTCCCCGATCATGGCCAGAGCTGCGTACGCTCCCACCCCTCCTCGACCCGCTGATAGCCGAGACGCAGGTGCTTGCGGTCGGGGGAGCCCTGCCAGAACTCGATCTGCGCCGGCTGCACCGCATACGACACCCACTCATCGGGTACGAGGTCGGGATCGTCCCTGAGCTTCCGGTGCGCCTTCTCGATCTCGGCGTCGATTTCCGCGGCATCCACCAGCGGCTGGCTCTGCCGCAGCGTCAGTGCCATCGCCCGGGATCCGATGGGCCTGCCCAGGAAGTCCTCCGCGCTCGCCTGCGCACCGTCGTCGACGACCGGGCCCACCACCCGTACCTGCCGGACGACCGCCGGCCAATGGAAAGTCAGCGCGGCAACGGGGTGAGCGGAGAGGTCCCGCCCCTTCTGGCTCACCGAGCTCGCCGCGAAATGCCAACCAGTCTCGTCGATGGCCTTCAAAATCAGCACTCGTGCGCGCGGTGCACCCTGGGCATCGACCGTCGAGATCGTCATGGCATGCGGCTCCGGTACGCCGGCCCGCGCAGCCTGCTCGATCCATTCGACGAACAAGGGGAGCGGTTCGGCGGGAGCATCGCCGATGTCAAAGGGTGGAGCACTGCCGGACAGGACGGGCAGTGCCCGCAGAAATGAACGCCCTCCGTCGGCTTCCGACCAGCGCACGTGCAACCTCCTCGACGGCCCTTGTACTAGCGTTCCAGAGGTCCTCGGTTTCACAGGTCAGGGGCTCCCCGTTGTCGCCGCGGGGTGGGTACACCAGGGATTTGGCCGCAGCCGCGGGATAAGGCATACTGTTCGGGTTGCCGTGAACCGGTTGCGACGCTCTTTGTGGCGCGCGAACGGGGACGGCGAACTACAGCGCCCTTACGGGCGCGTCGGCCCAGTCCAAGCGACGAGAATTTTCGACGCGGACGACTGCGCGTGAGGGCGACACGCCCGACCGCGGGGGTCGGTGAACTACGACAGGTAAACAGCGGCGGTATCGGTTTGTGCGCTTCGGCGTGCTCCGGACCAGTGATAGTAGAGGTAGGAAGCGTGGCGGGACAGAAGATCCGCATCAGGCTCAAGGCCTACGACCATGAGGCCATTGATGCCTCTGCGCGCAAGATTGTTGAGACGGTGACCCGTACCGGCGCGAGTGTCGTTGGACCTGTGCCGCTGCCAACCGAGAAGAACGTGTATTGCGTTATTCGGTCGCCGCACAAGTACAAGGATTCGCGCGAGCATTTCGAGATGCGTACCCACAAGCGGCTCATCGACATCCTCGACCCGACGCCCAAGACGGTTGACGCGCTCATGCGCATCGACCTGCCGGCCAGCGTCGACGTGAACATCCAGTAGGAGAACCAGAAACCATGGCAAGAAAAGGAATTCTGGGCACCAAGCTGGGTATGACACAGGTGTTCGACGACAACAACCGGGTTGTCCCGGTGACCGTCGTCAAGGCCGGACCCAATGTGGTGACCCGCATCCGCACCCAGGAGCAGGACGGCTACAGCGCCATCCAGCTCGCATTCGGTGAGATCAGCCCGCGCAAGGTGACCAAGCCGGTCACCGGTCAGTTCAGTGCTGCGGGTATCAACCCGCGTCGACACCTGGCCGAGCTGCGTCTGGACGACGAGGCTGCTGCCGCCGAGTACGAGGTCGGCCAAGAGCTGACCGCGGAGATCTTCAGTGACGGCGCCTACGTCGACGTCACCGGAACCTCGAAGGGCAAGGGCTTCGCCGGAACCATGAAGCGTCACGGCTTCAGCGGTCAGGGCGCGAGCCACGGTGCACAGGCCGTGCACCGTCGTCCCGGCTCGATCGGTGGCTGTGCCACCCCGGGCCGTGTCTTCAAGGGCACCCGGATGTCGGGACGCATGGGTAGTGACCGCGTCACCACCCAGAACCTGGTGGTGCACAAGGTGGATGCCGAAAATGGCGTGCTGCTGATCAAGGGTGCCATCCCCGGACGTAAGGGTGGCCTGGTTGTGGTCCGCACCGCTGTCAAGCGAGGTGAGAAGTAGTGTCTGAGAATCTTTTGACAATCACGGTCAAGGCTCCGGGTGGCAAGACGGACGGCTCCATCGAGCTGCCCGCCGAGTTGTTCGACGCCCCAGCCAATATCTCGCTGCTGCACCAGGTGGTGACCGCTCAGTTGGCGGCCGGCCGCCAGGGCACGCACTCCACGAAGCGTCGTGGCGAGGTGTCCGGTGGTGGCAGGAAGCCGTACCGGCAGAAGGGAACCGGCCGCGCTCGTCAGGGCTCGACCCGTGCCCCGCAGTTCACCGGTGGTGGCGTCGTACACGGCCCGCAGCCGCGTGACTACAGCCAGCGGACGCCCAAGAAGATGATCGCCGCTGCGCTGCGCGGTGCGCTGTCGGACCGGGCCCGCAACGGCCGCATCCACGCCGTCACCGAACTGGTTGCCGGGCAGGAGCCCTCGACCAAGAGCGCCAAGGCGTTCCTGGCTGAGATCAGCGACCGCAAGCAACTGCTACTGGTGCTGGGCCGCGACGATCTGGCCGCGGTGAAGAGCGTCCGGAACCTGCCGAATGTGCATGTGCTGGCCTACGACCAGCTCAACACCTATGACGTGCTGAAGGCCGATGACCTGGTGTTCAGCGTCGAGGCCCTCAACGGCTTCATCAACGCCAAGAAGAAAGAGGAGGTGTCGGCCTGATGGCAACTATCGCTGACCCCCGCGACATCATCCTGGCCCCGGTGATCTCGGAGAAGTCGTACTCGTTGATCGAAGACAACGTGTACACCTTCGTCGTCCACCCGGACTCGAACAAGACGCAGATCAAGATCGCCATCGAGCAGATCTTCAGCGTCAAGGTCACCTCGGTGAACACCGCCAACCGGCAGGGCAAGCGCAAGCGCACCCGCACCGGTTTCGGACAGCGCAAGAGCACCAAGCGCGCCATCGTCACCTTGGCACCGGGTAGCAAGCCGATCGACCTGTTTGGAGCCCCCGCGTAGTCGGGGAGTAGAGGACTAGAGAAGACATGGCTATTCGCAAGTACAAGCCGACGACCCCCGGTCGCCGCGGCTCGAGCGTCGCCGATTTCTCGGAGATCACTCGCTCGACTCCCGAGAAGTCGCTGATTCGCCCGCTGCACGGCACCGGTGGTCGTAACGCCCACGGCCGCATCACCACTCGTCACAAGGGTGGTGGCCACAAGCGTGCCTACCGGCTGATTGATTTCCGTCGCCACGACAAGGACGGCGTCAACGCCAAGGTCGCGCACATCGAGTACGACCCCAACCGCACCGCGCGCATCGCGCTGCTGCACTTCCTGGATGGCGAGAAGCGTTACATCATCGCGCCGGTCGGGCTTTCGCAGGGTGACGTGGTGGAGTCGGGCGCCAACGCCGACATCAAGCCGGGTAACAACCTGCCGTTGCGCAACATCCCGACGGGTACCACCGTGCACGCCGTCGAGCTGCGTCCCGGTGGTGGAGCCAAGATGGCCCGCTCTGCCGGTGCCGGTATCCAGCTGCTGGGCAAGGAGGGCGCTTACGCCTCCCTGCGTATGCCCAGCGGTGAGATCCGCCGTGTCGACGTGCGCTGCCGCGCCACCGTCGGCGAGGTCGGCAACGCCGAGCAGGGCAACATCAACTGGGGTAAGGCCGGCCGTATGCGGTGGAAGGGCAAGCGCCCCACCGTCCGTGGTGTCGTGATGAACCCGGTCGACCACCCGCACGGTGGTGGTGAAGGTAAGACCTCTGGTGGTCGTCACCCGGTGAGCCCGTGGGGCAAGCCCGAAGGCCGTACCCGCAAGCCCAACAAGGCGAGCGACAAGCTCATCGTCCGTCGCCGGCGCACCGGCAAGAAGCGCTAGGAGTAAGCGATGCCACGCAGCCTCAAGAAGGGCCCGTTCATCGACGACCATCTGCTCAAGAAGGTCGACGTTCAGAACGAGAAGAACACCAAGCAGGTCATCAAGACCTGGTCGCGTCGGTCGACCATCATCCCCGACTTCATCGGCCACACCTTCGCGGTGCATGACGGGCGCAAGCACGTTCCCGTCTTCGTCACCGAAGCGATGGTCGGTCACAAGCTGGGCGAGTTCGCCCCGACGCGGACCTTCAAGGGTCATATCAAGGACGACCGAAAGAGCAAGCGGCGCTAATGACTACAACGACTGAATACCCATCGGCCAAGGCCGTTGCACGGTTCGTGCGGGTCTCGCCGACCAAGGCACGCCGGGTCATTGACCTGGTGCGCGGCAAGTCGGTGACCGACGCCATTGACATCCTGCGGTGGGCGCCGCAGGCAGCCAGCGAGCCGGTTTCCAAGGTCATCGCCAGCGCTGCCGCCAACGCGCAGAACAATGACGGCCTGGATCCCTCCACCCTGGTGGTGTCGGAGATCTTCGCTGACGAGGGCCCGACCGCCAAGCGCATCCGTCCCCGCGCGCAGGGTCGTGCGTTCCGGATCCGCAAGCGCACCAGCCACATCACCGTGGTGGTGGAGAGCCGTCCCAAGTCCGAGCAGGGCGGTAAGGCCGGAACTTCACAGGCCGCTGCTCGTGCCCGCCGGGCCGAGGGCTCGAAGGCTGCCGCCAACAAGACCACCGCTGAGGCGAAGGGAGGCTCGCGCTAGTGGGCCAGAAGATCAATCCGCACGGTTTCCGGCTCGGTATCACCACCGACTGGAAGTCCCGCTGGTACGCCGACAAGCAGTACGCGGACTATGTCAAGGAAGACGTGGCGATCCGCCGTCTGCTGGCCACTGGCCTGGAGCGCGCCGGCATCGCCAAGGTGGAGATCGAGCGCACCCGTGACCGGGTTCGCGTCGACATCCACACTGCACGTCCCGGCATCGTCATCGGCCGTCGTGGCACCGAGGCCGACCGCATCCGCACCGACCTGGAGAAGCTGACCAAGAAGCAGGTGCAGCTGAACATCCTCGAGGTGAAGAACCCCGAGGCCGAGGCGCAGCTGGTTGCCCAGGGTGTCGCCGAGCAGCTCTCGAATCGTGTGGCGTTCCGTCGCGCGATGCGTAAGGCCATCCAGTCGGCCATGCGTCAGCCGAACGTCAAGGGCATCCGGGTGCAGTGCTCGGGCCGCCTCGGCGGTGCTGAGATGAGCCGCTCGGAGTTCTACCGCGAGGGTCGGGTGCCGCTGCACACGCTGCGTGCCGATATCGACTACGGCTTGTACGAAGCCAAGACCACCTTCGGCCGGATCGGTGTGAAGGTCTGGATCTACAAGGGCGACATCGTCGGTGGCAAGCGCGAGCTCGCCGCTGCGGTGGCCCCGCCTGCCGGTGACCGTCCGCGCCGTGAGCGTCCGGCCGGTGCCCGTCCGCGTCGTAGCGGCGCCTCGGGTACCACCGCGACGAGCACCGAGGCCGGCCGTGCCGCCGCAGAGACCCCTGCCTCGGACGGCGCTAGCGCGCCGTCCGCAGAAACCACGGAGAGCTAAACATGCTGATTCCCCGTAAGGTCAAGCACCGCAAGCAGCATCACCCGAAGAAGAAGGGCACCGCCTCGGGCGGTACCACCGTTGCCTTCGGTGACTACGGCATCCAGGCGCTGGGCCATGCATACATCACGAACCGGCAGATCGAGTCCGCTCGTATCGCCATCAACCGGCACATCAAGCGTGGCGGCAAGGTCTGGATCAACATCTTCCCGGACCGCCCGCTGACCAAGAAGCCCGCCGAAACCCGCATGGGTTCCGGTAAGGGTTCGCCGGAGTGGTGGGTTGCGAACGTCAAGCCCGGTCGCGTGCTGTTCGAGTTGAGCTACCCGAACGAGGAGACCGCGCGCGAAGCATTGACGCGCGCGATCCACAAGCTGCCGATCAAGGCGCGCATCATCACACGAGAGGAGCAGTTCTGATGGCAGTGGGAATTTCCGCTGGCGAACTGCGGGAAAGCACCGAAGACGAGCTGATCACCAAGCTGCGTGAGTCCAAGGAAGAGCTGTTCAATCTGCGCTTCCAGATGGCCACCGGTCAGCTCGCCAACAACCGTCGGCTGCGTGCGGTGCGCCAGGAGATCGCGCGCATCTACACGGTGATGCGTGAGCGCGAGCTCGGATTGGCCGCAGGACCCGATAGCGAGGACAGCAAGTGAGTGAGACCAAGAAGGCCGCCGGGCCTAAGCACACCCCGGCCACCGAGCAGCCGCGTGGGCGTCGTAAGACCGCCATCGGTTATGTCGTCTCGGACAAGATGCAGAAGACCATCGTGGTCGAGCTCGAGTCCCGTGCACGGCACGCGCTGTACGGCAAGATCATCCGCACTACGTCGAAGGTCAAGGCCCACGACGAGAACGGTGACGCCGGTGTCGGCGACCGCGTCTCGCTGATGGAGACTCGTCCGACGTCGGCCACCAAGCGGTGGCGCCTGGTCGAGGTCCTCGAGAAGGCCAAGTAAAGGCTGCTTCACGTCAAGCCCAAAAAGCGCGCCGTTCCCGAAAGGGGCGGCGCGCTTTTGCGTTGTGGGGGAGTGTGCGGTGGCTAGCGCCGCAGGAAGTCCACGACGGTCTGCTCGAAGGCCTGCTTGGCTTCGATCATCACCCAGTGGCCGCTATTGGGGAAGATGTGCAGTTCGGCGTTGGGGATGAGACGCATCGGCACGATCGCCATGTCGGGCGGGCTGACCCTGTCGTCGCGACCCCAGGTGAGCAGGGTCGGGCACTTGATCTTGTGCATCATCGCCCAGTACGGCGCGATATCGGCGTTCGCCAGGAACTGCTGTTGCATCGCAAAGGCTTTGGAGCCGTACATCAGCTGCGCGGTCTTGTGCGCGTCCGGGTTGATCGCTGCTTCCCAACGCTCCTCGATGAGCTCCTCGGTGACGACGGCGGGATTCCACACCATCGAGTTGAGCCAGCGGACCAGCTTGTCGCGGTCGGGGTTGTCGGTGAACTCCTGTAGCAGGCGCAGGCCCTCGCTGGGGCTCGGGCTGAAGATGTTCGGCCCGACACCGCCGATGGTCACCAGCTTGGTGATGCGGTCGGGGTGCTTGATCGCCAGATTGATGCCGACGACCCCGCCCATCGAATTCCCGACGATGGCGGCGGACTCGATGCCGAGGCCGTCCATGAACCGGATCACCGAGGCGCCGGCCGTCAGGACGGGGTGTCCCTGCACGGCGTCGCTGACGCCGAATCCGGGAAACTCCAGGACGTAGGTATGGAAGTGCTTGGCGAAGACCTCGAGGTTCCCGCGGTAGTTACGCCATCCCGTCACGCCGGGGCCGGAGCCGTGCAGCAAGATCAGCGGCACGCCCTCACCGGCCGTGCCCGCTTCGTGGTAGCGCAGCGTCCCCTGATCGGTGGCCAGTTCTTTCTTGGTGCCCTCGTATGTCACGTCCACCAGATAAGAGTAGAACGTGTTTCAGTTTCGGGTGACGGCGGTGTCCGCTGAGTGGGTAGGACGCACGCGGGCGCCGGTATGCGGATTAGGTGTGAGTAAGGGCCCGGTAAGAGTCGTTTTCGGATGCTGCCAACCTCTGTCAATGTGCGGGCAGACCTGTCTACGCTGGATGAATGAACCGATACGTGAAGCGTGGATCGGTCGGGGTTTCGATTTTGGCGGTGTCCGCGGCGGCGGCCGCGGTGCTCGCCACACACACGGAAAGCTCTCCAACTGCCCATGCGGCGGGCTGTCCCGATGTGGATGTGTCCTTCGCGCGCGGGACCAACGACACACCCGGGCTCGGCGACGTCGGGAAGGCGGTCACCGACGAAATCGTCGATCGACTCCCCGGCAAGAACGTCGAGATCTACGCGGTCAACTATCCGGCCAGTTTCGACTGGGTTCGGGCCGGCGACGGAGCCAATGACATGAGCTTCCACGTCCAGGAAGTGGCGCGGAACTGCCCGAACACCCAGTTCGTACTCGGGGGCTTTTCCCAGGGTGCGGCAGTCGTGGATGTGCTGTTCGGCAAGAACGGGACAGGGCTCACCTTCAATAACCCGCTTCCGGCCGATCTTGAAAAGCGGGTCGCCGCAATCGTATTGATCGGGAATCCCAAGAACTGGCAGGTTGCCGGCATGAACCTGGACCTGGAGATCAGGGATGACCAGCGCGGCAAGGTCGTCGACATTTGCAACCCCGGTGACGGGATCTGCGATCCCGCAGGTGGCGGCCTGGGCCCGCACATGCAGTACAAGTCGGACGGATCGGCCGATCGTGCCGCCGACTTCGTCGCCAACCGCCTGACCGCCGTCGCTGCCAGCAGTAGCGCGGCGGCCGCCTCCAGCAGCAGTTCCACGAGCACTTCCGGCACCCCAGCCTCAAAGTCCAAGAGTGCCCAGCCGTTGAGCGGAACGGCGACGCCGCCCACCTCGTCCGCAGCACCGCAACCCTCGTCGTCCACACCAAAGCCCGCGGCGGCGACACCGACGCGAAAGGCGCCGGCGTGGATGATGCCGGCGACCGAGGGTGCGGCACCCGATGCTCCTGCGGCAGTGGCATCGACCAGCAGCATCACTGCGCCCGATCCGGGCCGGCACGGCCCACCGCCGGGTCCGGCATCCGGCGGTCAGTAAGCCTGTATGACCATTTCGACTGCTGACACGCCAACTCCTGCGGGCCGTGCCGACACTCGCCGCGCCATCTGGAACACGATCAGAGGGTCGTCCGGCAACCTCGTCGAGTGGTACGACGTCTACGTCTACACCGTCTTCGCCATGTACTTCGAGAAGCAATTCTTCGATGAGGCCGACCAGAACTCGACGGTCTACGTGTACGCGATCTTCGCGGTCACGTTCATCACCCGGCCCGTGGGATCGTGGTTCTTCGGCAGGTTCGCCGACCGGCACGGTCGCCGTGCCGCGCTGACCATCAGCGTCTCGTTGATGGCGGCCTGCTCCATGGTGATCGCCCTGGTGCCCTCGCGCACCAGCATCGGGATGGCCGCACCCATCGTGCTGATCCTGTGCAGACTCGTTCAGGGTTTCGCGACCGGTGGCGAGTACGGCACCTCGGCCACCTACATGTCCGAGGCCGCCACCCGTGAGCGGCGGGGCTTCTTCTCGTCGTTCCAGTACGTGACGCTGGTCGGCGGCCATGTGCTCGCCCAGTTCACGCTGCTGATCATTCTGACGGTCTTCGACAAGGAGCAGGTTCACGAATTCGGTTGGCGCATAGCCTTTGCCGTCGGAGGCGTGGCCGCGATCGTCGTGTACTGGTTGCGGCGCACCATGGACGAATCGCTCAGCGAGGAACAGCTGGCGGCCATTAAGGCCGGTGAAGACACCAGCGCCGGGTCGATGCGCGAGCTGCTCACTCGGTACTGGAGACCGCTGGTGCTGTGCTTCCTCATCACGATGGGTGGCACCCTCGCGTTCTACACCTACAGTGTCAATGCACCGGCGATGGTCAAGACCGCCTACAAGGACCAGGCCATGACCGCCACCTGGATCAACCTGGCGGGGCTCATCTTCCTGATGCTGCTGCAACCCATCGGCGGGATCATCAGCGACAAGGTGGGGCGCAGGCCGCTGCTGCTGTGGTTCGGCTTCGGGGGACTGGTCTACACGTATGTCCTCGTCACGTATCTGCCCCAGACGCGGTCGCCGATCGCATCCTTTCTGTTGGTCGCGGGCGCCTACGTGATCTTGACCGGATACACCTCGATCAATGCGCTGGTTAAGTCCGAGCTGTTTCCGTCGCATGTGCGGGCGCTCGGTGTAGGTGTGGGCTACGCGCTGGCGAACTCGGTGTTCGGCGGGACGGCGCCGCTGATCTACCAGACACTCAAGGAGCACGGTCAGGTGCCGCTGTTCATCGGGTACGTCACGGTGTGCATCGCGATTTCCCTCGTGGTCTACCTGTTCTTCCTCACCAACAAGTCAGAGACCTATCTGGACCGCGAGCAGGGCTCGGCGTTTCACCGATAGCGGAGTGTTCGGCGAAGAGAGTGGGCGCGGCGGCGTGGATTTGTATCCGACCTGCGGTTTCGCCTACACTAGGGCGGTTGTCTTGTGGGTGCTTGGCGCCCGGGGGCAGGTAGGCATTCCCACCAGGTGAAAACCGGGGGTGACGCGTGCCCTGGAGACAACATGACCACGTGTGTCGGGTCGGAATCCGCCACACATCCACTTCCAGGTCACGTAGGAGAGACCAGTGATTCAGCAGGAGTCACGGCTGAAGGTCGCCGACAACACCGGTGCCAAGGAAATCTTGTGCATCCGCGTGCTCGGTGGCTCGTCGCGACGCTACGCCGGGATCGGGGACATCATTGTGGCGACCGTCAAGGACGCCGTCCCCGGAGGCACCGTCAAGCGTGGTGACGTCGTCAAGGCCGTCATAGTCCGTACCGTCAAAGAGCGTCGCCGCCCGGACGGCAGCTACATCAAGTTCGATGAGAACGCCGCCGTCATCATCAAGGCCGACAATGACCCGCGTGGTACCCGCATCTTCGGGCCCGTTGGCCGCGAGCTTCGCGACAAGAAGTTCATGAAGATCGTTTCGCTCGCACCGGAGGTGCTGTAAATGAAGGTGCACAAGGGCGACACCGTTCTCGTCATCGCAGGCAAGGACAAGGGCGCCAAGGGCAAGGTCATCGCGGCCTACCCGGAGCGCAACCGTGTCCTCGTCGAGGGCGTGAACCGTATCAAGAAGCACACCGCGCAGTCGGCCAATGAGCGCGGCGCGCAGTCCGGCGGGATCGTTACCCAGGAGGCCGCCATCCACGTGTCGAACGTGATGGTGATCGACTCCGACGGCACGCCGACCCGCATCGGCTACCGCATCGACGAAGAGACCGGCAAGAAGGTCCGTATCTCCCGCCGCAACGGGAAGGACATCTGATGACCACCACCGAGAATGCTCAGCCCCGTCTGAAGACTCGCTACCGCGAAGAGATCAAGACCGCGCTGAACGAAGAGTTCAAGTACGCCAACGTGATGCAGATCCCGGGCGTCGTGAAGGTCGTCGTCAACATGGGTGTGGGCGACGCCGCGCGTGACGCCAAGCTCATCAACGGCGCCGTCACCGACCTGGCCGCGATCACGGGCCAGAAGCCGGAGATCCGCAAGGCTCGCAAGTCCATCGCGCAGTTCAAGCTGCGTGAAGGCATGCCGATCGGTGCCCGCGTGACGCTGCGCGGAGACCGCATGTGGGAGTTCCTGGACCGCCTCGTGTCCATCGCACTGCCGCGTATCCGCGACTTCCGCGGCCTGTCGCCCAAGCAGTTCGACGGCAAGGGCAACTACACCTTCGGTCTCACCGAGCAGTCGATGTTCCACGAGATCGACGTGGACTCCATCGACCGCCCGCGGGGCATGGATATCACCGTGGTCACCTCGGCGACCACCGACGACGAGGGGCGGGCACTGCTGCGGCAACTCGGCTTCCCCTTCAAAGAACTTGAGCAGGGAGCGAAGAAGTAGATGGCGAAGACTGCGCTGGTCAATAAGGCCAACAAGAAGCCTAAGTTCGCGGTGCGCGGGTACACCCGGTGCAACCGGTGTGGACGCCCGCACGCCGTGTTCCGCAAGTTCGGCCTGTGCCGAATCTGCTTGCGGGAGATGGCACACGCCGGCGAGCTGCCCGGCATCCGCAAGAGCAGCTGGTAAACCTCTGCACAATAGGCCGGGACTTTCGAGTCCCGGCCTATTGGCGTCTCTCCGCTGTCGTGGAGCCCTGTCAGGTTCCACGGCCATTACGCTTGCGGCCGTGCCAGTGAAGCGTGATGTGACGCGGCGGTTGTTGGTTGCGCTGGTTGTTCTCGTGGCCGCTGTGGCGTCGTGCAGCCCCACCACGGCCGCGGACCCAACGATCGTGAACACCCGCGCGGGCGCGGTGCGTGGGAACATCGACGACGAGGTGCGTGTCTTCACCGCCATTCCTTATGCCGCGCCGCCGGTCGGCCCGCGACGATTCACCGAGCCGGAGCCTGTCGCGCCGTGGTCGGATACCCGTGATGCGACGGGCCCCGGCGTCGAATGCCCGCAGCCGGGAGCCGAGAGCGATCTCACCCAGAACGAGGACTGTCTGGTCCTCAACGTCACCATGCCGCGGCATACCCAGGGGAAAGTGCCGGTGTTGGTGTGGATTCACGGCGGCGCCTTCATCTCCGGCAATGGTGTCGGCTACAACGCGCGAAAGCTTGCCGCCCAGGGTGGAATCGCCGTCGTCACCATCAACTACCGATTGGGGACGCTGGGGTTCTTGGCCACACCGGGCCTGTCCGAGGTGATCGGCAACTACGGGCTACTGGATCAGGAGGCGGCGTTGCGGTGGGTGCGCGACAACATCGCCGCCTTCGGTGGCGATCCCGGGCAGGTCACCATCGGCGGTCAGTCGGCGGGCGGTGTATCGGTGTGCGACCTGATGGTGGCGCCGAGCGCCTCCGGGCTGTTCCGGTCCGCCATCATGGAGAGCGCTCCGTGCCAGGCGCAGGCCCCCGTCTCCTCTGCCGTCCGCGATAGCGCGGCCTATGCGGCCGAGGTGGGTTGCCCGGCCGGCCCCGAAGTCGCCGGCTGCTTGCGGGCATTGTCGGTCGACGCGCTGCGCGATTCGCCGCAGTTCACCGGCATCGGGCTACCGGTGAGCCCGGTGACCGGTACGCCAGAGCTTCCGGCGCCGCCAGTGGATGCGTTCACCAGCGGCTTGGCCTCGCCCGTCCCTGTCCTGATCGGCAGCAATGCCAACGAGGCCACGGTGTTTGAGGCCCAGCAGTACCAGCACAAGCCCGTGCCGAGCACCGCCGAGGAATATCAGGGCGTGCTCGAAAGCAAGTACGCGGACAGGGCCACCGAACTCGGTCGGCGATATCCCCTATCCGCGTTCGGTGGAAATGTGCTCGCCGCGCTCGCGGCGATCGACACCGATACCAGCTACGCGTGCCCCACCCTCGGTCTGGCGGAGGCGTTGGTCAGAAAGACGCCGGTGTATGCGTATGAATTCGCCGACCCTGCCGCGCCGGTAGAGCAGCAGTATCGGGACGCGCCGTTGCCCTTGGGAGCCTCGCACGGTTCGGAACTGGGATATCTGTTTGATCTGTCCAGGTCGTTGAGTCAGGAATCCGCTGCCCTGTCCACGCGAATGATCCAGTACTGGACACAGTTCGTGAAGACCGGAAATCCGAACGGCGACGGCCAACCAGAATGGCCCAAATATCTACCCGGAGGAGCGTTCCTGCGCCTGGCGCCGCCGACGCCACAGCCAGTGGAAGGCTTCGCGAACACCCATCAGTGCGGCTACTGGCACTAGCCGCCGTTCCAGGAAAATCTGGAAACGCTCGTCATCTAGAATCAGCCGGTGGTTGACCGCCGTCGCGACATTCAAGGGTTGCGGGCGGTAGCCGTTCTGCTGGTAGTCGCCTATCACAGCGGTCTGCCCGTCTCCGGCGGATTCATCGGTGTCGACGTCTTCTTCGTCATCTCCGGATTCGTGATCACCCGACTACTGCTGCGTGAAACCGACCGGGCGGGGCGCATCAACGTGCGTCGCTTCTATGCGCGCCGGGTGCGGCGTCTGCTGCCCGCGCTCGCCCTCCTGATTGTCGTGGTGCTCCCGGTGACCGCCGTCATTCAAAGTCCGCTGGGGTCAATGCAGGTGGCGGCGCGAACCGCCGCCGCCGCGGCACTGTTCGTCTCGAACGCGGTGCTTTTCCTGGAGCCCTCGGGTTACTTCGCCGCGCCGGCGGCGATGAATCCGTTCTTGCACACCTGGTCGCTGGCAGTCGAGGAGCAGTTCTATCTGATGTTCCCGGGCCTGATGGTGCTGGCCGCCTATGTGGCGACCCGGCGGCGGGCCAGTCGGCTCGTCGTCACGTTCTGGCTGCTTCTCGTGCTGTCGGTCGCATCGCTGCTGCTCGCGATCTACCTGACGACCAGCGATGGTCTCCCTTTTCATGCGCACAATGCGGCCTTCTCGTTTTACAGCTCGCCCACGCGCGCATGGGAATTCGGTGTCGGTGCGTTGATCGCGCTGGGGGAGGGCCGGATACGCCGATGGAGCGGTGGGGCGGCGTTGCCGATCGCGGTTCTGGGTGTGGCCGGAGTCGTCTGGGGCGCCGTTGCGATATCCGCGACAGATCCCTTTCCGGGAATCAATGCCCTGGTCCCGGTGCTGGGCTCGGGCCTACTGATCATCGCGGGGACCGTATCGACACAGCAGCCCGTTGGCTGGGTGCTGTCGTCGGCACCGATGCAGTGGATCGGGGACCTGTCCTATAGCTGGTATCTGTGGCATTGGCCGCTCATCGTTTTCGCCAACAATCTGCTGAGTGCCGAGTATCAGTGGGTGGTGCCCTGCATCGGAGTGCTCTCGCTGCTTCCGGCCTGGTTGTCGAAGCGCTACGTCGAAGACCCGATTCGGACGGGGCGAAAACTGGCCGATCTTCGCGCGCCACGGCTCGCGGCGACCTCTGTCGGATTGGCGGTGCTCGTTTCGGCCGTGACATTCGGTGCCGCACAGATAGCCACACCCGCGATTCGCGATGCGCGTGCGCAGCGAGCGGCCCATATGGATGTCGTCAGAGGATGCATCGGCAACATGCCGGATGACGAGAAGACCCGTCGGGACTGCCTATGGCCCGGAGGGGGAGACGTCGATTCGCGGTCGGTCGTTCTTGTCGGCGATTCCAATGCCGGACAGTTCGCCGAGGCGCTCATTCCGGCGGCGACACAGCAAAACCGGACGATGATCCTCGCGACAAACGCCGCGTGCCCCTTCGTCGAACTCGTCCTCGACCCGTCACCGCCTGGCTGCATCGACTTCGTGCGGCGCTGGACGAGCGCGCTGGCGACCGCCCGGCCGGGATTGGTAGTGATCGCTTCCGCATCAAGCGATTACTTCCTGGCCGATCAACATGTCCGCTTCCGGCTCCCGTACGCGCAGGAATGGGTCGACGACGACGATGCCGCCAAGGGCCGGTTGTGGCAACAGGGGATGGCTGCGGTGCTGCAGAAGCTGTCGGCGGCACGCGTCCCCGTGGTCGTCGTGCATACCTTGCCGCATTTCGTGAACTGGGATCTGTACAAATGCCCGGGTTACGAGGTCTGGGCATCGCCTTCCCGCTGCGGCCGCATCATCGCGTTGGCTGACGTTCAGCGGCAGCAGGACATCGCCATGGCGGCCGAGCAGCGTGCCGCCGCTGGCCTGCCCGGGGTGTCCACCGTTGATCTGGGTCCAGGGATGTGTCCGGACGGCGTATGCCGCACCAATATCGGTTCGCGATGGGTGGCGCGCGACGGTGGGCACATCACCGTGGGCGAAGCTCAACGGCTCCAGCCGGAATTCACGCGTCTCATCGCTGAACGCGCCCGCGCGTGAGTCGACGAGCATGGCATCACACGCGGTATTCCGGCACCACCTCGCCGGTCCGCCCGATCCCGAGTCAGCAACCTTCTCTGCTGTGCCGGAGCGTTCCCGCGGACCGAGGCCGACGCCCGCATCAATTCCGGCTCGTGTGATCGGACACTTTGCTGTTGACTCGGCGCGGTGCGTGTGTTCTCAGGTGGGGAACGTTCTGGGGCTGTGGCCTGGGCTGGAGTTCTCTGCGCAGTGTTGTGCATCTCGCAACGAACCGCTGAGTTAGCGACGGTGGTCCGGCTGGTATACCTTTGTGATGCCGCATTGCTGATAGTCCGGCAGTGGCTCGACAAACTCGCTGATCTGGAGGGTCGTGCAGCGACAGGGGTCGAAGAAATCATGTCTGAGCAAATTATGACGAATGGACACACCGATGCAGGTCTCGCAGGGTCGACGAGAAATCACCAAGGTGCGGTTGCGCACAACCGGCGTGGCAGCGCTCACAGCGCTCGCCCTTGTGGCACTTCCCGGTGTGGCCAGCGCAGACCCCGACGTACTGCAGTCCACTGATCAGCTCGGCCTGCGGTTCGAGAAGACCAGCACACCTCAGCCGGAGGGGGCAACCACCACCATCACGGTGCGCGCCGGCGACGGCAAGGTTGTGCAGACGATCTCCGAACCCTTCAAGGGCTGGCTCAACGGCGCGGAGGTCGAGTTGCGCGACATCGATCAGGACGGCCGTGACGATCTGCTCGTTCAGGTGGACGCGCGCGTCAAGGACGGGAAATGGGCGATCTGGCATGCCGCGGGCAGCAACCCCAAACTGTCCCGCGTCGGCGTCGTCGACGGGCATCCGGAGCCTGCCGGACCCGGCCTGATCAAGACGGATACCGAGCAGGGCACGTTCTTCTACACCATCAAGGGCAACGCACTGGCCATCGCGCCCGCGCCCGCCGCGTAGCCTCGGGGTCTGATACCGCGTCGTTAGCCAAATGTGCTGTGGTGCACTCTGTTAGGTATGCCAGAGGCTTTGCACCCCGTCTTTCAGCCGCGTTTCGAGACCGTTCTCTCCCGTAACCCGGGAGAGGCGGAATTTCAGCAGGCTGTTTTCGAGGTGATGGCCAGTCTGACTCCTTTGGTGGGCAAGACACCGAACTACGACCGTTGGTCCATTTTGGAACGGATCTGTGAACCGGAGCGGCAGATCATCTTTCGCGTCCCGTGGATCAGGGACGATGGCGCTGTCGAGATCAACCGTGGCTATCGGGTGGAGTTCAACTCCGCGCTGGGCCCGTACAAGGGTGGCCTGCGCTTCCATCCGAGCGTGAACCTGTCGATCGTGAAATTCCTTGGCTTCGAGCAGATGTTCAAGAACGCGCTCACCGGGCTCCCCATCGGCGGCGGCAAGGGCGGATCCGATTTCGACCCTAAGGGGCGCTCCGACGCCGAAATCATGCGCTTCTGTCAGTCCTTCATGACCGAGCTCTACCGGCACATCGGCGAATACACGGATGTGCCCGCCGGCGATATCGGCGTGGGCCAGCGCGAGATCGGGTACCTCTTCGGGCAGTACAAGCGCATCACCAATCGCTACGAATCTGGCGTGCTGACGGGTAAGGGGTTGCCCTGGGGCGGATCTCAGGTGCGCACCGAAGCCACCGGCTACGGTGTCGTGCTTTTCGCCGAGGAGATGCTCGCAACCCGCGCACAATCGCTGGCCGGGAAGACAATGGTGGTGTCCGGCGCGGGGAACGTCGCAATCTACGCCGTGGAGAAGGCTCAACAGCTGGGCGCGAAGGTCATCGCCTGCTCGGATAGCGACGGCTACATCGTCGACGAACGGGGCCTGAATCTCGAACTCCTCAAGGAGATCAAGGAGGTCCGGCGGGGACGACTCTCCGAGTACGTCGAGGAGCACGGCGGGGGAGCGCGCCAGATCACCGACGGCACCCTCTGGGAGGTGCCCTGCCAGGTCGCCTTGCCCTGTGCCACGCAGAACGAACTCGACGGCAAGGATGCCCGCAGGCTCATCGACAACGGTGTGCAGCTCGTCGCCGAGGGCGCCAACATGCCCTGCACTCCGGAGGCGGTGAAGAACCTCCAGGACGCGGGGGTGCTGTACGCGCCCGGCAAGGCGTCGAACGCCGGTGGCGTGGCGACGAGTGCGCTCGAAATGCAGCAGAACGCCAGCCGCGACTCATGGTCGTTCGAGCAGACCGAAAGCCGCCTGCAAGCGATCATGCGATCCATCCACACCACCTGCGTCGAAACCGCGGATCACTACGGCGACCCGGGGAACTACGTGACGGGCGCCAACCTCGCCGGATATACGCGTGTCGCCGACGCGATGGTTGCCCTGGGCGTCATCTGAGGATCGTGTTCGATCGTTCGGCTCCGGTCGTGTGCGTGCTGTGTTATCAGTGGCATATGCGCAGGTACAGCGGGTTGGCGCTCGCGGTCATCACGGCATTGTCTGGTGCCGGGGCGGCCCGCGCCGACCGGCCAGAGCCGGTGCCGCTGTACGGCACCTACGACACCTACCTGGATCATTCACGGCAGACCTTCGAGGGCAGGCCGGACGCCTCGGAACCCTCAACGCAGGCGGCAAGCTTCACCACCACCTGCGGCACGCAGGGATGCGTGGCGCATTGGTTGCGACTGGCCGAGCTTGCCGACAATCCCGACGCACCCGCGCTGTTCGACTACCGGTGGAACGGTGACCGGTGGGAATCGGCCGCGGACTATCCGTTTCACTGCAGCGACGGCAGCGCGGTGATCGCGGCCAGGTCCGACTTCCTGGTGCCGAACGGCGACGGCAGCTTTGCGGGGGAGCGCACATTCACGGTCAGCGCACCGGGATGTCCGGACGATGGACCGGGCACCTACTGGCTGCCGTTCACGCTGACACCCACCGATTGACCGGCCGGCGGCACCGATTTGGTCCGTACGCCCAGGCCACCTACACTTGACCGGTTGCCTGGGCTGTGTCTCGCCCATGGCCGGTCGGCATGTGCTTTCGGGTTCTATGGATAGCACTACCGATGCACGACCCCTGACCGAACCCGGTCAGATACGGAAGATCACTTCGCAGTAGGCCCACCACGGGATGTACCAGGCCCTCACGGGAACCAGTACGAGCGTGCTGTATGGGAACCGCAGCGAGAAAGGTTGATGGACTCTGTCATGACTATGACTGATCCGATCGCAGACTTTCTGACACGTCTGCGCAATGCCAACTCGGCATACCACGATGAGGTGACCCTGCCGCATTCGAAGATCAAGGCCAATATCGCCGAGATCCTCAAGCGCGAGGGCTACATCACCGATTACCGCACCGAGGACGCCCGCGTGGGCAAGAGCCTGGTTGTCTCGCTCAAGTACGGCCCCAGCCGTGAGCGCAGCATCGCCGGCCTGCGACGCGTGTCGAAGCCCGGCCTGCGTGTGTACGCAAAATCCACCAATCTGCCCAAGGTTCTCGGTGGCCTCGGCGTGGCGATCATCTCCACGTCCACTGGCCTGCTCACCGACCGTCAGGCGTCCCGACAGGGCGTGGGCGGCGAAGTCCTCGCGTACGTCTGGTAGGGGAGGACAACAAACATGTCGCGTATTGGAAAGCAGCCAGTGCTGGTTCCCGCCGGAGTGGACGTCAACATCGACGGCCAGAACGTTTCGGTCAAGGGTTCCAAGGGCACACTCGAACTGACAGTGAGCGAGCCGATTTCGGTGTCGCGCAACGACGATGGCGCCATCGTGGTCACCCGTCCCGATGACGAGCGGCGCAACCGCTCGCTCCACGGACTGTCTCGCACCCTGATCGCCAACCTGGTGACCGGTGTGACGCAGGGTTACACCACCAAGATGGAGATCTTCGGCGTGGGTTACCGCGTCGTCGCCAAGGGCTCGAACCTGGAGTTCGCGCTCGGTTACAGCCACCCCGTGCTGATCGAGGCGCCCGAGGGCATCACGTTCGCGGTCGAGACCCCCACCAAGTTCTCGGTCAGCGGAATCGACAAGCAGAAGGTTGGCCAGATCTCGGCCAACATCCGCCGCCTGCGTCGCCCCGACCCCTATAAGGGCAAGGGCATTCGCTACGAGGGTGAGCAGATCCGCCGCAAGGTCGGAAAGACAGGTAAGTGACCATGGCTCAAACGAAGACAGAAGCGAAGCAGCACGAGCCCGTCGGCAAGAGTGTTTCGGAGGCGCGTCGCATCTCGCGTCTGCGCCGCCACGCACGTCTGCGCAAGAAGGTGTCCGGTACGGATGCGCGGCCGCGTTTGGTCGTCAACCGTTCGGCCCGCCACATCCACGTGCAGCTGGTCAACGATCTCACCGGCACCACCCTGGCGGCGGCCTCGTCCATCGAGCCCGACGTGCAGGCAGTGGACGGCGACAAGAAGGCACGCAGTGCTCGGGTCGGTCAGCTGATCGCCGAGCGTGCGAAGGCTGCCGGCGTGGACACCGTGGTGTTCGACCGCGGTGGCTACACCTACGGTGGCCGGATTGCCGCACTCGCCGACGCCGCCCGCGAGAACGGGCTGGTGTTCTGATGTTCGTGACTTTCAACGGAAGGAATGCATGATGGCGCAGCGCAATACTGGCGCTCCCGACAATGCGGGCGGCGCCAACGAGGGTCGCGATGGCGGTCGTGGACGCCGTGACAACCGCGACGACCGTCGTGGTGGGCGTGACAACGCCGAGAAGAGCAACTACCTGGAGCGCGTTGTCACCATCAACCGCGTCTCCAAGGTCGTCAAGGGTGGTCGCCGGTTCAGCTTCACCGCGCTGGTGATCGTCGGCGACGGCAACGGCCTGGTGGGCGTTGGCTACGGCAAGGCCAAGGAAGTTCCGGCTGCCATTGCCAAGGGTGTGGACGAGGCTCGCAAGAACTTCTTCCGCGTTCCGCTCATCGGCGGCACCATCGTTCACCCCGTTCAGGGCGAGGATTCCGCCGGTGTCGTCATGCTGCGTCCGGCCTCGGCCGGTACCGGTGTGATCGCCGGTGGCGCTGCCCGCGCGGTGCTCGAATGCGCCGGTGTGCACGACATCCTGGCCAAGTCGCTGGGTAGCGACAACGCCATCAACGTGGTCCATGCAACCGTCGCGGCGCTCAAGCAGCTGCAGCGCCCCGAAGAGGTTGCGGCTCGCCGCGGTCTGCCCATCGAAGATGTGGCACCGGCCGGCATGCTCCGGGCACGTGCAGAGTTCGCAGCTGCGGCAGCACAGGGAGGCAGCCATGGCTGATCTGTTGATCACCCAGGTGCGCAGCACCATCGGATCCCGGTGGAAGCAGCGCGAATCGTTGAAGACACTGGGTCTGCGCAAGATTCGCCAGACCGTTGTCCGTGAGGACAACGCGCAGACCCGCGGCCTGCTCCAGGTGGTTCGCCACCTGGTCACCGTCGAGGACGTGAAGTAAATGACCATCAAATTGCATCATCTACGCCCGGCCCCGGGCTCCAAGACCGAGCGCACCCGCGTCGGTCGTGGTGAGGGGTCCAAGGGTAAGACCGCGGGTCGCGGTACCAAGGGCACCAAGGCACGCAAGAACGTGCCGGTGACCTTCGAGGGTGGGCAGATGCCCATCCACATGCGGCTCCCGAAGCTCAAGGGCTTCAAGAACCGCTTCCGCACTGAGTACCAGGTGGTGAACGTGGCCGACATCGAGCGGCTGTTCCCCGAGGGTGGCGACGTCACCATCGAGGCCCTGGTTGCCAAGGGTGCGGTGCGCAAGAACGAGCTGGTGAAGGTGCTCGGCAACGGCGACCTCAAGGTCAAGGTGTCGGTGACTGCCAACAAGTTCAGCGATGCGGCTCGCGAGAAGATCACCGCCGCAGGCGGATCGGTCAACGAGGCGTAGTAACCGTTTTCTGCAGAGGGCGTCCACCTTCGGGTGGGCGCCCTTTCTGTTTCGCCGAGCGTGAAGCCAAGGCGACAATGCGGCCGATTTTCCGCCCTGGCTTCACACTCGGCGTCAGGTCAGCCGCGGGATAACCTCGGCGGCAAGACGCTCCATCTGCTCGCGATCGGCCGCTACATTGTCGCCGACGGGATTGAGCAGGATCATCTCTGCACCCGCGTCGGCCACCTCACGCAGACCGGCGACGACCTCGTCGGGAGTGCCCCACACCGGCACGGCGTCAATGCCGTTCATCTCGCCATAGATTCGGCGCAGCCCCGCCTGGACGCGCGTGTGGGCGAGGTCCCGATCGTCGTCGATCATCAGGTAGACGCGCTTGCCGATCGGGAATCCGGCCGCGTCTTTCCCCTGGCTCTGCAACGCAGTGTGGAGCTGCGTGACCTCCTCGGCGAAGGCGGCCGTGGTAGAGGAACCTGCGCCGAGGAACGCATCGCCGTGGCGCACCGCGCGGGCGAGTGCGGCGGGCGCATGCCCGCCGAACCAGATGGGCGGATGCGGACGTTGTACGGGCTTGGGCTGGATTGCCAGATCGTCGACATTTCGGAAGCGCCCATGAAAGGTGATGCGCTCGTGGTCCGACCACGCCAGCTTCATTAGATCGAGTCCCTCGGTGAAGCTCGCGATGAAGGTCGCCTTGTCCACACCGAACGCCGCGAAGTTGCGGAAACCGCCGCCCGGAGCGACTCCGATGTCCAGACGCCCGTGACTGAGACGGTCCACCGCGGTGATGGCGGAGGCCAGCTGTAGCGGATCGTGTTGTGAGGCAACGAGCACCGCGACGCCAAGGCGCAAGCGCGTGGTGCACGCGGCCGCGTACGCCAGTAGCTCCAGCGGAGCGATGATCGGTGAAGAGCCGATGGTCTGTTCCAGGGTCCAGCCGCCCTCGAAGCCAAGCTCCTCGGCGCGTCTCAGATAGGCCCGGACGCCCTCGGCATCGAAGCTGTCGGTGTCGAACTGGGGAATGGAGATCGAGAACCGCATCCCACCACGGTACGTCCGGCTAGCGCTTCCGGTAGATATCGGCGACCCAGGCCTGCTTGCAGAATCGGTCCTGTGCGGAGGGTGGGTCCACGCCCGCTTCCGTCAAGGCCTGGTTTGTCTTCTCGGCTTGCCCCGGGGGAACGTCGTCGTAGTTGAAGGAGCACAACGTGTTTCCGTTGGTGTACCAGGTGCGGGCGGGATCCGGGGGATCCGGCCAGTCTGCCGCCTGCACGAAGAGGGAACCGAGCCCCACTACCTTGTCGTTGACGAATCGGTAGAGGGAAACCCGTCCCGATCCGGCGCCGGTACTGGCGTAGAACGCGGTGAAGTGTTCCTCGGTAGTCCGAAAATCCGGATAGCCGACTACCTGTCCCGCCGAAGAGAACTTCCCCGAGTCCTTGTTGACCCGCCACGCATCCAGAACATCGCCGTCGGAGCCGACGGTGTTCACCACTACCAGCTCATCGCGGCCGTCACGATCCAAGTCGGCGAGAAGCGGCGGCGTTCGTTCGGGTTTGTTGACGGGAACGGTAAAGGTCTGCCGCTCAGTCCCATTGGGCTCGTACACCTTGATGGTGACGGGGGGTGTGCCCAGCACCTCGAACGTCAGCTTCGCCGAATCCTTGGACCGCAACACGCAGTCCAGGGCCGGGTCTGGATCCGGTTCGATCGCTTGCGGCTTGATCGACGAGCACAGCGGCAGCCCGTCGAGGCGGCTGGGCGCCGAGGTCGTCGGCGTTCCGGCGCGATGAATACCGCCGTGACCGCATGCCGCCAGAGTCATCCCCGTGACGAAAAGTGCAATGGCACGCCACTTTGTCATGCGGGCCTCACCGTGCGCCCTGCCGGTACAACGTCGCTACCCAGGGCTGCAGACAGAAATGCTCTTCGGCCGTGGCCGGGTCGACACCGGCGGCACGCAACGCGTCCGTCCGTGCCCCAAGTGCTCCCGGCGGATCATCGGAGGTGTTCAGCGCGCATTTGACATTGGCGTTGAGGCGCCACTTCGGATCGAGAGGCTTGTTGTCGATACGTCTTTCAGTATCCAGCAGTGCCAGCACCGCCAACTTATTGTCGACGAACCGGAACAGCGCTGCCACCCCGGCGTCGGCGCCGTTGCGCGAGAAGATTCCGATGAATCGATCGGAGGTCATCCAGAATCTTGGGACCCCGAAAATCGTTCCGGTCATGTCGAATTGATCGGAGTTCGGCCGTGAGCGCCACACGTCCATGAGGTCCCCGGCAGGGTCTCCGGTCGCCGTGACCACCAACAGCTCTTCACGCTTGTCCTGATCCAAATCCTGCAGAAAGGGAAGGCGCTGCTGGAAGATCGGGTGAGGTACGCGAATGGACTGCGACTGTGTGCCATTGCCATTGAACACGCGGACGGTCCCGGCGGGGGTGCCCAGTACTTCGAAGATGACACCGCTGCCGTCCGAGGTACGGATCGTGCAGTCGAGCGCCGGATCCGCTTGCGGATTTCCGGGCTGGGTCGGGGCGGTGTCGCAGGTGGGAAGTGCGGCCAATCGCCCGGCGTTCTGGTCGGGGGGTGGCGGGGCGTGCTTGGCGTTGGCGATGGTGGTGGCCATCAGCTGATCCAGCAGGCCGGCGTCCACCTGGTCGGTTCCTTCCACCTCGACCACGACCGAGCGCACCCTGGCGAGCAGAATGCGCTGTCCACGTACTCCCGACGGCTGTTTACTGGCAGATGTGTCATCCAGGTCGGTGCTCGCACTGGTGTACACGTAGGTTTGCACGCCGTCGACAGTCGGACCGGGTGCGAAGGTGTCGGTGACGTGCCGGTTACGCACCTCCGGCTGGGCGAATGTCGGAAACGCCTTGTCGTACTGGCCACATTTCTTGATCCAGGTGCTGGTCAACGCGAAGACGTCGGCGTTGTCGCGTTCACGATTCACCGTGACGATGATGTGGTTACCGTCCGGGTCCGCCTCGTGGAATGTCGAGGCCACGTAGTACAAGTTCCAGTCCGAGCCGTCGGGTGTCCTGGAAAAGGACTTCCCGAAGGGCGTGTACAGACATTCGGGCGGACGAGTTTCACCGTCAGTTTGGCCGTGCACGCCCAGCCCGGAACCGTCGTCGGCGGCGATATCGGGCGGTCGGGTCGCTCCCTGCGCGGGGAAGTCGGCCTCTACCGGCAGCAGGCTGGCGAGCTCAGCGTTGCTCCGCCCACCCAGATCGGTGTGGTTGGGATGGAATTTACCGCGGTATTCGGGAAACAAACCGGGGTAGCTGCGGGTGGGTGCTGCCGCTGTCGGTGACGTCGATGGCGACGGTGTGAGGTCGCGTGACCCGGATGTATCGATACACCCGGATACCCCAGGTGCCACGGTCACCGCGAGTAGCGCAGCGACCTGGGCCAATACCTTTTTGGCCGTCGTCTTCCGCGCACGTGTCATCGTTGCCCCTCCGCCAGCGAATGGATTCGACCCTACGCGCCGAGCAGAACGGCAGCACGGATTTGTGGCCGGGAGCATTGCCGCATTCGTCGGTACGCTCAAGGCATGTTCGCTTTCACCACGCCCACGGACGTCCACGATCTGCTGACCAAGGTCGACACCGCGCGTCACCGAGGTGTGCCGCGGGACAGCATCCTGGAGCTCGACCTGCTGGACGTCCCGCCGGAAACCGTCAGCTTCGATCCGCTGGGTCTCGTGTTCTCCGGGGCGAGTAGGCCGCTGTCACTGCGGCACACCATCGCAGCCATCCACCGGGCGATTGACGATCCGCGGGTGGCCGGTCTCATCGCCCGTGTGCAGATCCCGCCTGCCGCCGCCGGAGCCGTCCAAGAGCTGCGGGCCGCCATCGAGGCGTTCAGCGCCGTCAAGCCGAGCGTGGCGTGGGCCGAGACCTACCCGGGCACCCTCGCGTACTACCTGGCATCGGCCTTCGGTGAGGTGTGGATGCAGCCCTCCGGCACAGTGGGACTCATCGGATTCGCGGCCAACGGGACCTTCCTGCGCGGTGCTCTCGACAAGGCCGGGGTGGAGGCGCAGTTCCTCGCTCGAGGTCAATATAAGTCGGCGGCAAACCTTTTCACGGAGGACGGCTATACCGAGGCCCAGCGGGAAGCCGATGGGCGACTGCTGGAGAGCCTGTCCGAACAGGTTCGCGACGGCGTGGCCGCATCGCGCAAGCTCGAACCGGCGGATGTGGACGCCTTGACAGACCGGGCGCCACTGCGGCGCACCGATGCGGTGGACGCCGGATTGGTGGATCGCATCGGATATCGCGACGAGGCGTATGCCCGCATCGCCGAAGTGACCGGCGTACAGGCCGGTAAGGAGCCCCCGCTGCTGTATCTGGCGCGCTACGCCCGGGCCACCCGGCCACAGGTGCCGGGCCTGCCTGCCCTGCCCGGCCGTCCGTCGCGACGGACCATCGGCGTGGTCACCCTGGCCGGACCGATCGTGAGCGGCCGCAGCGGGCCCCGGCTCTTTCCGCCGGGGCCGGCCAGCGGAGGCGACGTGATCGCCGAGGCACTGCGCGATGCCGTCGCTGACGATTCGGTGGCCGCCATCGTGTTGCGCGTAGACAGTCCCGGCGGCTCGGTCAATGGTTCGGAAACCATTTGGCGAGAAGTGATCCGGGCGCGTGAGGCGGGTAAGCCAGTGGTGGCGTCCATGGGTGCTGTCGCGGGGTCGGGTGGCTACTACGTCGCTATGGGTGCGGACGCGATCATCGCCAATCCGGGAACCATCACCGGGTCCATCGGGGTGATCACCGGAAAGTTCATCACTCGGGGACTCAAGGAGAAGCTCGGTGTCGCGTCGGCGACGCTGCGCACCAACGCAAACGCCGATGCGTGGTCGAGTAATGAGCCCTTCACCGACGAGCAGGTCGATCTCGTCGAGGCCGAGATAGACATGCATTACAACGATTTCGTGCAGCGGGTCGCCGACGGGCGAAACCTCACCGTCGATGCCGTGAAAGCGGTTGCGCAGGGCAGGATCTGGTCGGGCAGGGATGCGCTGGAGCACGGCCTCGTCGATGAGCTCGGCGGATTCCGTGACGCGGTGGCCAAAGCGAAGGAGCTCGCGGACATCGATGCCGACGACGACGTTCGGATCGCGAGCTTCCCGAGCTCACCGCTCAGCTCGATGCTGCGGCAGCGCGCGTCGTCGCAGCCCGCCGCCGCGGCCGTGACCGATGCGGTGCTGGGGCGGGTGGCGCAGCTGGCCATGGAGACGGTGCAGCGCGCCCAGCGGTCGATCGGCAGCGCGCAGACCATGATGATGGGCGACTACCGCTTCTAGTCGCTCGGCACCAGCATGTTTCGCCGGGACCGGGGCTGACACCGACTAACGTATGGGGTGCAGCTGCCGGCGGAAGGGCGTGGCGTGAACACCGAACTGACCGTATTTCAGAAACGTGTGCTCGCCGTCCTCACCGGTGTGGGCATCGCCGTCGGCATCTATTTTCTGCGCGGCTACTTCATCCTGATCGTCGTCGCGGCGGTGGCCGCGTATCTGTTCACGCCGCTGTATCGGCGTCTGGGACGGCGATTCGGATCGGGTATGGCCGCGACGCTGACGTTGCTGTGCGCGCTGGGATCGGTGGTGGTTCCGGTCGGTGCGCTGGTTTACGTTGCGACGGTTCAGATCACCCGCATGGTCGACAGTGTCTCGACCTGGGTGGGGGACACCGATATGACCACACTCGGCCAGCGGGCGTTCGCGGTGGTCAACGACGTCTTGGCCCGGATCCCATTCGTGCATGTCCAGTTGACGCCGGACACCTTGCGGCAGTCGATCGCGTCGTTGGCAGAGAACGTTGGGCAGGGGCTTCTGCAGGTGCTACAGAGTGCCGTCGGCAGTGTTGCCGCGGCGGTCGCGGCGTGCATCATCTTCCTGTACGTGTTTGTCTCACTCCTGGTCAAACAGGACAAGGTGCTCACCCTGCTGCGACAGCTCAATCCGCTGGGGGAGGAGATCACCGATCTGTATCTCGACAAGATTGGTGCAATGGTGCGTGGAACGGTCAAGGGGCAGTTCGTGATTGCGATGGCGCAGGGTGTCGCGGGCGCCGCGTCGATCTACGTCGCAGGCTTCCAGCAGGGTTTCTTCTTCTTTGCGATAGTGCTGACCGCGTTGTCGATCATCCCGCTGGGGGGCGGCATCGTGACGATTCCGTTCGGCATCGGCATGATCCTCTTCGGCCACCCCGTCGGTGGACTGTTTGTCATCGGATGGCACCTCCTGGTGGTGTCCAATATCGACAATGTGCTGCGCCCCTTCCTCGTACCGCGCGGCGCACGCCTGGACCCTGCGTTGATGCTCCTGGCGGTCTTCTCGGGGATCGCGGCCTTCGGATTCTGGGGAATCGTGCTGGGTCCGGTGTTGATGATCGTCATCGTGACCACGATCGATATGTATCTCGCTGTCTATAAAGGGGTTCCGTTTGGGGACTCCGATACCGACGAGCCCCAGGTGCCGAGGCCGCCCTGGTGGAAATGGGGACGTTCGCGCGTGGCGAGCTAACCCAGCGTCGCGTCGACGTACACGATGTTGGGGAATATCGTGCGCAGCAATGGGTTCGGTGGCTCAAGATTGAGCCGTGCGTAGAGTGCGTCGTTTTCTTCGGTGACCACTGACCAGCCGTGTTCGGACAGCCAGTCCGCGGCCATTTGGCGCTCTTCGGCGTAGACGAGCGACTCCATGTCCAAATCCAGTGTGTCCCCAGCGAATTGACGGGTGAGTTCGCGCACCTTGGAAAAGTCGGCAGTCTCCAGGCCGGGAACCTGCTCACATACGAGGCGACTGCCCGGTGCGCTGAGCTCGGTGACCGATGCGAACAACCGATCCTGTGCCTCCGCGGGCAGATAGATCAGCAGTCCCTCGGCGGACCACACCGTCGGTTGTCCAGGGTCGAAACCGGCCGCTTTCAAGGCGGTTGGCCAGTCATCGCGTAAGTCGATCGCCACGGTCCGCCGGTCGGCGCTCGGCGAGGCTCCCAGCCCGGCCAGGGTGTCGGTCTTGAACGCGATCACATCCGGCTGGTCGAGCTCGTACACAGTGGTGCCGGCCGGCCAATTCAGGCGGTAGGCCCGGGTGTCGAGTCCCGACGCGAGGATGACGACCTGGCGTACCCCCGCAGCAGTGGCGGCCTCGAAGGCGGTGTCGTAGTACCAGGTGCGGCTTGCCATCCCATTGGCCATGCCGTCGGCGGTGAAGCCCAACTGCACCAGACCTGCCATCTGCTCGGGGTCGAAATCGCCCGAGGCCAGTTTGGTGAAGTACTCGATGCCGACCGCACGCACCAGGGGCTCCGCGTAGGGATCGTTGATCAAGGCATTGGGCACATGGCTGGCCAAGGCACGCTGCGCGGCCACCATCGTCGCCGTCGCTCCGACGCTTGAGGCCAAGTCCCAGCTGTCGTCATCGGTCCGAGTCATCGAGGCTCCTTGAGAGGTTGTCGGGGTGCCCCGACCATAGTGCGCCGCGGTCTGAGATTGCGCACCCCCGGGCCCGTGGCCTGCGCAAATTCAGTTGCGCGCAACCCGGACCGAGGTGTTTGCTGTTCGGGCGCTGAGGGTGGCCGAGATATCAGGAGGTGAACGTGGCCGAAACAGAAGTGCGGCCGCGTACGGCCGCCACCGGAGACAGCGTGATGAAGCTGCATCGGCATTCCGTGATGCTCGACGGACGGTCGTACACGGTCATCACGCTGCGCGCCGATGCCGATGTGCGATTCTCCACCAACCGGTTTCACGAGACCTGGCACGTGATCTCCGATGAGGCCGGCGCCCGAACGCTGGCACGGCTGCTGTGGGGTCTGGCATACCAGCGGCATCCCGGCACGTTCGTGCTCATCGACCGTGCGCACCTCGCACCGAATCCGTTCGACGCGGAGCCGGCGGACCCGATCGTGCTGCTGCCATCGCATCTGACGGTGCTCACCCGGCAGGCGGCGAAGGCATTGCGGGGGCAGCCGCCGACCAAACCCGACGGAACCGTGCGCTGGCGCACCCATGGCCTGGATACCCGAGCCGCCGAACACCGTGAATGGCGGGACATGCCCGATGGCCAACGGCGATATCCGTACACACCCGAACCAGCCGGGTGGGAGACCGCTGAACGGATCGGCGGGGTACTGGTTTTGGCGGGCGGCCCGCAGACCCTGCGGCAATGGGCTACCTACGCCGAACTGATGCGCATCGTCGCGCCGTGGGATACGGACTACGAATACCTGGCTGATCGCGAAGGCGAGATTCAGATATTCCTGAACTACCGCCGCGAGGTCGCCATCGCGAAACACGCGCGAGCCGATATCTTGTCCGCGCCGCATCCCGCCGATATCTCGCAACTGCGAGAACACATTTGGCTGCGGGCCGCGCAGATCCGGGCTCAACAAACAGGAAATGCCGATGAACGCTCGGTGACTGGCCCCGAATCACGGACGCGCGGTGGTAATTTCGGCCGGTGAAGGCGATGACGTGGATTGCTGTTGCCGTTTTGTCCGTCGCGGCCTGGAACGCGAGCGCTCCCGTCGCGCAGGCCGCACCCGGATGCCGCCAGCTGGATCCCGCGTTGCCCTGGTACGGCGATGTCAGGGAGCGGCTGCAGGCCGCGATCGACACCAACAGCACGTGCACCGGCACCTGGAAACGTTCCACCAAGGCAGTCGCGCTTTTCGACTGGGACAACACCGAGGTCAAGAACGACATCTCCGATGCCACCCTCGCGTGGATGCTGCGGCACAACAAGATCCGCCAGCCCGGCGACTGGCACGCCACTAGCCGGCACATCACCGAGGTGGCGGCCACCGCGCTGCGTGCGGCGTGTGGCACCGCAACCCCCGCTGGGCAGCCGCTGGCCACCTCGACCAACGCGGCCTGCGCCGACGAGATCCTGGCCGTCCGCGAAGGCAAGACCCATGACGAACAAGAAGCCTTCACCGGATACAACCAGCGCTGGAGCAATGGCGCCTACGTATGGACGGTCGCACTGACCGCCGGGTACACCGCCGACGAGGTCGCTCAATTCGCGCTGGCGGCCAAGCGCGAGAACCTGGACGCGCCGATCGGAGCCACTCAGACGATCGGCACCACCACCGTCCCGGGGTACCTGCGGGTGTACCCGCAGATCAAGGACCTCATTGCCACCCTGCAGGCCCACGGTGTCAGCACCTGGGTGATTTCGGCGTCCTCGGAGGTGGTCGCCAAGGTGTGGTCGCCGGAAATCGGGATTCCGACACACCAGGTGATCGGCGTGCGCAGCGTCTACGACGCCAACGGAAGGCAGACCCCGCACGTCAAGGGCTGCGGCGGACAACCTGACGGTGCCGACACTGTCATCACCTATGTCGACGGCAAACGCTGCTGGGCCAACCAGGTGGTGTTCGGCGTGCAGGGACCCGCCGCCTTCGAGCCCTACGACGTCAACAAACGGCAGATTCTCGCCGCCGGGGACTCGACCACCGACGTCACCTTTGTCGACGACGCCACCGCCGCTCACCTCGTCATCAATCGGAACAAGACCGAGCTCATGTGCCGGGCCTACGACAACGCCGACAGCAAATGGTTGATCAACCCGATGTTTATCGACCCGTATCCGCAGCATCTGGACCCGTACCTGTGCGCAACCGACGGCCGGACCAACCCGGACGGCAGCGCAGGGCCGCTGCTCCGTTCCGACGGCACCGTCGTCCCCGACCAGAAGGACACCGTCTTCTCCACCGGTTCGTAGCGAACTGTTAGTCTCGTGTCCGGCCCAGGCGTGCCCTGATGGCCGCCGAAACGGTTACCCAACGCTGGGATCACCAGCTGATTCATCTAGCAGATCACATGGCGAGCTGCAGGATGCGCAGGAGGATGTGTGCTTTCCGCTTTTGTCTCTGCTCTCAGGACAGCTGACCTGAGGCGGAAGATCCTCTTCACGATCGGGATCGTGTTCATTTATCGGCTTGGTGCGACGCTGCCGTCTCCCGGGGTGAACTACGCCAACGTGAAGTACTGCGTTGAGCAGGTCAGCAGTGGAGATTCGGCGCAGCTCTACTCGCTGATCAACCTGTTCTCGGGTGGCGCGCTGCTGCAGCTGTCGGTTTTCGCGGTCGGCGTCATGCCGTACATCACCGCCAGCATCATCGTTCAGCTGCTCACCGTGGTCATTCCCCGGTTCGAGCAGCTGCGCAAGGAAGGCCAGTCGGGCCAGGCCAAGATGACGCAGTACACCCGCTACCTGTCGGTCGCGCTGGCACTGCTGCAGTCCACCTCGATCGTCGCGCTCGGTGCCAGCGGAAACCTGCTGCAGGGCTGTGACCGCAAGGACGAGATTGTCTCGGACCAGTCGATTTTCTCGCTGACCGTGATGGTTCTGGTCATGACCGCCGGATCCACCTTGGTGATGTGGCTCGGTGAGATGGTCACCGAACGCGGAGTCGGTAACGGCATGTCGCTGCTGATCTTCGCCGGTATCGCGGCCCGGATCCCCGCCGAGGGCAAGACCATCCTCGACAGCCGTGGCGGTGTCACCTTTGCCGCGGTATGTGTGGCTGCGCTTCTCATCGTGATCGGTGTCGTGTTCGTCGAACAGGGCCAGCGCCGCATCCCCGTCCAGTACGCCAAACGCATGGTGGGACGGCGCATGTACGGCGGCACCTCCACCTACTTGCCGCTGAAGGTCAACCAGGCCGGTGTTATCCCGGTCATTTTCGCCTCCTCGCTGTTGTACATCCCTGGTCTCATCACGCAGCTCGTGCGCAGTGGCGGGAAGGACAAGACCGGCTGGTGGGATCGATTCGTCAGCACGTACCTGACCGACCCCAGCAACTACTGGTACGTCGCGATCTACTTCACGCTCATCGTGTTCTTCACGTTCTTCTACGTGTCGATCACCTTCAACCCCGATGAGCGCGCCGACGAGATGAACAAGTTCGGTGGCTTCATCCCCGGTATCCGTCCCGGACGGGCCACCGCCGACTACCTGCGTTACGTGCTCAACCGCATCACGTGGCCAGGCTCGATCTACCTGGGTATCATCGCGATCTTGCCGAACCTGTTCCTGCAGATCGGGAACTCCGGCGGTACGCAGAACCTGCCATTCGGCGGAACTGCGGTGCTGATCATGATCGGCGTCGGCCTCGATACTGTGAAGCAGATCGAAAGCCAGTTGATGCAGCGTAACTACGAAGGGTTCCTGAAGTGAGAGTGGTGTTACTCGGCCCGCCAGGGGCAGGCAAAGGTACGCAGGCACAACTGATTTCGGAAAAGTTCGGCATTCCGCAGATCTCCACGGGTGACCTGTTCCGGTCGAACATCAGTGAGGGCACCGAGCTGGGAATTCAGGCCAAGCAGTACCTGGACGCCGGCGATCTGGTGCCCAGCGAGGTCACCAACAAGATGGTCGAGGCGCGCCTCGACGAGGCGGACGCCGCGGACGGTTTCATTCTCGACGGTTTCCCGCGCACCGTGGACCAGGCGGATGCGCTGGCCGCGATGGAAGAGGCTCGCGGAGTCAAGATCGACGCCGTGCTGGAATTCCGGGTGCCGTTAGAAGAGCTCGTGCAGCGACTGCTGGGCCGTGGCCGCGCCGACGACACCGAGGACATCATTCGCAATCGGCTCAACGTGTACCGCGACGAGACCGCACCGCTGCTGGAGTACTACCAGAGCGTGCTGCAGACCATCGATGCCGTCGGCACGGTGGACGAAGTGTTCGCGCGGACATCGCAGGCTCTGGGCCGGTAGTAGGCGAGGTAGCAGTGGGGCTGTTCGGCCGCAAGAAGACGGTGGAGCAGCGCACCACCGGAGAGCTCGATGCGATGGCTGCTGCGGGCGCCATCGTGGGCGCCGCATTGGTCGCCGTGCGTGATGCCGCGAGGGTCGGTGTCTCGACGCTGGAATTGGATCAGGTCGCCGAGGCCGTAATCCGGGATGCCGGCGCGGTGCCCTCGTTCCTGGGCTACCACGGTTTCCCGGCGTCCATCTGCTCCTCGGTCAATGACCAAGTGGTTCATGGAATACCTTCGGCGACAGCGATCTTGGCTGAGGGCGACCTGGTGTCCATAGACTGCGGTGCGATCCTGGACGGGTGGCACGGGGATTCCGCGTGGACCTTCGCTGTCGGGACAGTCATTCCCGTCGACGAGGCGCTGTCGGAAGCCACTCGGTTGTCGATGGAGGCCGGTATCGCGGCCATGATCCCGGGGAACCGGCTCACCGATGTGTCCCACGCGATCGAGCTGGGCACCCGGGCGGCGGAGAAGCAGTTCGACCGGGCATTCGGAATCGTGGACGGCTATGGCGGCCACGGCATCGGCCGCTCGATGCACCTGGACCCGTTCCTGCCCAACGAGGGGGCCCCCGGCAAGGGTCCGCTTCTCGGGGTGGGGTCGGTGCTCGCCATCGAGCCGATGCTCACGCTGGGTACGACGCAGACCCGGGTGCTGGCCGACGATTGGACCGTGGTGACAACCGACGGATCCCGGGCCGCGCATTGGGAGCACACGGTGGCCGTCACCGAGGACGGCCCCCGCATCCTGACACCGCGCCCGTAGGCCCAGCCTCGATCGGCTACCTAGTGTCCCTTGATGGATTGGGTGCGGTCGGTGGCGAAGACGGCCACGCAGGCGATCGCACGATCACCCTGCGTCCAGGAACGTTTGGTGGGGTACAGGTAGGTGATCTCGACCCCGTCATCCTCGAATGCGCCGGGAGAGTAGCTTTCCAGTGCGGTGCTGCAGCCCTCATTGCCCTTTGCGTCCAGCTCGGACTGCGCGGGCACCGAAGATCCGTACAGCGGTAGCAGTGCGTAGACCTCTGCCTTATGCGGCTGTGCGCACGGGATGGCCTTGGTGGTCGTGTAGTAGTCCTTGTCGCCGAGATCGGCGACGCAGTCACCCACGCGCAACTTGGTGACGTCCATATCGCCGGACTGGGTGACGTGGCCGGATTCGTCGCGTTTGGGCTGGTTACTGACGCCCACCGCGATGACGACAATCGATGCGACGACCCACAGGGAGCCGAGCACGATGCCCGCGATGGCCATTCCGCGGCCGCTCTGACCGGTTCGTTTGATCTGGTTCAGGCCCAGGAAGCCGAAGATGATGCCCAGGATGCCGCCCAGGCAGGGGACGATGCCGAAGATCAGCGCCGTAATGGCGAATCCGTTGGTGCTTCGCGCACTTTCGACGGGCGGATAGGAGCCCGGCGCGGGATAACCGTATGGCGCAACGGGGTAGCCCGGAGGGGGTGGTGGGTATCCCGCCGGGTCAGCCTGGGGGTACGGCGGATACGGCTCGGCGCCCGCGGGCCCGGCCGGGGTAACGGGTGGATATCCGCCCGCTGGCGGCGGCCCGACCGGTGGGTATCCGGGGCCAGTCGGCGTCGGGTACGGCGGGTACTCCGGCGGCCCGGGATCCGAGGGCGGCGGCCCGGCAGGCGGTTGCGTCATGTAGGGACTTTAGCAAACACGCGGTGGCGTGGATAGATTCGTCGATCAGTGAGAGAGGCTCTCCAGGAATGCCGCAACGTCGCTGGCGGCCGGGAGTAGGCCGGACTCCCTGGCATCGAGCAATGATGGTGCAGCACTGTCTTTTTCGGAAACAACCAGTGGCAACTCGGTGCCGTCGGGCCGGCTGGTCGGCCATGCGATCCCGACGGTGGGATCCAGCGGATTGACGCCGTGCTCGCGGCCCGGGGCGTATCCGGCGGAGCATAGGTAGACCACCGTCGAGTCATCATCGAGTGCCAGAAACCCGTGGCCGACCCCCTCCGGTACATACACGGCGCGGCGGTCTTGGGGATCGAGAAGTACTGCGTCCCAAGCGCCGAACGTCGGTGACCCCACGCGGATGTCGACCACGACGTCATACACGGACCCCGTCAGGCAGGTGACGTACTTGGCTTGTCCGGGCGGCACGTCGGCGAAGTGTATTCCGCGCAGTGACCCGGCCGCCGATACCGAGCAATTGGCTTGTTGCAGGTCGAACGGGTGGCCAATGGCCTCGGTAAGTGCTGTGCCTTTGAACAATTCGAGGAACACGCCCCGGCTGTCGTGATGTTGCACCGGGGTGATCTCGAAGGCGCCGGGCACCGATAGTTCTCGGATCTTCACGTCACTGCCCCCTCGCGGCGTATTGCGATTCCACGGCATCCTTGATGGGGCGCCACCAATCCGCGTTGTCCCGATACCACTCAATGGTGGCGGCCAGGCCGCCGGTGAAGTCGCCATGCGTTGGCTTCCAACCCAATTCATCACGCAGCGGTGTCGGGTCGATGGCATAACGCAGGTCATGGCCGGCCCGATCGGTGACGTGGTCGAAGTCATCCGGCGACTTGCCCATGAGTTCGAGAATGGTCCGCAGCACCGACAGGTTGTCTCGTTCTCCATCCGCGCCAATGAGATACGTACGTCCGATGGTGCCCGCCTCGATGATGCGCCATACCGCGCTGTTGTGGTCATCGACGTGAATCCAGTCCCGGACATTGGCGCCGGCCCCGTAAAGGCGTGGCCTGCGATCTGTGAGGATGTTGGTGATCTGTCGCGGAATGAACTTCTCCACATGCTGGTACGGCCCGTAGTTATTGGAGCAGTTGGAGATCGTCGCGCGGATGCCGAACGATCTCATCCAGGCACGTACCAGCAGATCCGCCGAGGCCTTGGTTGCCGAGTACGGGCTCGACGGGTTGTACGGCGTGGTCTCGGTGAACCGGTTCGGGTCATCGAGTTCAAGGTCGCCGAATACCTCGTCGGTGGAAATGTGGTGCAGCCGCACGTCATGGCGGCGCACCGCCTCTAGCAGTGTGTAGGTGCCAATGATGTTGCTACGCAGGAACGGTGACGGGTCGGCCAGCGAGTTGTCATTGTGCGTTTCTGCGGCGAAATGCACCACGACGTCATTGCCGGCGACCAGCCGATCCACCGTCTCGGCATCGCAGATATCACCCTGCACCAGCTCGACCGACGCGGCGACCGGGGCCAACGATTCACGGGTGCCGGCGTAGGTCAGCGCGTCGAGGACCGTCACCGAGACGTCAGGCCGCTCCCGGACGGTCGCGTGTACGAAGTTGGCTCCGATGAAACCGGCGCCGCCGGTCACCAAGATTCGCATGCACTCACCCTAGTAGGGGATTACCGAAGCGTGTCCGCCAACGAGGTCAACGTGTCGACCAAACCCTTGTCGCCCAGGACTTGGATGAGTACCTGGTCTGCGCCGGCGTCTAGGTGTTCGTGCAAACGCGCGGCGATTTCCTCGGCGGTTCCGTGCGCCACCACGGCATCGATGAATGCGTCACTTCCCGGCGACGTGACGTCCTCGTCACTGAAACCGATTCTCTTCCAGTTGTTTACGTAGTTGCTCAACTGAAGATAGAAGTCGACGGTGCGTCGGCCGATCGCCCGTGCGCTCTCCGGGTCGGTGCTGAGCACCACCTTGTGCTCGGGAACGAGCAGGGCGTCCGGACCGATGATCGCTCGAGCCTCCCGGGTGTGCTCGGGTGTCGTCAGATAGGGGTGCGCACCGGCGGTGCGATCCGCGGACAGCCTCAGCACCTTGGGTCCCAGTGCGGCCAGCGCCCGGCGTTCCCTCGGCACGCCCGCGGCATCCAGCCCATCCAAGTATTCGACAAGGGCGTCGTACGGCTTGCGATACTCGGCCGATGCTTCGGGATGCCCGGCGCCCACGCCGAGCAGGAACCGCCCGGGATAACTCGCCTCGATGCGATGGAAAGCGGCGGCTATCTCGTCGACGGGGGAGGTCCAGATGTTCACGATGCCGCTCGCGACCGTGAGATTCTCGGTCGCTTCGAGCAGCGGCTCTACATACGCAAGATCTGAGGTGAACACACCCCCGATCCACACCGAGCCGTAGCCGAGATCCTCGATGGCCTTGGCCTGCTCCGGTGTGACCGGACCGCCGTTCCATACTCCGTACCGGTTGAGGTTCGATTCGCCCATGTCGCGTCCCAACTTCGCAGGAGGTGTCGCTATTCCTGCACCGATTCTTCCGGATGTGCCGCGGGCGCGGGGGCAGGGGACGTGGATTCCTTGACCTGCTGGGTGCGGTTCAGTAAGTCGGCCACATCGATTCCTGAAACCTTGAGGCTCTCAATCACTTTCGCTACTGCTTGCGGGCCCACTCCTAAAAGGGTGCCCAACGCGTCCTGGGCATCGCCGGAGCCACCGATGATGGACAGCCTTTCAATCTCGCCGATCGGTTTCGATGCGGCCTCGGTTGCCTGCACCACCGACGCCAGGATGTCCGGCAGCGTGAGCAGTCGGGCGGCCTCCGGCGTGTAGGCATTGAGTGCCGCGGCGACTTCCTTCTTACCGTCGGCCTCGGCCAGCAGCTTGGCCTTGATGCCGTCTGCCTCGGCGATCAGCGTGGCCTTGGTGCCCTCCGCCTCGGCGATCAGCTTGGCCTTGGTGCCGTCGGCGGCGGCCTGTTGCTCGATCCGGAAGGCATCCGCGGCTGCCTTGCGCGCGTCGGCTTCCGCGGAACCCTTCTGCCGCTCGGCCTCGGCATCTGCCTGCGCCTTCAGGATCGCGGCCTGCCGACTGCCCTCCGCGATCGCGATGTCGGCCTGACGACGCGCCTCGGCAGGGGCTATGACATCGGCCTGCAACGCGGCCTGGGCCTGCTCGGTACGGCGTTGCTCCACCTCGGTGCGGGCCTGCATGCGCGCGGCCTCCGCCTGCTCACGGGCGATACCGACGTCCTTTTCGGCACGCGCCTGGGCGAGTGGCCCGGCCTGGTCGGCCTGAGCGTTCTCCGCCTCCGTCTGCGCGCGCAGACGGGCCAGTTCCACGTCGCGCTTCTGGTTGGCGGAGGCGATCGCGGTATCGGCCTCGGCCTGCGCGATGGAGCCGGCCTGCCGGGCTTGAGCCGACTGGATCTGTGCGTCCCGCTCGGCCTGGGCCGTGCCGACCGTCGCGTCGCGGCGCACTTCGGCGATACGGCGCTGGCCGAGCGACTCCAGGTATCCGTTGCGGTCGGAGATGCCCGCGATCTTGAGGACATCGACCTCCATACCGATGCGGGCGAGATCGCCGCCGGCCTCCTCGACGACGCTGCGCGCCAGGGAGTCGCGATTGGAGTTCAGGTCCTCGACGGTCATCGTGGCGGTGATGCCGCGCAGGCTGCCCGCCAGGATCTCGTTGATCTGCCGCTGCAATTCGCTGAGATCGGCGGTGAGGAAGCGCTGGACGGCGGTCTGCACCGCCTCGTCGTTCGATCCGATGCGCACCAGCCCTACGGCCTCGACGTTGACCGGGACGCCGTTGTTGGACAACGCGTTCTGCAGATTGATATTCACGTTGAACGGTTCGAGCGACATGATGTCCACCCGCTCGATGCCGGGCATCTTGAAGCGGGCACCACCGCGCACCACCTTCGGCTGGCCGCGCCCCGTGAAGACCGCGACCTCGTTTGGCGGCACCTTGATGTAGTTG